>JARXAN010000037.1 GCA_029865895.1 Actinomycetota bacterium
TGAGAGAACGGCAACTCAGGACACTGAGATTGGCGGGGTTGAGATCCAGTCAGGACAGAAGATTGCAGCGCTTTTGGGAAGCGCCAATCGCGATGAGGCTGTCTTTGAGAATGCAGATCAGCTAGATCTAACCCGTGACCCAAACCCACACATTGGATTTGGCGCCGGCATTCACTTCTGCATCGGAGCGCCTTTGGCTCGCATGGAGATGACGACATCGCTACCGATGTTGATGAAGGCCTACCCGAAGATTGATCTCGCTAGAGAGCCGATGCGCAGACCAACATTTGTGTTGCGCGGTTATGAATCGGTTTTTGTAACCGTTTAGCCCTTGGTTGCGCCCAGCGTCAGTCCGGAGACGAACTGTTTTCTGAGCACGAAGAACACCAGCAGCGTCGGTATGGCAGCGATCATCGCACCGGCCGCGAGCAGGTTGTAGTCGGTCACGAATTCACCCTGCAGTCGGCCAAGTGCTGAGGTAATTGGACGTTTGTTGTCGGTTGACATAAGAACCAAAGCCCAGAAGAAGTCGTTGTAGATCCAGGTGGTCATCAATACCGCGAGCGATGCCAATGGTGGGCGAAGTAGCGGCAGCATCACCCTGAAGAAGTGGGTGAAGACCGAAGCGCCATCCACCTGAGCAGACTCTGAAATCTCTTTTGGAATCGTCTTCATGTAGGAACTGAGCACGAAGGTTGCAAATCCCATCTGGAAGGCGACGTGAATCAACACAATGCCCCATGGGTTGTCATACAGGATTCTGCGGTCGCCAACCAGATCACCAATTGCCATGTACATCTTGAAGACCGGAATGAACACCAGCTGAGCCGGAAGCATGTTTCCAGCGGTGAACAAAAGCAGCATTGCCACGTTGAACTTGAATGAATACCTGGTCACCACAAAGGCCATTAGCGAACCAAAGAACAGCGTTAGGAACACCGCTGGCAACGTGATGATTGCGGTGTTATAGAAGTAGCGTGGCAACTCCATGCGCTCGATGGCTTCGATGTAGTTGTCGAAGTTGAGCTCACTCGGCCAGGACAAGATTCCATTAGCGCGAATGTCCTTGTATGGACGGAGCGAGGAGAACAGCGTCCAGGCAATTGGGAACAGCCAAACAATTGCAAAGATGCCGATAAAGGCCGAGATAAAGCGGTCTTTGATCTTCTGAGAGTTCTTAGTCTTCTGGTCTTTTACCAAGCTGGTCATCGGACGTCCTCCTTGAACTGCTGCTGGAGGTAAGCCAGGATCGGGACGATGGAGAGTAGGAACAGGATCACCGCGTAGGCGGCACCCTTCATCGAGGCACCCTCACCGGCGATGTTCTCGAAGACCAGCACTCCCAAAATGGGCAAACCACCGCGACCACCGTAAATGATGTAGACCATATCGAACGCCCTTAGGGACTCGATGATGGTGATAACAATCACGATGATGTTCACAGGCTGCATAGCCGGGAAGATGATGCGGCGGAAGGTCTGCCACTCTGTTGCGCCATCGATGGCCGCTGCCTCGCGAAGCGTGGCATCGATTGCCTTTAGTCCTGCTAAGTACAACAGCATGATGTAACCGATGTGGCGCCAGGAAGCCATGATCAGGATGACCCAGAGGTTGTAGCGGTCATCGCCGAAGAATGAAATAGCTTCGGAAATCTCAAGGCCCATTAGGCCGTTCACAAAACCGTCTGGACGAAGTAGGAAGTTCCAGATGATTCCGATAACCGCCATTGAGAGCACTACCGGAAGGTAGTAGGCGGATTGGTAAAACTTGTGGCCGCGAATCTCGCGATCAATTTGATAGGCAAGCAAGATGCCCAGCGGTGTGGCAATCAGGCCAAACCAGAAAAGCCAAACGACGTTGACGCGAACTGCTTCCCAGAATCTTGGGGTCTCGAAAATGATGTTTTCGTAGTTTGCAGTTCCAGCCCACTGGATATCACTGATGTGGATACCGGTCCAGTAGGTGAAAGAAAGATAAATGGTAGCGATGGCCGGGAACCAGACCAGTGCCAGGTGCAAGAAGGTTGGAACTCCGACGAAGAAGCCGAGGGTGACTTTATCTCTGCCAGAAAAAGTGCGACGACGACGAGGCTTGTCTGCCTTCGTCGTCGCCGCACTCATTATTGAATTTCTGCTGCTTACTGCTTATAGGGCAGGAAGTGCATCCCACTGAGACTGAAGTGACTCAAGGATTGAATCGGTTGACGATGGGTCCTTGAACCAGCTCTGGAATGCAGGTCCAATGATTGGGCCAGCAAAGTCAGGGCGGGTGTCGCGGTCTAGGAACTGGGTGATGTACTTCGCCTCGTCCATAACAGCAACCTGCTGTAGCTGGAATGCGTCGTAGCTAGAGCGGTCCTGGCCGTTGTTTGCAGAGGTCATTGGGATACCGGTGTCAAGCATTGCCTGAACACCCTCAATGTCACCTGCGAACTTGGCTAGATCTGCACCACCGGCGTTGTTCGCACCGTTCTTCGCTACACAGAAACCGTCGATAGGAGCATCGATGGTGTCGCGAGCGTTGTCTGGGTTGATCTCTGGGAATGGGATGATCCATAGGTCGTCGTAGTCTTCCTGGCTCTGCTCTAGGAAGTTTGCGCCGAACCATGAACCGTTGAAGAAGAATCCAGCCTGCTTCTGCAGTAGCAACTGCATTGCGCCGTCCCACTCAAGGTCCAAAACGTTGGTGTTCATGAATGGAAGTAGCTGCTCCCAGTGACGGAAGACTTCCTTCACACGGTCATCGGTCCACTTCTCGCGACCTGCAAGTAGGTCTACGTGGAACTGGTAGCCGTTGATACGAGCGTTGAGGATGTCGAACATACCCATCGCTTCCCAACCACCCTTGTCAGCCGAAGCTAGACCGATTAGGCCCTTGGCCTTCATCTCGCCTAGTGCAGCTAGGAAGTCGTCCCAGTTGTAAACCGAGTCAGCATCCATGCCGATCTCAGCCATCATGGACTTGCGGAAGTGTAGGCCCCATGGGTACCAGCTCTGAGGTACGAAGTACTGCTTGCCGTCAGCGGCAGTTGCAGCAATCTTGTAGCTCTCGTTGTACTGGTCGCCAATTTCGTTCCAAGCGTCAGATAGGTCTACAAGTAGGCCCTGGTCTGCGAAGAACTGCATGCGGTAACCGGCCATCCACTGGAAGCAGTCGTCAGGAGTTCCCTGTAGGTACTGTGACAAGTTGTTCTGGAAAGCGTTTGACTCGGTGGCGTTGTAGGTAACCTCGTTGCCAGTCTTGGCAATGTAGGCGTCAACCAATCCCTTTAGCTGGATAGTTGGAGACTCGTCAACGGTGCGAGCACCGAATGAGATTGGACCAGTGGATCCTGGTGCACAACCGGCGAGCATTGTGGCGCCTGCAATACCTAAACCACCAGCTGCAGCGCCTTTTAGAAGCAAACGACGGTCAACTTCGTGACCGGCAATCTTGTTCAACATTGAACCTCCTGTAAGTGGACTTTGGTTCAGGATAATCGCCCTCCTTGACCAAACATGACAATTCTCATAACGAAATAGTCACAAATAGACAGAAACGAACAAAGTCGAACATTTTCTACCAGTTTGGGGGACAGAAAAACTAGCTCAACAACTCTTTCACCAGCGGCACAACCTTGGTCCCGTAGAGCTCAATTGCCTTCATCAACTTCGAGTGCGGCATTGGCCCGTTGGCGTACTTGAGGTCGAACCTGGTCGCTCCCACGCTCTCAATGGCGTAGGCAATCTTCTTCGCCACCTTCTCCGGAGAGCCGACATATAGCGATCCGCCATTCACCTCTGAGATGTAGTGCATCTTGGTGGTCGGGCCCCAGCCGCGTTCACGGCCAATTCGACCAAAAGCAGATTCGTAGTGGGGCCACTGCGCCTCGATCGCATCGTGATCGGTATCGGCAATAAAGCCAGGCGAGTGGATCGAGACTGGCAGTTCAGCATTACCAAACTTCGCAAGCTGTTCTCTATAGAGGTTCGAGTAGGGAGCAAATCTGGCTGGGTCACCACCGATGATGGCGAGTGCCATTGGGATCCCGAGGCGAGCTGCTCGCACCACCGAATCTGGCGAGCCACCAACACCAACGCGAAGTGGAATCGCTCCGCGTTCAGTCTTGGGATAAACCTCTTGGTTTGTGAGCGATGCTCGCATTCTGCCGGACCAGGTGACCGGCTTCTCCTTTAGAAGTTCAACCAAAAGCTCGAGCTTCTCCTCGAAGAGTTCGCCGTAGTTCGAAAGCTCGTAGCCAAACAGCGGGAAGGACTCGATAAACGAACCGCGGCCAGCGGTGATCTCTGCTCGACCATTGGAAAGAGCATCGATGGTGGCAAAGCGCTGATAAACGCGAACCGGGTCTTCGGAAGACAAAACCGTCACACCCGTGCCCAGTTTGATCTTGCTCGTGACGGTTGCAATGCCGGCCAAAATGGTGTCCGGTGCCGAAACCGCGTAGTCATCGCGGTGATGTTCGCCGATATTGAAACTGTTGAGCCCAACTTCTTCAGCAAGCTTTGCTTGCTCAACCACATCGCGGATTACCTGACCTGCGGATTCTGGCGCGCCACTGTCATCTAGTGACATATCGCCAAAGGTGTCTAATCCAAATTGCAATTCAGAGACGTTCATAAAGTCAGTCTAGGGGGTCTAGACAAAAACCGCTAGTTGGCAGCAGCCAGCTGACCGCAAGCACCGTCAATCTCCTTGCCGCGAGTATCGCGCAAGGTTACTGGGATGCCGTTTCTGTCCAGGATGTCGATGAAGGAGTTGATTTGCTCTTTGGTGGAGGAGGTCCAAACCGAACCAGGGGTTGGGTTTAGCGGAATCGGGTTGACGTGCACCCAGCCCTTACCTCGATCGTTGAGCTTGTCGGCCAATAGCTGTGCTCGCCAGTCGTGATCGTTCATGTTGTGGATTAGTGCGTACTCAATCGAGACTCGACGCCCGGTCTTGTCGTAGTAAGCCTTTGCGGCATCGAGTGCCTCATCAACCTTCCACTTCGAGTTCACCGGAATCAGCTCGTCGCGCAGCTGGTCATCTGGCGCGTGTAGCGAAAGCGCGAAGGTAAGTGGCAGATCTTCCTCGGCCAACTTCACAATGCCGGGCACCAAGCCAACGGTGGATACCGTGATTTGCCTGGCGCTCATGCCGAGACCGTTTGGCTGAGGTTCAACCATGGTGCGAATGGCATCCATGATCTTGGCGTAGTTGGCAAGTGGCTCACCCATGCCCATAAAGACGATGTTGTTCACTCGCTCGTCTTCGTGACGATTCGCTCCGAGCTCGCCGGCGCGAATCGCACGGTTTGCCTGCACAATCTGATCGACAATCTCGGCTGCCGACATGTTGCGGGTAAGCCCCGCCTGACCGGTGGCGCAGAACGGACAGTTCATACCGCAGCCTGCCTGCGAGGAAATACACAGTGTGATGCGGTTTGGATAGCGCATCAATACCGACTCCACCAAAGCGCCATCGAAGAGCTTCCAGAGGAACTTGACGGTGTCACCCTTATCGGTCTGCAGTCGCTTCACCTGAGTCAGTAGCGGTGGAAGGACCTTTTGAACCAGCTCGGCGCGACCCTCCTTGGGAAGGTCGGTCATCGCCTCTGGGTCAGAGGAGTAGTGGGTGAAGTAGTGGGTGGAAATCTGCTTGGCACGAAAGCCTGGAATGCCGAGTTCTTTGATTCGTTCGGTGCGATCTGCAATGGACAGATCTGCTAGGTGAACCGGTGGCTTGCCGCGCTTAACCTCGGCAAACTGCAACAGCGGCTTGCCCTCAGCGTCTTTGCGCTGAGTCCAGCCTTCAGTTTTTGGTCTTACCTGTTTGTTCTCCACCGGCTAAGTCTAAGTTGTTAGGCCAAATACCCAATTGTTGGCAGGGTAAACTCGCGAATGTGAAGATCCTCGTTATTGGCTCTGGTGCCAGAGAGCACGCCATCGTCAAGGCTTTGGTGCGAACCGGCACCCCGCGCGAAAACATTGTTTGCGCCCCTGGCAATGAGGGTATTGCTCGTGAGGTCGAGGTAAAGCCTGAGGTTGTGGCCACCGACCGACTTGAGGTCGTAAAGCTTGCACTGGCCGAGGCTGTCGATTTAGTTGTTATTGGCCCAGAGGCTCCGCTGGTGGCTGGAGTTGCCGATGCACTTCGTGAACAAGGCATCGCGGTTTTTGGACCAAACCAGGCGGCCGCAGCCCTTGAAGGAAGCAAGCAGTTTGCCAAGGAGATTATGGCTTCGGCCGATGTCCCAACTGGCCTGGCCTATGAGTGCTCGTCCATGTCACAGGTGGAGAGCGCCATGGCGCAGCTCGGTGCACCCTATGTGATTAAGGCCGATGGTCTCGCGGCAGGTAAAGGTGTGATTGTCACCTCAGATCGTGCAGAGGCCTTGGAGCATGCGAAAAAGTTCATCGAGGACGGTGTTCTGGTCGAGGAGTTCCTAGACGGTCAAGAGGTTTCGCTTTTCTTCCTCTCCGATGGAAAGCACGTGATGCCGCTGAGTCCGGCTCAGGACTACAAGCGTGCTTTTGACAATGATGAAGGTCCGAACACCGGTGGCATGGGTGCCTACTCACCACTGCCTTGGTTGCCGGAGGGCTTTGTCGAGGAGATCACCCACCGGGTTGCTCAGCCAACCGTTGATGAGCTCTACCGTCGCGGCACAGAGTTTGTGGGGCTGCTTTACTGCGGTCTGATTGTCACCTCGAGAGGCGTGAAGGTCATCGAGTTCAATGCCCGCTTTGGCGACCCAGAAACCCAGGTTGTGCTCAGGCGACTAAACAACAGCCTGGCCGATCTTTTGATGCGAAGTGCGACCGGAAAGTTAGACGTTGGCCCGGAGGCCACTTTCTCAAACGACTGCGCAGTGACTGTGGTGCTGGCATCGGAGGGCTACCCGGTGAGTAACGCACCGGTGCGCGAGGTGACTGGCATTGACAGCGCGGAGACAGTTGATGGTGTCGAGGTTTGCAAGGCAAGCCCAACCGGTCGCGTGCTGTCGGTGGTTGCTTCCGGCAAGAATTTCCAGGAGGCGAGAACTCTCGCCTACGAGGGAATGTCTCGCATTGACCTGCAAGGCGGACACTTTAGGCATGACATCGCACTCAAGGTCGTGAGCTAGTGCAAGGCTTCGAGCACGTCTACACCGGCAAGGTGCGCGAGCTCTTCGTCCCAACCGATCCAAACTTCTCACACCTGGTTCTGATTATTGCCTCTGACCGAGTCAGCGCATTTGACCATGTGCTCTCTCCTGAGATTCCGGGCAAGGGCGAAAACCTAACCGAGATGACGAACTGGTGGTTTGACCGGCTCGAGATAAACAACCATCGCTCTAGTGAGCTCTCGGTTCCGCAGGAAGTGGCTGGCCGCGCGATGATTGCCAAGAAATTGGATATGTATCCAATTGAGTGTGTGGTGCGCGGCTACCTCTCCGGCTCCGGCTGGAAGGAATACCAGCAGAGCGGAACGGTCTGCGGCATAGAGCTACCTGAGGGACTTGGGTTTGGCGATCGCCTCCCCCACCCGATTTACACGCCGGCATTCAAAGCCGAGCAGGGCGAGCACGACGAGAACATCACCTTTGCCCAAAGCGTTGAACTGGTCGGCAAGGAGATTGCCGAGCGACTGCGGGACGAATCGATTCGTATCTTTATCGCCGCCTCTCAGCTCTGCGAAAAAGCCGGCTTGATTCTTGCTGACACCAAGTTTGAATTTGGAAATGACCCCAGAACCAACCAGCTCACCCTCGGTGATGAGGTGTTGACCCCGGACTCCTCCAGATACTGGGATAAGGACGTTTGGGAACAGGGCATTCGAGACCAGAGCTTTGACAAGCAGATCGTCAGAAACTGGCTCTCGGCAAACTGGGATCAGACCGGAAATCCGCCGGAATTACCTAACGAAATTGTCTCAATTACCGCATCTAAGTACCAAGAATTGCGTCAGCGGCTAACTGCTCGATAGATAGTTATAGAGTGGTCTGGTGCTGACAACGCCGCTTAATGACGAGCATGTTTCCCTAGCCGCAACCTTTACCGATTTCGGTGGCTGGAACATGCCGGTTCGCTACGGCTCGGACCTCGATGAGCACCACGCGGTTCGCAATTCGGCCGGCCTTTTTGACATTTCTCACATGGGCGAACTTCGCATCGTTGGCGAAGAGGCTACCAAGTTCCTGGACAAGGTTTTGGTCTCGGACATCTCCAAGCTGAGCGTCGGCCAAGCCAAATACACCATGATCTGCTCGCAAGATGCCGGCATCATCGATGACCTGATCGTCTACAAAATGGACACCGAGGACTACCTGGTGGTGGCCAACGCCTCCAACCGCCATGCGGTTTTGGTGGCCATGCAAGACATGGCCGACTACGGCTTCAAAGTCGACATCTTCGACGAGACCGAAGACTGGGCACTGGTCGCAATCCAAGGCCCCAAGGCAAAAGACATTCTGGGCATGCTGGTGGATGTCGACCTTGGCGAATTGAAGTATTACTCGATTGCCAAGGCAAACCTCGAAGGCGTTCCAGTTCTGCTCGCGCGCACCGGTTACACCGGCGAAGACGGTTTTGAAATCTTTATCCCGGTGCTTGAGTGCGTATCGATTTGGCGCAAGCTTTTGGCAGCTGGCGGCACTGACCTTCTCCCCTGCGGCCTAGCCGCTCGCGACACCTTGCGACTTGAGGCTGGCATGCCGCTCTATGGTCACGAGCTTGCCCGCACACTGACCCCATTTGAAGCCAACCTCGGCCGAGTAGTTGCCTTCGATAAGGGTGACTTCAATTCCAAGACTGAGCTGCTAAAAGTTTCCAGCCAGCCGCTTGAAATCAAGCTGTTTGGAATCAAGGGCGAGGGCAAGCGTGCCGCTCGCGCAGATTATGAAATCTTCCTGCCCGGCGGGGAAAATGCAATTGGCAAGGTGACTTCGGGAGTACTTTCGCCAACTCTTGGTTATCCAATAGCAATGGCATACCTAAAGGCAGATTTAGATCTCGGCACCGGCACCAAGCTGGAGGCCGATGTTCGTGGCACCAGAGTTCCCTATGAAGTAGTAAAGCTCCCGTTCTACAAGGCAGAGAGATAAAGATGGCAAATCCGGAGAACCTTCAGTACACCAAAGAGCACGAGTGGGTGCTGGTAGATGGCGATGTCGCCACCGTTGGCATCACTCAGTACGCAGCCGATGCGCTCGGTGAGATTGTTTACGTCGACCTTCCAAAGCCAGGTAGCTCAACCAGCTACATGAAGATTTGTGGTGAGATCGAATCAACCAAGTCGGTTGGTGAGCTTTACGCCCCAATGGACGGTGAGGTCATCGAGGCTAACTCAGCACTCGGCGCATCTCCAGAGGCCATCAACCAGGACCCATACGGCGCTGGTTGGCTCATCAAGATCAAGTACACCCAATTGCCAGAGCTACTAACCGCTGCCGAGTATGCAGCGATAACCGGGGAGTAATAGTTGCTAGAAAAGCACCACGATTTCCAGTTCCGTCACATCGGGCCTGATCTTCAAGCCCAAAAAGAAATGCTGGATTTTGTCGGCGCAACCTCGCTTGCCGACCTAATGGAAAAAGCCCTTCCAGAGGCAATTCAGTACCAGGG
>JARXAN010000058.1 GCA_029865895.1 Actinomycetota bacterium
CCCTGGCCTATCAGGAAGCTGCCATTGAATTAGCTCAGCGAGGAGTAATCAAATGAGTGAAGAAAAGCGTCCAGAGCGTAAGGGTGGCCTCGGAAGAGGCATCGGCTCACTAATCCCAGGCGGAGACCGAGATGCGGTGGACGTCTTCTTCACCAACACCTCTGCCATTCCTCTGATCGAGGTGCCAGGTGCTCGCTTTTTGGAGATTGATCCAAACCAAATCGTTCCAAACCCGCAGCAGCCTCGTTCAGTTTTCGAACCAGAGGCATTTGCCGAGCTGGTTCACTCCATCAAGGAGTTCGGAGTGCTGCAGCCAATCGTGGTTCGCCCGAAGGGTTCAAGCTTTGAGCTAATCATGGGTGAGCGTCGCCTTCGAGCTTCCAAAGAGGCAGGGCTTACCAAGATCCCGGCGATTGTTCGAGAGACCGCCGATGAGAACATGCTCAGGGACGCGCTGCTGGAGAACCTCCACCGCTCCAACCTGAACCCACTGGAAGAAGCTTCGGCATACAAGCAGCTGCTGGAGGACTTCGGTTCCACCCAGGACCAGCTGGCCGACAAGCTGGGCCGCTCAAGACCTCAGATCACCAACACCCTGCGCCTTCTGAAGCTGCCACTGACCGTTCAGTCCAAGGTTGCTGCCGGAGTGCTTTCGGCCGGTCACGCTCGCGCACTGCTTGGTGCTGCAGATGAAATCACCATGACAGCGTTTGCAGAGAAAACGGTTCGAGAGGGCCTATCTGTGCGCAGCCTCGAAGAGCTAGTTTCCAGTGCGAAGGCAAAGCCACCGCGTGGAAAGATCATCCCGGGCGGAAAGACCGACATGCTCAAGGAGATGGCTGAGGAAATGGGCAATGCCCTGGACACGGTCGTAAAGATTCAGCTTGGCCGCAAGAAGGGTCAGCTCATTATTGAGTTTGGAAACATCGCTGACCTACGCCGCATCGCGGATCGCATCAAGGGTTCGAACTAAGACCTAAGGGCAGCCAACGCTATCGAGAGATAGGCGTCCGATAGTGATTCGCCATCGGCAATAACCGCTTGTGGAAACAGCGACGTCTCAGTCATTCCGGGGGTTACGTTGGCCTCTAGGAACCAGGGGGTTCCTTCGCTGTCGACAATTATGTCAATTCTGCTCAGGTGCCTCAGACGCAGTGCGTTGTGGGCCAAAAGCGCCAGTTCAGCCGCTCTCTCTAGGTCCGCAGGGCGAAGTCGGGCGGGTACGTAGTAGTTGGTTTCCCCGGGAACATAGCGCTCCTGGTAACCGAAAGCTCCACTGTTTGGTTCGACCTCTACGGCAGGAAGCGCACGTGGGCCAAAGCCCAGATCAACGATCGAGACTGCCAATTCGGTTCCCTCGACGAACTTCTCAATCATTACCTGATCGCAGTAGACAAAAGCATCCACCATCGCCTTAGCGAAGGACTGGGCGTTCTCGACCTTGCTGACACCCTGGGCAGAACCGCTCTTGGCGGGTTTCACGATAAGCGGGAAGCTCATCTCGGTTGCCACGAGGGCCAAAACTGCCTCGGCATTTAGCTCTCGGAAAGTCGATTTTGGCAAGGTGATTGAGTCTGGGGTTTGCACTCCTTGGCGCTTTAGAACGATCTTGGCAGCCGGTTTGTTCCAAGCCAGCCGTGCCCCATCGGCATCGGAGCCCACAAAAGGAATTCTGGCTAGTCTCAGCAGGTCCTGCAGCGAGCCATCTTCTCCCACAGATCCGTGAAGAGTGGACCAAACCACATCTGGTCGGGTGGCAAGCAGGTGGCCAAATAGCTCAGAGTCTGGCTCGCGAATGTCAACCGCAGCCCCAGCATCGGTTAGGGCATCGGCCACGCGACGACCAGACTTCAAAGAAACATCGCGCTCATGCGATATCCCACCGGCTAGAACCAAAATGGTGGGCTGCATGCTTAGTCCTTAGCTCCAAAGGTGTCCAAGAGGTCCAGCTGCAGGTTCACAACGTTGGAAAGGCGCTTGATTCCCACCTTTACGTTCTCGGCGGTTGGGTGGCTAAAGCAAACACGGATGTTGTTTGCACCACGGCCATCGCCATAGAACGCGGTTCCAGGGGTGTAGGCAACTAGCTCATTTACCGCCAATGGCAGCATTTCCTTGCTGTTTAGGCCCTCTGGAAGGGTTAGCCATAGGAAGAAGCCACCCTGTGGGCGAGTGGTCTCCACGCGAGGCAAATACTGGGCTAGCGCCTCAAGTGCTGCATCGCGCTTGGTCGCGTAAAGCTTGCGATAGGTGTCGATCTGGCCTTGCCAGTCAGATAGCGACAGATACTCGCTCACCATCATCTGAGCGAAGGTAGCTGGGGACAGAATTGCTGACTCATTAGCCAACACCAGCTTTTCGCGGATTGCAGGCGGTGCCAAGACATAACCGACCCTGAGGCCTGGGGAAAGAATCTTGGAGAAGCTTCCTAGGTAAACGACGCCCTCGGCATCCATGGCGCGCAATGCCTCCGGCGGCTTCTGGTCGAAGTAGAGCAGGCCGTAAGGGTTGTCCTCGATGATCAAGATGCCACGTTCGCGACAGACCTGCAAAACCTGTGCACGGCGCTCAGCGGTGAGGGTGACCCCCGACGGGTTAGCAAAGTTAGGCACTAGGTAAAGCAGCTTGACCTTGCGGCCCTGCTCGATCAGTCGATCTGCCGCTTCGGCAAGCGCTTCTGGGGAAATGCCGTCACCATCGGTGAAAACGTGCTCAATGTGGGCTTCTTTGTGGCGGAAGATACCAACCGCTCCAACGTAGCTAGGTGCTTCCACCAAAACCACATCGCCCTGGTCCAGGAACAAATCTGCCAAAAGCTCAAGTGCGTGCTGGCTTCCGGTTGTGATCATTAGGTCTTCAACCGAGCCGTGAACGCCATCTAGGGCCATAATCTCTTGGATTTGCTCACGAAGTCTCAGGTCACCTTGCCCACCACCGTATTGCAGCGCATAGTTGCGACGGTTGGACATTAGGGAACGGAAGGCCTTCTCAATCAGGTCGCCATCCAAAGCGGAAACATCTGGCATACCGCCAGCCAAAGAGACCACTTCAGGCCTTGAGACCACGGAAAATAGGGCTCTTACCTCAGAAACGGATAGGTTTGCCGCGCGCGCCGCGTACGCATGCTTCCAGGCGTCAAAGTTAGTGACACTTCCTGTGCGCGTTTCGGACAATTGCTGCTCCCTAGGTTTTAGGGGATAGCTTACTTTGCTAGGGGCCGTGGGGGCTAGAAGATTACGCTAGGTATTCGCTTAGCTCTGCGACCAAAGCTGCCTTTGGACGAGCTCCGACTAGCTGCTTGACCATCTGACCGTTGTGGAAAACACCCAGTAGCGGAATGCCGGTGACTTTGTAGTCCATGGCGAGCTGACCCTCGTGGTCCACGTTTACCTTTACGATCTTGATCTTGTCGTGGTACTCGGAGGCCATTTCCTCCAGCACCGGAGCGATCATGCGGCACGGGCCGCACCATTCGGCCCAGAAGTCAACAATCACGGGCAGGTCAGCCTTCAGCACGTCCTGCTCAAAGCTGGCAACGGTGGTGTCGATTGGTTTCACGTGAAACTCCTTAGTGACTTGCTAGGTAGTGCTCAGCATCTAGGGCCGCAACACAACCGGATCCAGCAGCGGTAATCGCCTGGCGGTAGGTCGGGTCGATAACGTCTCCAGCGGCAAAGACACCCGGCAGGGTGGTCCTTGAGCTGCGACCATCAACCTTGATGAAACGGTCTTCGGTTAGCTCTACCTGGTTCTCAACCAAAGAAACCCTCGGGTCATTTCCAATTGCGATAAAGAGGCCATCTAGAGCCATCTCGGTGCGCTCGCCATTGCGGGTGTCTTCAAGCACAACCGCCTCCAGCTTTCCATCGCCCTTTAGCTCTGCAACCGCGGAATTCCAGATGAACTCGATCTTTGGGTTGTCAAAGGAACGCTGCTGCATGATCTTGGAGGCCTTTAGGGTCTCCCTGCGGTGGATTACGTAAACCTTTGAGGCGAATTTGGTGAGGAAGTTGGCTTCCTCCATGGCGGAGTCGCCACCACCCACAACGGCAATGGTCTTTTCGCGGAAGAAGAAACCATCGCAGGTGGCACACCAGGAAACACCGTGGCCAGATAGCGCCTTCTCGTTTGGAAGTCCAAGCTCGCGGTAGGCGGCACCGGTTGAAATGATGACGGTCTTGGCCTCGTAGGTCTCGCCCATGCCGGTCTTTACGATCTTGATATCGCCCTTGAGGTCAACCTCAACAACATCGTCAAACAAGATCTCTGCGCCAAAGCGCTCTGCCTGGGCCTGGAAGTTGGCCATTAGGTCCGGACCCATCAACCCTTCCGGGAAACCAGGGTAGTTCTCCACCTCGGTGGTCTTCATCAACTCGCCACCGGGCTCAACGCTGGATGCAATCACAAGCGGGTTCAGCTGGGCTCTAGCTGCGTAGATGGCTGCCGTGTATCCGGCAGGACCCGAACCGATAATGATTACTTCGCGCATGTCTTCTCTATTTCCTCTTAGATAGATAGTTGTCTATCTATACCAATTTACCCGCTAAATTGTGGGATTAACCTCTACTAAACCTATTCTTCAACTGCCGTTGTAGCTCTCGTAATTCCGGAACCCGGAATATCCACAAGGTAGCAAGGTAGCAAACCACCATCGCTGCACCCACCAGGGCACTTGTGACAACCGCAGTTAGCACGCTGTTTAGCGTGAAACTGCCGGGATTTATACCCCCGAGCCAAACCATCAAAGAATATCCCACCGCGGCAGCCGGTATTGCTGCCAAGACGAATCCCAGCAGCGACTTTGCAAAAGAACCCTCGCCCATCGCGCCGATGCGCTTGCGAAGCAACAGATAGCCCACCGAGCCCTGCACCACGATTGTGCAGGCGGTCAAGATCGATATGGAAACCACCAACCACTGCTTCTCAACGGTCGCACCGAGCGTTAGTGATCCGATGATGTGGATAGCGACCTGGATGGTGGTGAAGATAAACGGAGTCTTGGTGTCTTCAAGCGCGAAGAATGCCCGCTGAATCATGTAGACCACGCTGAACGGCACCAAACCGACCATCAGCGCAACAATTACGTTACCCAGAGCCAGGGTTGCCGGGTATTCACCAACAAAGACGCGGGCAATCGAGTAGGCCAGCATCATCAAAGTGACGGTGGAGATAACGCTCACCAGGGCAATCACTCGAAGTCCAGTGGTTAGGTCCTTCACAAACTCATCGAGTTTGTTGTTGGCAGCGTGCTGAGACATCCTGGTGAAGTAGGCGGTTGCAATTGAAACCGTAACCACGGAGTGCGGAAGCATAAAGATCAGCCAGGCGATTGCCGCCGCCGCAACCGATGCAACGGCAAGACCGGAATCACGACCGGCAACCGCGGTTGATGCCACCGCGGTCTGAACCAGCCCACCGATCTGGGTCACTAGAACCATGGCGAGTGACCAGGAGGCTGCCTTGAGCGCAGGTCTTAGGCCAAAACCGCGGAATTTGAAGTTCAGATTCAGCGAAAGCCCAATCTTCTTCCAGCTGGCGAAGAGAATCAGGGCTTGAGCGGCAACTCCCAGGGTTGCGCTACCGGCCAAAAGCGAAATCTGATCGGCTTCCCAGAGCCCGACAGCCCGCTCGCCGCTTGGATCGGCACCAAAAATCAGGATGAAGGCGACCAGACCGGCGATTGAAACCACGTTGTTCAAAACCGGTGCCCACATAAACGGCCCAAACTCGCTTCTGGAGTTCAACACCTCGCCCAGGATCGAATAGAGACCGTAGAAGAACAGCTGCGGCAGGCACCAGTAGGCAAAAGCGGTTGCGAGGGCCAGCTGGTCTTTGTCCCACCCAGAGGTGTAGAGCTGCACCAAAAGTGGCGCTGCCATGGTGAAAATGACCGTGACCGCGAAGAAGACCGTGATTGCAAGGGTGACAAAGCGATCGACATAACCCTTGCCGCCATCTGCCTGAGAGCGTGCTCTGACCAACTGCGGCACCAACACTGCGTTCAGCACTCCGCCCACGATGATTGCGTAGACGTTGTTCGGTAGTTGATTTGCGACACCAAATGCGTCGGCAGCATCGGTGGTGACACCGATTGCTCCGGCGATCAAAACCGCACGGATAAAGCCCAGGATTCGGGAAACAATGGTCCCGGAGGCCATGATTACCGAGCTTCTAGCGACCGACTGCTCAGCCATTACGGCTCCGGCGCAGCTTCCTCACGGTTCGATAGCTTCCGATCAGAATCAGCCCAAACATGGCAAATGCGAAACTCACCAGTAGAAACAGCTCGACGTCGTAGTTCACGTT
>JARXAN010000005.1 GCA_029865895.1 Actinomycetota bacterium
TCCTCGTCGTTCAAAGCCGCGGTTGGCTCGTCCAAAATCAGAAGCTTTACCTTCTTGGAAAGTGCCTTGGCAATTTCAACAAGCTGCTGCTTACCGACACCAATGTCCTTGATGGCGGTTACTGGGTTCTCTTCAAGACCAACTCGCGCCATTAGCTTGGCAGCTTCCTGGTTGGTCTTGTTCCAGTCGATCAGACCAAAGGTCTTGATCTCGTTGCCTAAGAAGATGTTCTCGGCGATTGAAAGATATGGGCTAAGTGCTAGCTCCTGGTGAATGATTACGATGCCCTCGGCCTCGGAATCACGAATGTTGGAAAACTTTTTGACGTTGTTTTCAAAAACGATGTCGCCTGAGTAGGTGCCGAATGGGTAAACCCCGGAGAGAACTTTCATCAGGGTTGATTTGCCGGCACCGTTCTCGCCACAGATGGCGTGAATCTCGCCGCGCTCTACAGTCAGGGTGACCTTGTCCAATGCCACTACACCTGGGAAGGTTTTGGTGATGCTGCGCATCTCAAGAATTGAGTTGGACATTTGCGCTCCTTTGTTTCTATTTAGCTGACAGGTTACTTGGAAGATTGACCCCCGGGTTACCCCGGGGGTCAATCATCGGATCAAGGGTGATTAGCCTAGGTCGGCTTCGGCAATGTAGCCGGAGTCGATTAGCAATTCCTTGTAGTTGTCTACGGTGACGATGTATGGGGTTAGTAGGTAAGAAGGAACTACCTTTACACCGTTGTCGTAAGTGGTGGTGTCGTTGATCTCTGGCTCAGTGCCGTTGAGGATCGCGACTGCCATGCCAGCTGCAACCTTTGCAAGTTCACGAGTGTCCTTGAAGATGGTTGAGTACTGCTCGCCAGCAAGCATTGCCTTGACTGATAGAACCTCAGCGTCCTGACCAACGATGGTAGGAAGATCGGTGTAACCAGCGTCAGTTAGAGCTGCGATGATACCGCGGCTTAGACCGTCGTAAGGAGATAGAACACCAGTCACGACAGAGCCATCTGCGTAGTTACCTACCAAGATGTCTTCCATACGCTTCTGAGCTACAGCGCCGTCCCAACGAAGGGTTGCAACCTGCTCGATGGTGGTCTGACCAGACTTGACGACTAGTACGCCAGAGTCGATTAGTGGCTGTAGAACGCTCATCGCACCGTTGAAGAAGAAGAATGCGTTGTTGTCGTCTAGGGAACCAGCAAATAGCTCTACGTTCCATGGACCAGCAGCGTTAGGGCCGTCAGCTGAGGTGGAGTCCTCAGTTGCGTATACACCCATGCCAACTAGCATCGAAGTAGCCTGCTGAACGCCAACCTTGAAGTTGTCGAAGGTTGCGTAGTAGTCAACGTTCGCGCTGTCACGGATTAGACGGTCGTAGGAGATAACTGGAACGCCAGCATCTGCTGCAGCCTGTAGTACGTCAGTTAGCTGAGTACCGTCGATAGCTGCAATGATCAGTGCCTTTGCACCCTTGGTTAGCATGCCCTCAAGCTGTGCAACCTGGGTTGGGATGTCGTCTTCAGCGTACTGAAGGTCAACTTCGAAGCCCTGAGCTTCCATTTCAGCCTTGATGCTCTCGCCGTCAGAGATCCAACGGGTTGAGGACTGGGTTGGCATGGATACACCGATTAGGCCGCCTGCGACAGCCTCTTCGCCGCCTTCAGTGGTCTCGGTAGCGGTGCTTGCGCAACCGGCTAGGACCATTGCAGATGCAGTAGCTACAGCTGCGAATCCGAGTAGTTTCTTAAACAACTCTGTTCCTTTCGTTCTCGGTCGGACCTCCGAATGATTTTGATCTGAGCGTGTCCATCTCGCTCAGATTTCCTCCCGCAGCCACTGCCCGGAATGGGAAGCGGTTCTGCGAAACTGTTGATGCAATAGCAGTGGCGGTTATAAAACTGTTACCGCTCACATTTGCCACGGTGAATAGTCTCGCACTAGTCATCAAGCCAGACTCACTCATTTGATAACTGTCCGTAAACGTTTTGGTAACGACTGAATAAAGCGTCAATGTCAGCCTGGGCGATTGGCAGTCCGCCGCCCAGCTGCTGGGCGATAAAAGCGCTCTTGGCATTGTCCTCGCACATCACCGCCGCCTTGAGTGCATCCTTGGCGTCCTTACCGATTGTGAAGACTCCGTGCTGCTTCATCAGCACCGCCTTGGAGCGGTGACCCGACAGGGTCTCAACGACGCCGCGGCCAATCGAGTCGTCTCCGATCTTGGCAAACGGACCAAGCGGAATCTCGCCACCAAACTCATCTGCGATAGCGGTTAGCACGCAAGGGATCGGCTTTCCGGCAGCGGCCCAACCGCAGGCGTAATTCGAGTGGGTGTGAACTACTCCCCCGACATCCGCCATGTTTCGATAAACGTAGGCGTGGGCTGCGGTGTCTGAAGATGGGGTAAGGGATTTGTCTTTGGCGTTGCCATCGAGATCGCAAAGCACCATCGACTCAGGGGTTAGTTCGTCATAGCTCAAACCCGATGGCTTGATAAGGAATCCACCCTCAATGCGCTGAGAGATGTTTCCACCTGACCAAACAACCAAACCGGCATCCCAGAGCTGAGCGTGCAGCGTGGAAAGCTGCTTTCTCGCCTTCTTCTCGCTAAGCACCAAGCACCTCCCGACGCATTGCCTTAAGTCGCTTCATTACGTCGTTCGCTCCGCGACCGAAGTAGTCGTGTAGCAGTTCATACTCGGCGTATAGCCGGTCGTATTGCTTGGCTCGTTCTTCCTTTGGAACGTAAAGCGCTTTGGATACGCGACCCATCTTTTCGGCAGCATCTCGAACACTTGGGTAGGCCTTGGCAGCAACCGCAGCGTGAATCGCAGACCCCAGGGCCGGACCCTGCTCGGATTCCAAAACACTCAGCGGCAAGCGAGTGATGTCGGAGTAGAGCTGCATCAGGAAGTGGTTCTTAATGAGTCCTCCGGCAACAATGAATTCCTTAACCGGAACGCCAGATGAGGCGAAAGTCTCAACGATCTTGCGAGTTCCAAAAGCGGTTGATTCTAAAAGTGCTCGGTAGCCATCCTCCGCCTTGGTGGTCAACGTGGCACCAACCAAAATGCCGGATAGTTCGTGGTCAACCAGAACCGAACGATTACCGCTGTGCCAATCAAGGGCTACGAGTCCGTGCTCACCAACTGCCTGGGTTGCTGAGAGGTCAGTTAGGTACTGGTGGATTGACTTGCCGGCTTTTTGGGCATCGTCGAAGTAGCGCTGTGGCACCTGGTTCTTGACGTACCAGGCGAAGATGTCGCCGACACCAGACTGTCCGGCTTCGTAGCCGTAGTAACCAGAAACGATTCCGCCATCAACCACGCCACACATGCCTGGCACCTCTGCCAAAACATCACCGTTCATCACGTGGCAGGTAGAAGTTCCCATGATCGCAACCATTTGACCGGGTTCAGTAGCCTTGGCTGCCGGAGCGGTCACGTGAGCATCCACGTTGCCAACCGCAACCGCAATGCCCTCGGTCAGACCGGTCCACGCGGCCGCCTCTTTGGTGAGGTAGCCGGCAGCATCTCCAAGCTGACCGATTGGGTGTTGAATCTTCTCTTCGGCAAAACCTGCAAAAGCGGGGTTTAGGGCAGCGAAGTAATCCCTTGATGGATAAGCGCCATCCTGCAGGTTTCCCTTGTAGCCGGCGGTGCAGGCATTGCGAGAGTAAACGCCACAGAGCTGCCAGACAATCCAGTCGGCTGCCTCGACGAACTTGTCCATCGCCTGATAGACCTCGGGTGCTTCCTCAAGAATCTGCAAGCCCTTGGCCAATTCCCACTCGGAAGAAATCTGTCCGCCGTAGCGATTGAGCCAGGACTCTCCTCGCTCGCGAGCAACCTGGTTCACGCGGTCAGCGTGTGGCTGAGCTGCGTGGTGTTTCCAAAGCTTTACGTAGGCGTGCTTGTTGGTTTCAAAACCTGCAACCTGGCTCAGCGGGGTGCCATCAATCTTGACCGGAACCATGGTGCAGGCGGTGAAGTCGGTAGCGATGCCAATGACATCTTTAGGGTCGATGCCCGATACGCGAACCGCCTCTGGGACAGCGTGCTTTAGAACCTCGACGTAGTCGTTTGGATCCTGCAGTGCCCACTCGGGAGGAAGCTTTTCACCGGTGAGATTAAGGACCTGGTCCATGACGGCATTTGGATACTCGAAGACTGCGGAGCCAAGCTCTGTGCCGTCTGAAATATCCACTACTACGGCTCGACCGGACAGTGTGCCGTAGTCAACACCGATGGTGTACTTACTAGTAGGCATGACAGCTCCGTCCTTCCTCTAAATGTTAGCGATAACATCGCCCCAGATAAGGGCAAACACCATCACACTTTTATAACTTTGGCGGTGCTGCGGTCGAGGACCGCTGAATCAATTCCGGCACCAATCGATCAAGCTTTTTGGTGGCAGTGCCGGAGATCTCAGAGAGCAGCAAATTCATGGCGCGATTGCCAAGTGACTTGAAGTCCTGGCGCAATGTAGTGAGTGGTGGCGATGAGTAGGCAGTCTCTTCTAAATCATCAAATCCCACGATGCTTAGCCGTTTAGGAACCTCAATGCCACGCTCTCGCATGGCGTGCATAAAACCGAGCGACATTCTGTCGTTGGCGATAAACAGTGCCGTCACTTGCTTGGAATCAATGTCTAACTTCTTACCGATACGGTAACCGGTGTCAATCTGCCAGTCGCCGTCGATGACCTGCGGGGTTAGGTTGGCATTGAGCATGGTTGCGGTGTAGCCGGCAGCCCTGGTGGTCGACTCAAACCATCCCTGCGGACCAGAAATGTGCACGATGTTTTTGTGACCCAAATCAATCAGGTGCTGGGTCGCAGCGGCACCACCCGCGAAGTTGTCTACCGAGACCGCAAGCTCGTCCATGCGATACATGCTGTCCAGGGTGACAACTGGAATTCCAGAAACTGCAGCCCTGGCAATCTCAACTGCCCTGAGCTGAGGAGTAACCAGAGCCAAACCTTCGATGCCGAGCTTCATGAGGTGATCAATGCCAGACTGGACAGACTCTTCATCATTGGCATCAATGCCAACCGTCACTACGAAAAAGCCCTGCGCTCTGGCAGCAGCCTCCATGTGGTGAACCATCGCGGCAGGACCCGTGAAGTCGGTGTCGGAGGAGAGAATGCCGAGCATCTTTGATCGCGAAGACGCCAAGGCTCTAGCGGCAAGCGATGGGCGATAGCCCAAAGACTCCATCGCCTTGAGCACTCGGGTCTTGGTTTCGGGGCGAATCGAAGGATTGTTGTTTAGCACTCGAGAGACGGTCTGGTGCGACACCTTCGCTAGTCGAGCAACGTCATAGATATTCGCCTGTTTGGGATTAGCCATTTGCTACTCCCCGGAATACCTGCCCGATCTGCGCAACATCCTGTTCCCACTGCACGCGTTCTTCGGCAAGCAAGGCTCGCTTCACGCTGACCGAAACCTGGTAGCCAGATTTCTGCTCGCGGAACTTGATATCAATTTCTCCGAGGGTCTCCGCCACAATCACAAAGCGCTTTGGAATCTGGATCAGGGCAAAGGTTGCGCCATGAGCCTCCTCGCCATACTTGAGCTTTGCCCCCTGGCGAAAATCAAACTTGGCAAGTTTGCCCAACCAACTCGAGAGTCCTGCCTCGGTTGAAATCAACTGAATCGCAGACTTGATTTCACTCTGAGACTCAAACTCAAAGGTGGCGGTCTGAACCTCACGAAGCGGGTCTAGCTTGGGCGATTGAGCAAAGCCAACAAAGTTGTCGCTCATTTCTTTACTCGCTCACGAGCCGCATATGTGTAAGCGGCAACACCAAACAGCAGTGCCAATAAAGTGTGCGCACCAAAGGTGACGAGGTTCATCTTGATGAATGGGTCAGTTCCCAAAAGTGGCATCAGCCAGAGTGCGGCTGTTGGCAAAAACAGGAAAGAGAAAAGCGCTTTGGCTTTGATGCCTAAGTAAAGAAACCACAGCGCTGACCCAAATGCCAGATAGCTCATGTATGCGGCGTAACCTGCCGAGGAATCAATGAAGGTTTGACTGGCAAAGATAAATGCCAAAACTGCCGCGGTCCAACTAGGGGCCGGGGTCTTAGGGCGTTTACCAAATAAAGTCCACTTCATAGCCCTTATACCTTAGCCCCGAAGCCTTACGCCCCATCGCATCGAAGTGCTCTCACCACTTGCCAAAACCCGGAGATCTTCGCCGGTGTTGAAGGCATCGGCCGGGCAGGTTTGAGCTTCAATCGCGATGGCATTTCCCTGGCCCTTGGCCCATGGGAAAACGGTGGTGTTGTAAACCATTAGCCAGTTGGCTTCTTGCTGCCAGATGTCATAGGCAAATTCATCGTTGGTAACGGTGGCGACCGGATCACCAAGCTGGCCAAACTGAGTGTCTAACTTCAGGTTAGAAACCAGTGACGCCCTCCCCGGTCCAAGCCCAAGCTCGGAAGCTTGAACCTCACCGATTGGGATCATCTGGCCATCGTGCACGGCAGCCGTCTTGGCGTTGATTTCAATCTTGGTGCTGTCGGTGTAAAGAAAGTAAGGGTGTGTGCCAATACCAACAGGAGCATTGCCCGGACCCTGGTTGGTCACCTGGTAGCTGACGGTTAGCTCAGTGGCCGAAAGTTCAAAGACAGACTCAACCTTCAAGTTAGCTGGATAGCCCTCGGATGCAACCAAAAAGGTTTCCAACTTGGCATAGCCAGTTCGGCTCTCCACAGCATCTGCTCGTTGCTCATCCACCATGCCGTGGAGCGAATTGCCCTTGCCATCTCGAATCTCTAACTGATACTGCTTACCTTCGAATTGGTACGTGCCATTTTGAATGCGGTTTGGCCAGGGTGTGAGCAGGGTTCCGGCAAATACCTTGGGACCTAGGTCGGTATCTGGAATTAGTTCATGTTCCCCAAAGCGCAACCCAACCAGTGCCGAACCGACCAAATTGATAACGGCGTAGGAATCGCCAATCGTTAAGGTCAGTGTTTGCGAGGACATGTTTAGAGCTTAGAAGCCAAGCGGTAGTAAGCCGATGACCACTGCAGTTCCTTGCGGATCGAAACCGAGGTGGTGCTGGAATCGATGTTTACCAATTCCACTCCCGCGATCCGAGCGAAGTCCTGAATCGTTGCCTCGGAAACCGCGTTGGTCAAAACCGTGTGGTGGCTGCCGCCGGCGAGCATCCATGCCTCAGCAGAAACCTCGAGGCTAGGTGCTGGCTCCCAAACCGCTCTTGCAACCGGAAGGTTAGGTAGGTCTTCGGTTGGCTCAACGATTTTGATTTCGTTAGAGATCATGCGGAAGCGACCACCTAGGTCGGTTAGGCAAACCACTCGACCCTCAGCTGGCTTTGCGGTGAAGACCATGCGAACTGGATCTTCTTTGCCGCCGATGCCGAGCGGGTGAATTTCGATGCGTGGTTTTTGTCCTGAGATGGAAGGGCAAACCTCGAGCATGTGAGCACCCAGCACCTTCGGAGTTCCAGGACCAAAGTGGTAGGTGTAGTCCTCCATGAATGAGGTTCCGCCACCGGCTGGAGTCATGGCCTTCATGATTGCCAAAAGCGAAGAGGTCTTCCAGTCGCCCTCGCCACCAAAGCCATAGCCCTCGGCCATTAGGCGCTGCACCGCGAGTCCCGGTAGCTGCTTTAGATCCCCCAGGTCTTCGAAGTTTGAGGTGAAGGCTGAGTAGCCTCCGGCCTCCAAGATGCCGCGAAGTGCAATCTCGATCTTCGCTCCGTAAACCAATGAGTCACGGCGTGCTCCACCTTGCCTTAGCTCAGCTGCCACATCGTAAAGCTGTTCGTATTCGAGGCAGAGCATCTCGGCGTCAGCATCTGAAACCTTGGCAACGGCATCAACCAGGGTGTTTACACCGAGCTGCTCAATAGACATACCGAAGGTCATCTGAGCAGAAACCTTGTCACCGTCGGTAACCGCGACATAACGCATGTTGTCTCCGAAGCGAGCAAGCTTCAGGTGCTGCGACTTCTGCCAACCCAAGGTCGCGTATGCCCAGGCATCGACTTCGCTCTGCACGCGCTGGTCGGTTGGGTGACCAACCACTACCTTGCGAGCGACATCCATGCGGCTGAGGATGTGGGCATACTCACGGTCACCGTGAGCTGCCTGGTTGAGGTTCATGAAGTCCATATCTATGGTTGCCCAAGGCAGTGACTGTCCGGCTTGGGTGTGCAGGTGCAGAAGTGGCTTCCTTAAAAGCTCTAGACCATTGATCCACATCTTGGCCGGAGAGAAGGTGTGCATCCAGGTGATCACACCGACGCAAGCTTCGCTCGCGGTTGCTGCCATCAAGGTGGCGCGAATCTCTTCATTGGTCTTTACCACCGGCTGCCAAACCAACTTGACGTTGGCGCTTAGGCCCTTGGCGAGTTGGTCAACCACGAGCTGGGATTGCGATGCAACCTGGCGAAGAGTCTCATCGCCGTATAGGTTCTGGCTTCCGGTGACAAACCAAATCTCGAAGCTCTTTGTTGACATGACACTCCCTAAATGCAACGCTGCGTGGTAGCAGTAATGTTAGCGTTCACATTGAGCGCATCAAAGGGACTTGTTGGCTTGCGGGATAACAGTTTTATCTCACTCTGTGCCAAAAGGTGCATTTCGAGTGCTTATTAAATTGATAATTAGTGGTTTCGAATTTGTTCGTTTTTGAGCGTATCCTTAACCGAAACTTTTAGCAGGAGTAACTGTGTCCCAGGTAGAGCGAATCGCAGCCAAGCTGTTCGATGGTCGCGACCTCTACTTTTTTGACGACAAGAACTCCGCTCTCCCAAAAACTCGCAAAGCCGATCAGCGCGAAAAAGACGATCGCCCACAAACGGCGGAGTTGAGATTTGACCCACTGACCGGTGACTACATCACCGTTGCCAGCCACCGTCAGTCCAGAGCCTTTTTGCCACCGGCAAATGCCTGTCCTCTTTGCCCGACCTCAGAAACCAATCTCTCCGAGCTTCCAGACAACTTCGACGTCGCGGTATTTGAGAACAAGGGCCCAGCTTTCGGTCCAGGCGTCGGAGAGATGACCGAGGCCGGGAATCAGCCTTTTGGTTTCTCAACCAACGCATTTGGCCGCTGTGAGGTTGTGGTGTTTAGCCCGGAGCACGATGGCAGCCTCGGGTCGATGCCGGTGAGCAGAATCGAAACGGTTATCAGAGCTTGGAGCGATAGAACTCGCGACCTCTACAACCAGCCAGGGATAGTTCAGGTCTTCCCATTCGAAAACCGTGGCCAGGAAATCGGTGTGACGCTGCACCACCCACACGGTCAGATCTACGCCTACCCATTTGTGACTCCCAAGACCAAGCAGCTTTTGGATTCGATCGAAAAGTTCGGCCCGAACTTCTTCCAAGATCTTTACGACTTCGAGTCCAAGGGTGAGCGAGTTGTCCTAGAGAGCGAGCACTTCATCGCATACGTGCCATTTGCCGCCAGGTGGCCAATCGAGATTCACGCGCTACCAAAGCGTGCGGTGCAGGATTTCTCTCAGCTGAACGAATATGAAATTGCGGACCTAGCTGGTTTTTACAAGGTCCTGCTGCAGGGTGTCGACAAGATTTACGACAGCCCAACCCCATACATCGCAGCTTGGCATCAAGCGCCAAAGGTTGAAAAGCGGAACCAATTCCGCCTGATGCTGCAGATCACTTCCCCAAGGAGAGCCGCGGACAAGCTGAAGTATCTTGCCGGATCGGAAGCAGCGATGGGTGCCTGGGTTGGTGACGTGACCCCTGAGGCAACTGCTGAAAGACTTCGAGAGGTAATGCAGTGAATCTAACTGCCAAAGCACAAGCTGGTTTTCTTTCAAGTTTTGGCTATGCCCCAACCGGAATCTGGTCAGCCCCGGGACGCGCCAACCTGATTGGCGAGCACACCGATTACAACAACGGTTTCGTGCTGCCGTTTGGCATCAATTACCGCACCTATGCCGCGGTATCTCTTCGCACCGACCGCATCTGCCGAGTCATGAGTGAGATTGATAGCAAGTCCTACGAGATCTCACTGGACGATGCCAAGCCAACCGATTTGGACTGGGCGCTTTACCCGCTGGGTGTGGCATGGGTAATGCGCGAGCACGCCACCAGTGGCTTTGACTGCTACATAACTTCTGACGTTCCAATTGGTGCAGGACTCTCTTCATCGGCTGCAATCGAAAGCTCCATGGCGAGTGCGCTGAATGAGCTTTGGGAAGCGAATCTCTCTCGCAGGGAGTTGGCGCTAATCGGTCAAAAAGCCGAGAACCAGGTGGTTGGTGCTCCGACCGGAATCATGGACCAGACCGCATCGATGATGGCTCAAGAAGATGCCGCAGTGTTGATTGACTGCCAAAGCCTTGAGATAACCGTCGTAGACCTTGGACTCACTAAGCACGATTTGGTCGTTGCCGTTATTGACACTCAGGTCTCTCACTCCCACGCCCACGGTGGCTATGGCTCAAGAAGAACCTCCTGCGAGGTTGGAGCACAAAAGCTTGGTGTGGCATCGCTCAGAGAGCTATCACTTTCCGACCTACCAAGGGCAGAATCGCAACTGGACGATGAAACCTTTAGAAGGGTTCGCCACATCATCACCGAAAACCAGCGAGTTCTAGACACCCTGCATGCGCTTCGCGAGGGCAACCTAACTTCGCTTGGTCGCTTGCTCTTGGAGTCTCACGCATCGATGCGCGATGACTTTGAGATATCGGTTGCAGAGCTCGATCTCGCTGTTGAAGCTGCAATGGCAACCGGAGCAATTGGTGCTCGCATGACCGGTGGTGGATTTGGTGGCGCTGCAATAGCCATCATTCACAAGGACAAGCTAGAAGAGCTAGAAACCAACTGCCTGGCAGCATTTGCCAAGGCAGGATTCAAAGAGCCGAGAGTGTTCTCGGTCACCCCATCAGAGGGCGCTAAGCGCGAGTTCTAAGCGGTCGCTGCAACCCTAACGCCGGCATCAACCAACTCATCTATCGCCGCTTCGGTTGAGGTAGCCGAGACCCCAGCGGTTAGAGACGTGATTACCCTGACCTGAAGACCCGAGTTGTTGGCATCTAGGGCAGAAGCTCTAACGCAGTAGTCAGTTGCGATACCGACAACATCCACATCAGTGATCCCAAGTCTTTGAATTAGCTCCTGCAGCTTCTCACCTGAGTCGGTGACCCCATCAAAGATGGAGTAACCGTGTTGACCCTGGCCTTTTTTGATGTGGATGTCGATTAGTGAAGCATCTAGGTTTGGGTGGTAGTCGGCCCCAGGCTCCCCCGCTATGCAGTGCAGCGGCCAGGTGCTCACAAAATCTGGCTCATTACCCTGGGTGGGAAAGTGACCACCGTTGAGGCTGTTTGGTGTGTGCCAATCCCTCGAAGCGATGACGAAGTCGTAATCGCTTTTGCTGGACTTTAGATACGTGGTGATGTTGGCTGCAACTTGTGCACCACCTTGGCAGGCCAGTGCTCCGCCCTCGCAGAAGTCATTTTGAACATCAATGACAAACAGCGCCTTGGACATCGCTACTCGTTACCCAACAGGGTTCCGCAGTTATAGATACCCATCGCAAGATCATCCATCGCCTCACGATTAGCCTCAGTCACCTTGCCGAGGTTGAAGAGCGTGAAGATCAGGTTGCCACCATCTGGGGTCTGCATGAAACCGGCAAGGGTGTAGCCAGACTGAATCCAACCGGTCTTAGCCACGATTTTTCCGGCCGCACCTTCGAGGCGGTAGGAAAGCGAACCTGGAGTTCCTGCCACCGGCATGCCGTCCTTGATTACCTCAAAGTCTCCATAGCCAGTCTGCACCAGCCCGAGTAGCGAGTTGATTAGCGCTGGGGACGCTGCGTTGTAATCCGAGAGGCCAGAACCATCTTCTACTCTGAGCGAACTGAGGTCCAATCCGGTGTTTTTGAGTGCCAGCTTGTATGCACCGTCCAGTGAAGCGAAGCTTGTTCCGAACCCAGTGTCAATCGCGACCAATCGAGCCAGTGCCTCGGCGAGGGTGTTGTCGGAGACCACAAGCATGTAGTCGATCCACTCCTTGATTGGTCTAGAAGTAACCTTGGCAACTTCCTTCGCGGTGGTTGGCGCAATTCCGTTGACCACCTTCGCGGTTGAACCGGCTGTGCCCAGAGCTTCCTTGAACCACTTACCGGCTCTAGCAACCGGATCACTGCCGCGGGCAGAGTCCTTACCGGCAGGGTTATTGCGATCGCCATCAAACTGAAGCGCGGACACCCTGGACATGTAGCCCTCGGCGATGCCCTTCTTGTCCCAGTCGGTCTTCCAGTCGCCGTTCTTCGCTCCATACAGTGAGCTGTCCACCACGATCTGACTGAAGGTCTGATTCGGCAAAGCCTTGGTGATTTGGCGAATCAGGGTCGAAATCTTCGGTGCGTTCTTGTAGACGCTTTGGCTAGTGGCATCGGTACGAGAGAGCGTGACGTCACCAGCTCCAACCACATACAAAATGCTCGGGTCGACCGAATCGACATAGACCCTGGTGGTCACAACGTAGTTTGGCCCAAGGGTCTCAAGTGCTGCGGCAGCGGTGACCAGTTTGAGAACCGATGCGGTTCGAGCACCTACCTTGGCATCGCGATCAAGCAGCACAGCCGAAGTTGAAACATCAACCACCTGAGCCTGCAGATCCAGGATGCCATCGGCCTCTAAGAAATCCTTCACGCTGCAGGACTGCGAGACAACCGCACTCACGCTGGCACTGTCGGTGGCAACAGCAGATGAGGTTGCCACGGCAGAAACGGTGGCAGGTTGAGACTGAACTGGAGCTGCATCTTGACGGTTAGAAAGTGGACCTAGAAACAAAATCGACAAAAAAAGTAGCCCGGCTACTAAACCACCGGAGATCCCAATAAGGGCCTGCTTCATCTAACCTGCCTTACGCTTTTACCCATGAAGCTTAACTTGATTAGCCTTGGATTGCTCGTTTCACTGCTCACTGGACCGGCCGCTTTAGCTCACGACGACGTGATTGACCAGATCCCTGCCCCTGGATCACAGGTGGAAGCAGGGCAGATCGATATCAAGCTTGATTTCTCCAATGAGCTATTGGATCTGGGAAGTGGCGCGGAGATTATTGTCACCGCACCCGATGGAAACCCAGCGCCAGCAACCTGCGCTGAACTAAACGGCACCCTGGCATCTGCAAAAACCGAACTTGACCAAGCTGGAACCTACACCGTTGCTTGGAGAGTGGTTTCCTCTGACGGGCACCCGATCGAGGGTAGCTACACCTTTGAATTGCTCAACGGTTCTGGCTATGTGGCAAGCGGTGTCATCGCACCCTGTTTGATTGCAACCAGTGGGCAGCCACAAGAGGATTCAACCAACTACTGGCTGCTATTTGGCTCTTTGGGGCTAGCTGCCGTTGGACTGTTGCTTTACCTCAGACCTAGGAAGCCACGCTCTAGCAACTAGCGAGGAAATGGCAATCCAGAGTCCCGCGAACAAAGACTCAAACAGCACGGTAAATCGCAATCCCTCAGGCGCGGATAGTAAGGCGTATGCCACATCCATCGCTTGCGAGAACATAAAGCCGGAGACAGCGGCAACAATCAAACCGATGACCAACCCGCGAGCTCCCGCGGCATTTCTGCGAGCACTCCAGCTGGCCAGTGCCACCAACCCCAGTAGCAGTGGAACGCCGATTAGGGCCAGGGTGATGCTTGGGTGATAGAGGTATTGCAATAGCGAAACAATGACAAGTTGGATTGCCCAGAAAATGGTGAACTTCACGCGCAATTAGTCCAGCTGGCAGAACTGATCTAGTGGTCCCTTAGGTCCGGCAACCACGATGGTATTTCCCTTGCGAAGCACAGTTTCAGGGAATGCTGGCTTGTAGCCGGAGCCATCGTTCTGAGCAACCACAGTCACTCCGTAGGTTGCACGAATCTTGGCCTCAGAGAGCGGCATGTCCTCAAATACCTGAGGAACATACGTCTTCACCATCACGAAGTCCTCGTCGATTCGGACGTAGTCCAACGATTCACCAGATACCTGGTGCGCTACGCGTCGACCCATCTCATACTCCGGGAAGATCACCTCGTGAACACCAATTTGCTTCAGGATTCGGCCGTGAGATGCGGAGTTAGCCTTAGCCCAAACCTTCTTTACTCCCAGCTGAAGTAGCAGGGATGCAGTAAGAATCGATGCCTCAAGATCTGCACCGATGGCTACCACTGCGCTGTCCATATCGGCGACGCCGAGCTCGCGAAGATTCTCCTCGTCGGTGGTGTCAGCAGAGACCACGTGGGTAAGGGTTGGTGCTAGGTGCTGAACGATGCGCTCATCGCTATCGATACCCAACACCTGGTGCCCGGAGTTCACCAATTCAATTGCGAGTGCGGAGCCGAATCTGCCCAATCCGATTACCGCGACGTTTGCGGTGTGGAAACTGCGCTTGACCTTTGGCTTGCTGTTTGCCATTTCTAGCTTCTTTCTTTTTATTGGGTATCACTACCCGATAAGTGGACTCTCTTTTGGATACTCGAAGTGACGCTTAGCTTTTCTAAGCGCCAAAGCTGTTGCCATCGACACCGGTCCAACACGGCCGATAAACATCAAAATCGCGAACATGACCTTGCCTGGATCGTGCATGTCCATTGTCACACCGGTGGACAATCCCACCGTACAGACAGCCGAGAGCACGTCGAAGATGATGTTGTCCAGTGGGAAGTCTGTCGTCAATCGCATGATGAGGATTGCAAAAGCAGAAACGCTTGCGGTTAGTCCAACAATGGTCAATGCCTGTCGCTGGATTGATCTTGGCAATCTACGGTTGCCGATGTTGACAGCAGTCTCACCGCGAATCTCAGTGAACACGATGTATGCCAAGACCACAGCGGTTCCAATCTTGATACCGCCGGAGGTGGAGGCCGAACCGCCACCGATAAACATCAGAACGTCCATGCCCAACCAGGTGGACGGGTGCATAGCGGTGATGTCTTGGGCGTTGAAGCCAGCAGTTCTGGGCATGATCGAAGCGAAAATCGAATCGAAAATTTTGGTAAGCGGAGGCAGTGGACCCAACGTTCTTGGGTTATTCCACTCCAAAATCGCAATGTAAATGGTGCCGCCAACCACGAGGATCAGCGATGCCCAGAGGATGATGCGGGAGTTCAGAGACCACTGCACTGGGAAAAACTCGTGCTTGCGTCCCAAGCGCTTGTTGGTTGCGTTCTTCATTCGATCCCAGGCTTCAGAGAGCACCGGGAAGCCAAGGGAACCCATGAATGCGCCCACGAAGATCGGGATGATAATCCAGCCATCTCTTGCAAAACTCATCAAGCTATCGCTGTAAAGCGCAAAGCCTGCGTTATTGAAGGCTGAGATCGAGTGGAAGAGTCCGTGGCCAAGAGCGTCTAGTAGGTCGTAGTCATACTCGGTGAAAAAACGGTAGAACAAAAACAAGAAAAGCAGAGCCTCGAAGAAAAGCATCATTTTCACGATGCTGAGGATCAATTTCTTTACGTCGGCACTGCCGCTAACTGCCGCCTCGCTCTTGGCGGTCATTCGGCTGCTAAGCGAAATTCGGCCATCCACCAGGTAGCCAAGCAGGGTTGCAAAACCAACAATTCCAAAACCGCCAACTTGGATTAGCAGAGCAATCACAAAGTGTCCGAAGACATTCCAGTGAAACTCGGTATCGACTGTCGCCAGCCCGGTAACGGTCACAGCACTGGCGGAGGTGAAAAGTGCGTCAGCGAATCCAGTTGCTTTTCCATCTTTGGTCATCATTGGCATCATCAACAAGACGGTGCCAAGCGCCACTACTCCCAAGAAAGCGAGCACGACTAGGCGGGACGGATGAATCTGCTTCTTCAAATCACTCACCAGCCATAGGGGTCTGGGTGTGTGACAAAGCCACGCAGGACGCTGATTTAGCCAGCTTGGAATTCACCCTGCAACTTTACGCCTATCTTGCAGCGGTTTGGCAAGTATCTACTTCAGTTTTTGGAAATAGCGTCGGCTGTGGCTGGTTGAACCAAGTGTGACTTTGATCTTTGATGGCGACTGCAAGTTCTGCTCTTCGAGCGCGCGCTCGTTTACTCGCATGACCAAGGGCCGAATCACAACCGTCCCCTACCAACGAGCTGAACTTGCAAGTTTCGGGCTGACCCTTGATCAGTGCCAGCAGGCGGTGCAATACGTTGCTAGCGGTGAGATTTACGCAGGCCACCTTGCTATCGCCCAGGGACTTATTGACTCCAAAACTGCGTGGTCTATCGCCGGCTACGTCTTGAAGTGGCCGGTCGTTACCAGCGTTGCCTTCGTGGTTTACCACTGGGTGTCAAAAAACCGCCATCGCCTGCCCGGCGGCACGCCAGCTTGCTCATTGGATGGCCGCTAAACGGTTTTGTAAACGCTTGCTATAACCCCGTATTCGCTGACTACTATTGGTTTGTTTAGAAACCGCAATCGCTTACAGGAGGAACCCATGTCGGGCGCCAGCATTCTCGTCTACGCCGAGCGCGTGGGGGGAAACCTCTCTGAGATTGAGAAGTTGCTTCAGGGTCCTTTGAAGGACTTCAACGGCATTCACGTTCTTCCGTTTTTCCACCCATACGATGGCGATGACGCCGGCTTTGACCCGATCGACCACACCATCGTTGATCCTCGCCTTGGTAACTGGAGTGACTTTAAGCGCATCTCCGAAACCCATGAACTCACCGCAGACCTAATTGTCAATCACGCCTCTTACCTCTCCCCTGAGTTCTTGGATTGGCAGGAAAAGGGCGATGCCTCCGAGTATGCGGGTATGTTCCTGACCTACGACGTGGTGTTCCCAAATGGTGGCACCGAAGAGGGCATCACCTCCTTCTACCGCCCAAGACCTGGTTTCCCTTTCACCGCATATAACGTTGCAGGCAAGCGCCGCTTGGTGTGGACTACCTTTATGCCCTCTCAGGTGGACATCGATATCAATCACCCAGCCGGTCAGGACTACCTAGATCGCATCCTCAGAGCCCTGAAGTCTGGTGGCGTAAAGGTTGTTCGCCTAGACGCAATTGGCTACGCGGTGAAGACCCCCGGCACCGACTCCTTCATGACCGCGGAGACCCTCGAGTTCGTCAAAGAGCTAACCGAGAAGATTCACGGATATGGCATGCGCGTACTGGTTGAGGTGCACGCTCACTACACCCAGCAATTGGACATCGCTCCACTGGTTGATTTGATCTATGACTTCCAAACCGCGCCACTGCTGTTGCACTCCTTCTTCAACGGCACCGTTGATCGTTTGGACAACTGGTTCAAGATTCGCCCAGACAACTGCCTAAACGTGCTGGACACCCACGATGGCTATGGCGTGATTGATGGCGGACCAATTGGTGGTCGCCCGGGACTAATCACCCAAGACGAAATGGCGTTTATCTTCAAAAAGGCCGAGGAGAACACCGGCGGACACTCAGCGGTTGCAAGCGTGATCCCGCAGTGGTTCGATCTTCCTCACCAGATCAATGCCACCTTGCCAAACATCTTGGCAAATGACACGGCCTACGTAATTTCTCGCATGGTGCAGTTCCTGCTGCCAGGCGAACCACAGGTCTACTACGTGGGCCTTTTCAACGGCATGGATGACCAAGCACTTTTTGAGAAGTCCGGCCAGGGCCGTGACGTAAACCGCCGCAACTACACCCCTGATGAAATTGCTCAAGCTCTAAAGAGCGACGTAACTCAGGCGATTATCGCAATGGCGAGAATCCGACGCTCAAGCGCTTTTAAGGGCAAGTTCTCCTGGCAGGTATTGGGCTCGGACAAACTTGCGATGAGCTGGACCGACGCTTCGGAAGAGCTGCACTTTGAGTTTGCAACCACCTTGGGTGCACCTAGCTTCAAGCTGGTTCACAAATCGGCAAACGGCGAGCGGGTGTTCAGCTCTGCAGCTGAACTAGCAAGCTTCTAATTACTTACCAACAGCCTTACGCACGAGCTTCGAAATCTGCTCTGCGACTTTTGGGGTGAAATCGATAACAGCAAAACTGGTGGCAAACATGTCGCCATCATCTAGCTTTGCCTGCTCTTGGAAACCAAAGGTTGAGTAGCGGGACTCGAACTTAGACCCGGCCTGGAAAAAGCAAACCACTTTGCCATCTAGGTAGTAGGCAGGCATGCCATACCAAGTCTGCGGCTTGAGGCGTTCGTCGATTGAAGTCACTAAATCGTGGATGCCCTGAGCGATTTTCTTTTCGTGGGGATTCATGTCCGCGATCTTGACTCGCACCTGCTCTTCACCAGAGAGCTTCTTGAACTCGCGTTGCTCGCGAGCTCTTTCCTTCATTGCAGCCTTTTCGGCATCACTAAATGTTGGCATTTGCACCCCTCTGATTGCTGGCGGCTAATTCTAATCAAACCGCTTGACTGGCGCCGCTGGGTCTACGAGGACATAGGAAAAAAATTTCTGAGTTCTTGCTGTGTGACACCTGAGAATTTCATCAAACGGCAACCTTGTTCACCGCAGTCGTTCACTGAAGACACAAAAGACGTTCACTTCGCTAACGAATAGTTCTGCGCGAGAACATCAACTAAGGAGAAGAAATGCGTAAACACATTGCTCTTTCACTAATTCCTGCAGCCATTCTGGGACTGAGCATCCCAGCGTCAGCAAACTCAACCGAGCCGGTGTACCTAGAGTCTTTGGAGACCACCGCGAAGCTTTCGGTGCTGGCAACCTCTGGAAACACCTACGGCAGCTGGATGGTACCTGGTATCCCAGATGGCATGGGTGCTTACTCTCAGGGCGGCAAGGTCCAGATCCTGATGAACCACGAAATCGCTGCCTCTGGTTTGGCAGCTAGCATCTCTCGTGCAGCGGGCGATGCAACTGGTGGCTCAACCATCACTCGCTTTACCGTTGACCCAAAGACCGGTTTGGTAGTTTCCGCCCAGGAGCACCTGAACGACATAATTTGGTATGACTACGGCCAGGGACTGCACGCTGCAGCTCCATCCGCTCCAGCTTTTGCTCCGGCATCAACCGTTGCACACACCAAGGCTCTAAACCGTTTCTGCTCAGCAGGCCTGGCAGCAGCCGGAGTGCTTTCCTTCAAGTCTGGCAAGACCACCTACGGCTACACCGGCAACGTTTTCCTAACCGGTGAAGAGGCTGGCGACGAGTCACGCGCATTCGCAATCAACACCTCGGGCCAGGCAGTTCAGCTTCCTCGCCTAGGACTGGCTTCTTGGGAGTCCTTCCAGGTTGCCGACACCAAGGCAAAGACCACTGTGGTACTAGGTGGCGAGGACGGTAGCGACATCACCTCACAGCTTTGGATGTATGTCGGAACCAAGACCACCAAGGGTCTTTGGTTCGAGAAGGCTGGCTTGAACAACGGAAAGAACTACGTTCTCTCCATCAAGGACATTGCCACCGACACCGCATTCCGCGCTTCCTACTCCAAGAACGTAGCCGTTCCGGTCAGCTTCAACGAGATCGACTGGAGAAACAGCGGCACCAACCAGAACGAGTACGCAAAGACATGGGGTCTTGGATTCTCTCGCGTTGAAGATGGCGCGTTTGACCCTAAGAACCCAAACGTCTACTACTTCGTAACCACCCAGTCCAACAAGGACCCGAAGGCTACCGCTCCAAACCCAGCAACTCCGACCGTCTCTCGCGATGGTGGTGCGCTGTGGAAGCTGACCTTCAAGGACGTGAAGAATCCATTCGCGGGTGCATCTTTGACCATGCTGCTTGATGGTTCAGAAGCGCCTTACCTATCCAAGCCGGACAACATCGAGGTCGACTCGCTCGGCAACGTGTTAATCCAGGAGGACCCAGGCAACAACGCTCACCGTGCACGTCTAGTGGCTTACAACACCAAGACTGCTCAGGTAGCAGAGGTATTGCAGTTCAAGAAGCAGTACTTCGAGAAGGGTCAGGCAGCATTCATGACTGAAGACGAAGAGTCCAGCGGTATCACCGAAGTGACCAAGTTCTTCAAGAAGAGTGCGACTGACACCAGCCGCTACTACATCTTGAATGCACAGATCCACGCGACTCCGGCAGTCTCAAGGCCTGACATCGCAGATGCAGCAGACCGACTAGCAAACATCATCGAGGGTGGACAGCTTTACCTACTCGAGGTGTCTGACTGGAACGCAATCTACAACTAAGCAACAATGACAAATGCCCCTTCGAAACGGAGGGGCATTTGTCATTTAACCGAGCCACCCAGGAGAATCGAACTCCTGACCTGCTCTTTACGAGGGAGCTGCTCTACCGACTGAGCTAGGGTGGCGCGTGCCCTTGGCACGTCAAAAGTTTAGCGGCAAAGAAAAATGGGCAACCATTGCGGTTGCCCATTTCCTTAGGAGGCCCAAGTTGAAAACTTGGGGGTTTTCCGCTTTTGGATTGCAGTCTTTGGCGGAATTCAAAGAAGTCTTAGTTATCAACGCTTTCAGAAGGTGAAACATTCCCTTGGGCGGCCTTCACGCGCTCGATTCTTCTCAGTGCCGCATCCTCAATCGGGGACTCAGGACCGATGGCAAACCTCATTAGGGCGAGCATGTTTGTGGTGATCGGGCGCAGTATCCAAAGCGGTGCTGATCGAATGCCGATCAGTTCTCTAAACCTTGGATCCAGGCTTGCTACCGCCGAGTAGAAAAGCAGTTTGTAGACCGGTTTTGTCAGAGGCGGTAGGGGTGCATTCTTTATCCACTTGATTACCGAGCGAGTCTTGTCGGTGACAATCAGTTCCTCAGAAAACTCGTCCAACAGCTGATTTAGGTCTGCCTCGGAGGCTGGGACATCAGCGAGGCCTAGCGGTGCTACCGACTTACCCCAGAGCTTCACATACGCATCTGCACCGCCAGGGATTGGGGCCTTGGAGTAGTTCTGATGTGCTCGCAGGAAACTCTCCATGAAGGCGATGTGGACCCAGAGCAAAAGTCTTGGGTCTGCGGCTCGGTAACTAGATGTTTCACCCTGTGCGGTCTGGTATTGGCCACTGACCTTGGTGTGCATGCGGTTTACTCGACCAGCTTCATTTTGAACAGCTTCGACTGAGCCAAAGGTTGTGACGGTGAGCCAGCGAATGGTCCCGGAGAGCCGACCCAGTGGGTCCTGTTCATACCTTGAGTGCTGCGCAACGCCGGCTAGAGACCCGGGGTGCAGTGCCTGCATTAGTAGGGCTCTTACTCCGCCGACCAGGGTTGAGAAGTCGCGGTGAATGATCCAGGGAGCGTCAGTAGGGGCGAAGAGCCCAACGTCGTTGCCTTCTGCCACCACCCCGAGCCACGGTGGGTTACCGTCGGTAGCGCCAGAGAGAAGCTTTCGAAACCGAATTGAAAGCTTTTCTTGTAACTTGGTGTTCTTACTAGGCATCTGTCTTTATCTCCTGAAAGGGCAACAATGGAAACCTCTCAACTAATCCGAGAATTCAACACCAATCGCCTGCACCTGATCTTGGCCCAGCTAGCACCAACAGGCCTGCTTGCCTTTGCTGCCATTGCTACCCCCGAAATTGCCGGTTCTGGCGAATACCTAAAGGCTGGCTTTGCCCTGATCTTGTTGGCCAGTGGAATCCTCGGAGCTCTGGCTGAGTACTCTGCTGCATCCCAGGCTCAGGCAACCATCGACGCCCTCAAGTTGGTTTCCGACAAGAACCCATTGGTTGAGCGAATCATCAGCTTTAGACCCTGGCTGGAGATTGCAAAGTTTGTCACCCCGGCTATCTTTGTGGCAATCTTCATCGCCATCCTGCTGGGTCTTTAC
>JARXAN010000041.1 GCA_029865895.1 Actinomycetota bacterium
GCAGGATTTGGAGTCTCGGGAGCGGGAAACTGCGGATACCAAACCTGGTGTCCTTGGTTTCGCAAAGAGGCTGCTGTGAGACGCATCCAGTGCCCTTCGGGGCGACGGTTGGTCCAGCCATGAAGCAATAAAACCCTTTTCATAGCTTCAGAATAGGCAGTTTTGGCAAGAATGGGGGTTCACCAGCAAATCATCTACGGCAAGCCCCACGTTTGTATTCGTAGCGGAATCTTCACTCCATAGTCTTATCTGAAAATGTTCCCTGGAGGACACCTTGGCTAAGCACGCACAAAACAACCGTTGGAAGAAACTTCTGGCTTTCGCCTCTTCTGCATTCCTGAGCGTGGCGCTATTTGTCCCACTTGGCTCCGCACCAGCAAATGCAGCAGAGTTCGATGTCAACTTTGCATCGATGAGCTTTGACGAGAGCACCCAGGCCCGGGTGCTATACCGCGGCTATCCTTCTTCCGGCACCACCACCAATATTGCCGCAGGCGCTAATGCTGGTAACGCTGGCAAGGTGGCTGGCGACCGTGTGCTGTATAAAAACGTGATCACCATCAATGGAACAGCCATTGATGCCCTGATCAAGACCGTAACCATATCCGCGGACACCACTGTGGACAATTTTGATGGCGGAAGCGCAGTATCCGGTAACGCAAGGCTATTTCAGACTGACGTGACTCAGAGTTCAAACAATGAATTCGTCACGTTCTCATTCACCTTCTACGTCGCAGGAAGTTACAGCCCATCTTCTGACACCGGAACCACCGCAATTCTTCGCAATGTCCTTGTGAACTCCTATGACCTGGATGGCAGCGGTGGAGGCTCGAGCCAGTACTCGGAGATGACCGGTTTCCAGTCTTACCGCTTGGGTTCGACAACCACCCTTGGTGTCACAGCAAACAACGGTGTAACTAGATTCATGGACTCCACTAACGCGAACTACAACGCCGGAAATGGTGCCTACACCAAGGGGCGCGTGCAGGTTCGATTTGACTACCTATCAACCTTCACCGTGAATCACGGAATCAGCACAAACGGTTCCGGTGGCGGATCTTTCTTCGCTCTCGACTTCGGTCCAGGTTTCATCGACCCGAATGACGCAACTCGTTGGCCTGAGGGATCTTCATACTTCAGCACTTCGGTCACGCAAAACACCGCCGGAAACCGTCCGCCAACTTCGACCGATACTTCGCTCTACGTTTCCACCACTTCAACACGGGTTCTTGATATCGAGAACTTTGGATCCTTTTCTGACCCAGACTTGAACCCGTTCGTTCGGGTTCGTATTGACACCGTTCCTGCAACCGGAACATTGGAGTACTACACCAATAGTGCCTGGGTAACGGTTGCAAACAACGCGGTTATCGCAAGCTCTGATATTGATGCTGGATTCCTTCGCTACACCCACAGCTCACTGTCTAACGACACCGTGACCTTTAGCGTGAACGATGGACTGGCCTATTCGGCGGCCACCAACACGATTACCTTCATCCCGACCACTCAGACTCAGACCATCACGTTCAATAACCCGGGCAGCAAAACTCCGAGCCAGACCATCGCGTCTGGCGCAACTGCAGACTCTGGCCTGACGATTACTTTGACCAGCAACACCCCTGGTATCTGTAGCGTTTCGGGACTGAACATCGTGATTCTGGCAAATACCGGTAACTGCTCCATTACTGCAACTCAGGCTGGTAACTCCACCTATGCGGCAGCAAACAGCGTGACGCAGGTGTTCTCGGTCACCAACTCGGTCACCAACTACACCATTACCTATGCGGGCAACAGTCCTGACTCGGGATCGGTGCCAGCAAACCAGACTGGCAACGGTTCGGTGACCTTGGCTTCAAACTCAGGCAACCTGGCTAAGAGCGGCTTCACTTTCGGCGGCTGGACCATTGCAAGCACAACCTATTCTTCGGGGGCCTCCTACAACTTGGCTTCCAACGTAACGGCCACCGCAATCTGGACCCCAAACTCAAGCTTCACGATTACCTATGACGGTAATAGTGCCGACTCTGGATCTGCTCCCTCAAACCAGACTGGCAATGGGTCGGTGACCCTCGCCTCCAACTCGGGCAACCTAGTAAAGAGCGGCTTCACCTTTGGCGGATGGACCATCGCAAGCACGACCTATTCAGCAGGCGGTGCTTACAACCTTGCTTCGAACGTTACGGCAGTTGCGATTTGGACTGCGATCGTCGCCAGCCAGCCAGCTCCCACCCCAGTTTTCGCCCTCACGTTTTTGGCTCCAACTGCCAACCAGGGGACAACTCCGCCGGTCTTGGTTGGAACTGCCGCTGTAGTTCCAGGAAATATCGGAAACCTAACCAGACCAGGCTTTGTCTTCAAAGGCTGGAGTATTGACGGTGTCGATTACAACGCGGGAGTTCTGGTCACCCTTACCTCCAACCGAATCGCTTACGCATACTGGGTGCCAAAAGTCATCACCTTTGTTGACACCGCTTCTGGCACAGTTGTCGCCCAAGCGATAGAAGGCAGCGACGAGGTAAAACTTCCAACCGCCGATCAGGTGACCAAGTCAGGATTCGTGCTAGTCGGCTGGCTAATTGACAGTAAGACCTATGACCCAGGTGCAGTAGTCGCCATCGAGGCAGTTGCAAACGCATCCGCTGTGTGGTCGGAATACTTCTTCGTTCCAACCGAAGAAAAGCAGCAGGTGGCAGAGGAAGAAGTGCAGGAAACTGTGCTGGCTGACACCGGTCTTTCCAGCGGTCTCTGGCTCACCATTGCCTCGATGCTCTTGGCTGCCGGAGTCGTTCTAATGCGACTTACCCGACGCCGTGTCTAGAAAGGTAGTTCACGCTGCGGGCGAGCTACTAGTTGCGTTGAGCGTGCTGATTTTTCTCTACCTGATTTACAACGCCTGGTTTAGTAACGTCACAGCGCAAGTTCAAACCGCTGAGTTGGCGCAAGAAATTGAGCAGATTTACGAGCTGCATGATTCGAGGCCGCTGAGCTCAAGCAAGTCAACTCCCGTGGCATTAGCGAGCCAGAAAATATCGCCGATTGGACTGCTCTACATTCCAAGGCTCCAGGACAAAGTTTGGGGCCTACCCGTGGTCGAGGGGGTTGGAGCAAGGGAGTTAGCTCTTGGTGCGGGGCACTACTCCAGCACAGAACTACCTGGAGAAATTGGCAACTTTGCGATTGCTGGTCACCGGGCGACCCATGGGGAACCATTCGCCCATTTCGAGCGGTTGAAGTCCGGTGATTTGGTGTTTGTCAGAACGCAAGCAGGCTGGTTTGAGTACAAGTTATTCGATCAAAAGAAAATCAAAGAGCATGAGACTTGGGTGTTGGCTGATTCTCCAGATGGTCTAGAAATAGTCGAAGGATCTGCGCTCATTACTTTGACAACCTGTGATCCAAGATGGAACTCATATCAACGTTGGGCGTGGTGGGGAGTGCTAACAAATTCTTACCCAAGTGGTGAACCCCCAATAGAACTTTCAGGAGGCAACTGATGTATCGCTGGTTTTGGCGAAGGCTTCCAGGTGGAAAGCTCGTGAAGGCATTGATTGCTACCTTGGCAGTTATAGCTCTAACCGCAGTGCTGTTTATGTGGGGTTTCCCTGCACTAGATATCTATTTCGGACAAAGCCCTATCGTTCAGGGCTAGACCATTGGGTCGGCGATGCCGACGTAGACGGTCTCTAGGTATTCATCAATGCCTTCCAGCGATCCCTCGCGGCCAAGACCAGACTGCTTCACGCCACCAAATGGACCAGCAGGGTTAGAGACCAAACCGGTGTTGAGTCCAAACATGCCGGTCTCTAGACGCTCAGCAAGTCGCAGGCCGCGGTTTAGGTCCCTGGTGAAGGCATAGGCAACCAGACCATACTCGGTGTCATTAGCCATCTCTACAGCTTCATCCTCGGTCTTGAAGGTAACGATCGGAGCTACTGGGCCAAAGATTTCGTTGCGAAGGATCTCGCTGCCAGCTGCTACTCCCTGAAGCACAGTTGGCGGGTAGAAGTAACCCTCACCGGCTGGGATAACGCCACCGGTGAGAATCTTTGCTCCCTTTGAAGTGGCATCGGTAACAAGAGCGTGAATCGAGTTTCTCGACTTCTCGTCGATTACTGGCCCGATGTTGGTTCCCTCTTCGACTCCACGAGCAACCTTTAGAGCCGCGAATCGTTCGGTTAGTTTTTGAGCAAACTCTTCGGCAACAGACTCGTGAACCAGGAATCTGTTTGCTGCGGTGCAGGCTTCGCCCATGTTGCGAAGCTTCGCCTGCATTGCGCCTTCAACTGCCTTGTCGACATCGGCGTCTTCGAACACTAAGAACGGCGCATTGCCACCAAGTTCCATGGAGGTTCGCAGCACCTGGTCGGCAGATTCCTTGATGAGCATCTTGCCAACCGGAGTAGAGCCGGTGAAGGAGAGCTTGCGCAGGCGGGAGTCCTTGATAATCGGTGCGGTCACCTCAGATACTCGAGAGGTCTGAATCACGTTCACCACTCCGGCAGGAACACCAACCTCTTCCAACACCTTGGCAAAAAGCAAAGATGTCAGCGGGGTGAGGGCGGCAGGCTTCAATATCGAGGTGCAGCCGGCTGCGATTGCAGGTCCGATCTTTCTGGTGGCCATTGCCAGTGGGAAGTTCCAAGGGGTGATCAATAGCGCAGGACCAACTGGCTTCTTGAGAACCATCAAGCGGTTCTTGCCATCCGGTGCGGTTTGGTAGCGACCGTTTACACGCACCGCCTCTTCGGAGAACCAGCGCAAAAACTCAGCTCCGTAGGCAACCTCGCCCTTGGCTTCTAAAAATGGCTTACCCATCTCCAGTGACATCAGGATTGCGAAGTCATCGCTCATCGCGGTCAGCTTCTCAAAAGCAGCGCGAAGCAGTTCGGCTCTGACACGTGGGGCAGTGGCGGCCCAAGGCTTTTGGGTGTTGTGAGCGGCAGCCATGGCTTCTTGGCCGTCCTCATAGGAGGCATCGGCAATGGTCTTTAGTAGCTTGCCGGTGGCGGGGTCAAAGACATCGAAGGTCTTGCCATC
>JARXAN010000019.1 GCA_029865895.1 Actinomycetota bacterium
CGGTGTTTCAATTTATGAAACCGATTTCACACCGAATTTATAGAACCGTTATCTAAGGCTAAATACCGCTGTATTTAGCCTTAGAAACCGATTTCAGAATTTACTTTGTGTAGGTCTGGGTGACGGTTCGCTTGACCCCACCGATGGTGAAGGTCCAGGTGGTCTTACCCGGTTTGGTTCCAATCAAAACGATCTCGGCGTCGCGGCGCTTATTCGAACTGTTGTAACCAAAGGTGAGCGCATTCTTACCCAGTTTTGCTGAGGTTATGAGCTCCAGACGGTTGGTTGGGGTTACCAACACCGCTACTCCGCCATTGGTTGCAGTCACCTTGATATCTGGTGAATACATGGCGTTGGCTTGAGCGTTTCTTAGATAGCTGATCGCTAGCTTGACCACAACGTTGTCATCGGTTGAGATGTTTGCCGGGTCAAGCTTTAGTGCAGGATTCTCCTCGGTGCCGACGATGACGTTGCCGTCGGTGTCAGCCGGTTGGTTGCCCCTGGTTCTCACCTGCATTGAAACTGCAGATGGGCGGATCGATAGATCCGGCACAATTTGTGGCCAGTAGTAGTCAACGGATTCTTCTAGCTCGTTGGTGGTGGTGTGCATGCTGAATGGCAAGAAGGCAGCACCCGGTTCTTTGGTATCTGGATTGACCGACTTGTAGCCCAGAACCTGAGCCTTAGTGTTTAGGTTCTTGATCGAGAAGGAAACGTAACCCTTTGCGTCGGTTACCTTCTTGTCGGTGAACTTGGCCCACTTACAAACGCTACAACCGGCATCGACCAGGAGGTTCACCTCGCGCTTTGGCTGCGGGGTTCCCCAGATGTCAAAGACGCGATACTTCAAGGCGATGGTCGATCCATACAGGTAGGACTTCGCATAAACCTGGGCATACTCCGGAAGCCAACCGCGCTTGAATACGCTCCACTCGTAGGTGGCCTCCCAAAGGTCAGATCCCTGGCAGTCGTACTTGTAGTCACAGGCTGCCTCTGGTCCGGTTGAGGTACCGAGCAGTTTGACTACCGGGTAGAAGCCTGGGTTCTTGAAAAGCAAAAGCATGGTTCCGACGGTGGTGGAGCCATTGGTTAGGTCCACGCGAATTGAGTCATCCTCAACGGCAGCCTTGGTTGGGGTGATGACAAGCTCTGCAATACCGGTTGAATCAACAGTGCCGATGTTCTCATCGCCCGTGATGTTGTCGGTGTATGCGATGTCGCTGTCAACCACGAACTTAACCTGCTGACCGGCATTGGCTGGTGTGCCAACGTACTGCACGGTCACGCTCTTCTGGTCAGTTCTGATCCAGGCCTGGTTGTGCTGGGTCTCGGAGTCAACCAGCAGCTGCTCTTTCTCGTTGAACTCACGGGTGTAGCGCTCAAAAACACCGGGCTGCTTCTTCACGTGTAGGTTGCCCCAGGCAAGCGAGGTGACCCAGTTCGTTGCTCCCGAAGGACCAACTGGACCAAGCAAAGTTGCCAATACAGCTAATGCTGCGGCACCTGCGATTAGACGTTTCTGCGTGCGCATTTTTACCTCTCGTCACTATCTACTCTGGGTCGAGTGCGCACACACTCTGTTTGTATAAAAACTAAGCCGATTCTCGCAAAACTAATTCCGTTGGCAAGATCTTTGGAACTGGGGTTTCTCCCTGCAGGATTGCCAACATCGATTCCGCAGCTGCGGCACCGAGGCCAACAATGTCCTGACGAATGGTGGTCAGACCAGGGCGGTGGGTTTGCGCCATCAGGTTGTCATCGAAACCAACCACGGCGACGTGGTCAGGGACCATGCGACCACGCTCGATGATTGCCGCCATTACGCCAAGCGCCATGGTGTCATTGGCGGCAAAGATGCCGTCGATGTCTGGGTTTCTAGCAAGAAGGCGCAGGGTTAGGGTCTTAGCGTTTTCGAAGGACCAGTCACCGTAGGCAACTAGGTCGGGATTGAATTCGTGGCCTAGAGATTTGTGAGCTGCCTTGTAGCCCTCTAGACGGTCAATACCAGCAACTGCAGAAATGTCACCGGTGATGGTTGCAACCTTCTTGCAACCGCTACCGAGAAGGTGCTTGGTCGCAAGTTCTGCGCCCAGGCGGTTGTCGGTGTCGACGTAAACAATGTCTGACTTGAGATCAATTGGGGTTCCAATAACCACAACCGGTAGGCCTTTTTTCACCAGGCTGTGCACAACCTGCTCTTTGTGGACGGTTAGGAAGATTGCGCCATCAACATCGCCACCCTCTAGGTAATTGGCAATTGGGCTGTCTTCTGATTCCAGCTGAGAAACCATTAACACCGAGTGGATGTCGTGAACCATCAAGACCCTGGAGATTCCGGCGAGAACCACTCCCCAGAATGGGTCGCTAAGCACATTTGGCGAATCGTCAATCACAACTGCGATCTGGCCGGTGCGGCCGGTGGACAGTGCCCTAGCGGCGCGATTGGTGCGGTAACCGAGTTTGCTCGCTGCCTCAATAACTGCCTTGGCTCGATCGGAGTTGACGCGGTCGTCACCGTTTAGGACACGAGATACCGTGGCGCGACTGACTCCAGCCTTTGCCGCAATTTCTGCGTAGGTTGTCCTGAAAGTTGTTGGTGACGTGACCGGCATTAGATTATTTGACCCCCGAATTTGCATCTAATCTGTTTGCAGCAATGATACCCGCATAGGTCTTGCCGCTGTTTTTGATGGTTCGCTTGAGGGTAGTGAAATCAACGTGAATGATGCCAAAGCGCTTTGAGTAACCCTCGGCCCATTCAAAGTTATCCATCAGCGACCAGGCGTAGTAACCGGTCAGAGGAGCACCGCGTTCGATTGCCCTGGCAGCTGAGTCGAGGTGGCTAACCAGGTAGTCGATTCTTCTGGTGTCTTCGACATCGCCAGACTCGTTTGGCTCATCGTCATAGGCTGCACCGTTTTCGGAGATGACGATCTCCTTGATCGCTGGCCAGTCCACCGAGATTCTCACCAGGAGGTCCTCAAGTCCGACCGGAGTGATTGGCCAGCCCATGTCGGTGTATGGCTCAGGTGGAGTGCCATTGCTTCGGTGTGGGAATGGGAAGAGACCACCCTCGGACATTGGCTTATCGCTCTCGCGAGGAAGGCCTAGGAAAGAATCTGAGTAGTAGTTCACCGCTAGGTAATCGGTCTGCACCTTTAGCTTCTCTAGGTCGCCCGGGAGAACAATCTTTGCCAGCCGCTCCTTGTGGAACTCGGCAATGCTCTTGGGGTAGCGGCCATTTAGGAAGGCGTCAATCCACCAGCGATTTAGCTGCGCATCCATTAGGTCACCAAGCTCTGCAAGCTCGGCATCGTTTTCATCCTCGATGCGGTAGGTGGTCATGTTCAGAGCGATGCCGGTCTTGATGCTTGGGTCAATCGCCTTCATGACGCGAGATGCCTCAGCGTGCGCCAGTGCGGTGTGGTGCGCGGCAGCGAGCGCCGAATCTAGGTTCTTCACACCCGGTGCGTGAATGCCAATCATGTAGCCAAGCCAGGTAACACACCATGGCTCATTGATGGTGATCCAGTCCTTGACTCGATCGGAGAATGCCTGCACCGCTTCGCCGGCGTAGAAGGCAAAGTCGTAGACGATCTCGCGGTTTACCCAACCGCCCTTGTCCTCAAGCTTTTGCGGTAGGTCCCAGTGGTAGAGGGTGATTACCGGGGTGATGTCATTAGCAATTAGCTCGTCGATCAGGCGGTTATAGAAATCGAATCCACGCTGCTCACGCTGCTTGTCGCCATTGGGGAACAGGCGTGGCCAGGCTAGGGAAAAGCGATAGGTGGTGACACCGAGCGACTTCATTAGCGCTACATCCTCGGCAAAGAGGTTGTAGTGATCGCAGGCTATATCGCCATTCTCACCGTTAGCAACCTTGCCCTCGGTGGCACAGAATCTGTCCCAGATACTCTCGCCACGACCATCAACATTGGTCGCACCTTCGATCTGATAGCTAGAGGTTGCAACACCCCACTTGAAGTCTTGAGGGAACTTACTCATCCCTTCACCGCTCCATCCATAACTCCGCCGACCAAACGCTTACCGACAAAGATGAATAGCAGTAGTAGTGGTGCGGTGGCCATAAAGGCACCACCCATGTTCAACGCGTAGTCGAGCGCGTAACTGCCCTTCAACTGGTTAATCGCCACCTGAACGGTGAAGTTCTCTGGGCTCTGCAGCACCAATAGTGGCCACAGGAAGTCGTTCCAGGATCCTAGGAAGGAGAACAGTCCAAGCACGAAAGCGCTCGGTCTGATTACCGGGAACACCACCCTGGTGAAGGTCTTCATAACACCGGCACCATCGAGGCTGGCTGCCTCAAGAAGTTCATTTGGCACCTGAGCGTCGATGATCTGTCTCATCCAGAACACACCAAATGCGGTAACAAGTGCCGGCACGATCAGTGCGTAGAGGGTGTCAATCCAACCCAGGTTTCCCATCAGGATGAACATCGGGATGATGCCCAACTGCGATGGCAGCATCATGGTTCCGATGATCACCAGAATCAAAGACCTACGACCCTTGAAGTTCAACTTTGCAAATGCAAAACCAGCGAGAGCCGAGAAGAACACCTGCGCCACAGCAACCAAGGTTCCAACCACGAAGGTGTTCCAGAGTGCGAGGTTAAACGGCACGGCCGCATAAACATCGCTCATTACCTCTAAGAAGCGAGGTCCTGGAACCAGCGATGGCGGGATCTTTGCAATCTCCTCGGAGCCGCTTGATGCCACAACGAACATCCAGTAGAAGGGGAAGAGGGAAATGAAACCGATGAAGAACAAAACCGCGTAGCTCGCCCAAGAAATCTTGTTGCGCTTGTTCTTGGACCTTTTGCTTAGCCCGAACTTTGGCAGTGTGAAGCTGGTCACTTGGAGTCCTCACTTGCAATTCGGCGGGTAATCAAGAAGTTGATTAGCGAGATGATCAGCACGATCACGGTGATAGCAATACCAACCGCAGCCGCATAGCCATACTTCTGCTCTAGGAACATCTGCTCGAACAGGAACAGAGTCAGGGTAGAGAACTGTCTGGAGTCACCACCGTTGAAGTTTCCACTCAAAGTCAGTGGCTCAGCGAAGACCTGCAAGCCACCGATGGTGCCAACAACTAGCACGAAGGTCAGGGTGTTTCTAAGACCCGGCAGCGTGACGTAGCGGAAGGTCTGCCACTTAGTTGCGCCATCGAGTTCCGCCGATTCGTAAAGCTCGTTTGGAATTGCCAGCATCGCAGCCAAGAAAATAAGCGCGTTGTAGCCAACCCAGCGCCAGGTAATCATGGTGGCGATGGCGATGTGACCGGGAACGGTCTCAGCAACAAAGTCAATGTGCGGGTAGCCAAAGACACCCAGGATGATGTTGAACATTCCAAAGTCACGACCAAAGAGCTGACCGAACACAATTGCCACTGCCAACACCGAGGTGATGTTTGGAATGAGCAAAAGTGTGCGCCAGAAGGTTGGTGCCTTCAGCTTTGGATTGCGCAGGATGCTTGCCAAGAAAATCGCCAGCACCATCTGCGGGAAGGTTGAGAAGAACCAAATGCTGAAGGTGTTTCCCGTGGCTTGCCAGAATCTGTCGTCCGTCACCAAGAATGTGAAGTTATCGAATCCGACGAAGATCGCATCGCCCAGTGGATCCCAGTTGAAGAAGGCGATGTAGGTCGAGAAGATAACCGGAGCCAGCCCAAAGATAAGGAACATGACAAAGAAGGGCGAGATGAACAGGTACGCCCACTTCGATTCATGTCCCTTGATGCCCTTGCTGCGCGCAGCCTGAGGAGGCTTCGAGCGCCAGGGGTTTGGAGACCTTTTTGAGCTGGCCATTTTTATTAACCGACTGTCTTCTTAATCTCGTTCAGCGCCTGCTGCCAAGCTGCGGCAGCAGTTTGCTTCTTCAGGGCAACCCTGGAGAGCGCTTGTCCGAAGATGTTGTCAATCTGACGCTGCTTACGACCCTCGAAGATCGGCTTCAGGGCAAGTGCACCCTTGGCGTAGATCTCGCCGATTGGGGCATTGTTGAAGAATGGGTCCTTGTAGCCCAACACGGTCTGGTCGTCGTAAAGCACCTTGGCCGATGGGAATAGGCCGTAGTCCTTGAAGACCTTTAGCTGCATCTCTGGAGATAAGTACCACTTGATGAAGGCCATGGCCTCTTTAGGGTTCTTTGCAGAAGCAGGGATAGATAGCTGGCTACCGCCGATGTTGCCACCGCCACCAGGAAGAGCTGCCACGTTCCACTTGCCCTTGGTTGAAGGTGCAAGGTTCTTGATGTAGGCGAGCATCCAGGCTGGTGCAATCACGGTTGCGAAAGAGCCCTTGTTCAAACCGGTGTTCCAGTCCGAGGTGAACTGAGAGATGTTGCTGCCGATGCCTGCGGCTAGAGCCTTAGCAGAGGTGTCAAACGCGGTGCGGACCTGCTTGTTGTTCGAGTAGATCAGCTTGCCGGTGCGGTCATAATACTTTTCCTTGCCCTGGTTCAAAACCGCTGCGTAGATGGTGCCAGAGCTGTCAAGGAAAGCCTTCTTGGTCTTTGCCTTGTAGTTCTTACCGACTTCGGTGTACTTGTCCCAGGTTGGCCAAAGTGCAGAAACCTTGGCTGGGTCAGTTGGCAGACCGGCAGCCTTGAATAGGTCGGTGCGGTAGGCAATCGCTGCGCCACCCACGTCGGTTGGAATACCGATTACGCGACCATCGTCACCAACACCCTGGTCCCAGCGCCAGTCCAGGAAGTTTGGCTCCATCTCAGAAGCTCCGAGGGTCTTGAGGTCGGTGAAGTACTTCGGGTAGGAGCGGAAGTATCCAGAGTAGGAAACCTCGATGGCTGCGATGTCCGGGGTGTTCTTTGCAAGCATCGCGGTGGTAAGTGAGTTGTGGTGAGGGTCAAGGTCAGACTTCTTGATCACCAAGTCGATGTCCGGGTTGAGCTTTTCGTAGGCAGTTGCAAACTCCGGGCGAATAACGTCACCGAAAGACCAGATGTTAACCACGGTCTTATCCGCGGCTTGAACCGGAGAGACGATCCCCAGGGTTAGAGCGAGGCTACTGACAATGGTCACAGCCTTCACGAAGTTGGAATTGCGGGCCACGATCTCTCCTTTGAATGAAAGTTTCAGGTTGTCCGCTGCGGTGGTTGTGTGCGCAACCACCGCAGCGTCAAATAACCTGTGCTATCGAGAAAAGGGTCGTGAAACCGATTTCGCGATGCGGAAAATTAGAACACCAGAAGTGGCTGTTTATCAAGTTAAGTTGGCGTGAAACCGATTTCGTTATTTAAGCGTTATACGCGAATGGCCCCAAAGTTTTAAAGATATAGCGACCTTCGAATCCAGCTGATAAGTTGGATGAATAAATCGGTTTCAGTGTGCGCTGACCGGCAGTTAACAACGTTGTTCTGAGGATTTGGCGCATGAAGTTTGGTAGAGCACTCCCGCTCAGTTTGGCTTTTTCGTTAGTCCTAGCCCTAGGAGTACAAATGCCCGCATCCCCCGCTGAGACCAAGAAGCTGCTCTGGTCCCAGGAATTCAACTCCAAGTCGGGAACTGCGGTTTCTAAGACGTTCTGGAATTACGACATCGGTGACGGCACCGAGTCTGGGATCCCTGGTTGGGGCAATGGCGAGCGTGAGTACTACATTCCTGGTGCTCTAAAGCACGATGGCAAGGGCTCGCTTGTGGTCACCGCGAAGAAGATGGCAGTTCCTGCTAACGGTGCTGTCTCCAAGACCAACCCCTACGCCTGCTATTACGGCACCGCTTGCGAGTGGACCAGCGGCAAGATTCACACCCTGGGCAAGGTCAGTTTTATGTATGGCCGCATTGAGGCACGCATCAAGATGCCAAAGGGCGTTGGTATGTGGCCGGCATTTTGGATGCTTGGTACCGATATCAAGTCAAACCCCTGGCCTGCCTGCGGAGAGATTGACATTGTTGAGGCCAAGGGTGCTTCTCCGAGGCTGGCCTTTGGCACTGTGCACGGTCCAGGCTACTCCGGTGGGGACGGCATTGGTGGACTCACCACTCTGAAGACCCTCAACCACTCTTCATTCAACGTCTATGCGATTGAGTGGAAGCCAGACCAGATTCGTTGGCTGGTGAACGACAAGGTTTTCTTTACCTTGAATAAGGAAGACGTTGGCGCCAACGAATGGGTCTTCAACAAGGAGTACTACCTGGTGCTCAATGTTGCGGTCGGTGGTTACTTCACCGGCGAGATCGACCCTGACCTCAAGAGCGGCTCGATGAGCATTGATTACATTCGTGCCTACTCGCTCGACGGAGTTGGAAAGGTCACCAAGTACTGATGAGAAAGTTAGTTGCAGCAGTATCAATCGTCACTTTGACGCTGGTCACATTGGCTAACCCGGTTGCCGCAAAGCCACCCGTTAGGAAACTGCTCTGGTCTCAAGAGTTCAACGAGGCCGCCGGCACTCCTCCAAGCTCTAAGTTCTTTGACTACGACCTCGGTGGTGGTGGCTGGGGCAACAAAGAGTTGCAGTGGTACACCGAAGATGCGGTGAAGACCAATGGCGAAGGCCAGCTGGAGATTAGCGTCACCAAGATCCCACCGGTTGCCGAGGATGAACTGCCATACAACTGCTTTGGAGATTGCCAGTACTTCTCCGGTCGCATCAAGACCCAGGACAAGATTCGATTCAAGTATGGCCGCATGGAGGCAAGGCTTAAGCTGCCTGCCGGCACCGGCGTCTGGCCAGCATTCTGGATGCTCGGTAGCAACATCAAGGCAAAAGGATGGCCGCAATCTGGCGAGATTGACATCATCGAACTTCGCGGTCGCGAGCCAGAGCTAGCTATCGTGAGTGCGCACGGTCCTGGTTACTCGGGAGCTGCCAGCAAGACCGGTTCCAAGCGCTACAGCACACCGCTCTCCGACGACTATCACGTCTACGCCATCGAATGGGCAGCCAACAAGATCTCTTGGTTTGTGGACGGCAAGCTAGTTCACACCCTCACCAACAAGAGCGTGAAGGCCGGCACCTACGTCTTCAACCAAGACTTCTTCTTGATTCTGAATGTGGCAATGGGTGGCGACTTTGATGGTGGCCAGCTCGATAGCGATATCGAGGGAGTCAAGATGAACGTTGACTGGATTCGCTACTACTCGGTCAATGGCGTGGGCACAGTTACCCGCAAATGAGAAAACCACTGGCAGGCTTCCTGCTGCCACTATCGCTAATGCTGGCCGCAATCTCGGGTCCGCTAAATGTGAGCGCTACTGAACTGGCGGTCACCGGAGCCAAGTGCACGATCATCGGCACCCAAAAAGCCGATGTTCTGGTTGGCACCTTCGCCTCCGATGTGATTTGCGGACTCGGTGGCAACGACGTGATCTACGGCTCATCTGGCAACGACATCATCGATGGAGGCTTAGGCAACGATCGCATTCTTTCCGGAGCCGGTCACGACCAGGTCTTTGGTGGCAAGGGAGTTGACTTTGTCGACGGTGGCACCGGTGCCAACATTTGCGTCAGGGATGCCAGCGATAACACATTCAAGAACTGCAAGTCAGTAAAGGCACTGCCGAAGTATCAAGCTCCAGTTATTGAGAACCCTGCCGCCACTCAATCTCCAACTGTTTCGCCGACTGTGTCGCCGACTATCTCACCAACTGTCTCTGCTTCGGTTTCCCCAAGCATATCGCCGTCAACTTCTCCAAGCAGTTCTGCGACCACCAGCCCACCAAGCTCAGGTGGCTCGGGTGGCTCAGGTGGATCTACGACCCCAAGTAATCCGACTACCCCAAGCACACCACCATCCGAGAACACCATCCCCGGTGGTTACGCCGGTGGATCCAGTGCTATTTCAAACCAGGGTGGTTCACCAAGCACAACAGTCACCACTTTGACCAGCACCCCAATAACGCTGGATTTCGAGTCCGGTGCAGAGTTGATTGGGTTTGGTGGTGATGGCCCTGGCGTTGATGCTCATCCTGTCGGCGGCACCTCTGGCTCGACCAAGGCGGTCAAGGTTGTCCGCGGTAGCGAGAGTTTCGCCGGAACTGTTTTTTATACCGCTGGCTCTGGAGTAAATCTGATCAGCGCAACCAGCAAGACCGTGACGCTTAATTTTTACTCACCCGCAGCCAACCAGCCGGTACTTCTCAAGCTTGAGGATGCGAGTAACTCCAGTCGCTACATCGAAACCATGGCAACTGCCGGATCGGTGGGTTGGCAAACCCTCAGTTTCAATTTCGACAGCCCACGTGCCGGAACACCCGCTTACAGCTCAGACATTCAATACCGCAAGGCAGTTATCTTCTACGCCTTCGGAAGCACGACCGCGGGAGCTACCTACTACTTTGACCAGGTCTCCTTCCCGGCGGTTACCAGCACTCAGACCACCGTGCCAGGAGCCCCTGGCACCACCTACACCCAGGGCAGTCTGCTCTGGGAGGAGAACTTCGACGGAACCGGTGCGCTGGATTCCTCGAGGTGGACCTCCAGGTTCTGTGGCCACTCATCGGCAAACGGTGGCGGTTCCTGTCACAACAATGAGCAGCAGTACTACCTGCAGGATGCCAACCAACTAGATGGTCAGGGCAATGCGGTCATTACCGCCAAGCGAATCAACACTCGACCTTCGCTGGGAAGCTGTTTGGCGTGGACCGGAAACTGCGATTTCACCAGCGGTCGCTTTGACACCCAGGGCAAAGTCTCGTTCATGTATGGCGTGCTGGAGGCGAGAATCCAGAACCCTCGCGGTGGCGCGAACTGGCCAGCATTTTGGATGTTGGGAACCAACATCAACTCGGTGGGATGGCCAGCCGCCGGTGAGATCGACATCATGGAGGGTAAGTCTGGATCGAGAGTGGCTGCCGCCATCCACTGGTCAAACGGTGGCAATGACGCCTATGAATACGGTGAGGCAAGCGGTGGCAACTACTCCAGTGCCTATCACATCTATAAGTTGCACTGGCTGGAGAACTACATCGCCATCTATGTCGACGGTGTAAAGGTGCTTGAGGAAACCAACACCACGCTCAACCAGTCCGGGTCATGGGCATTCAACCACCCGTTCTTCCTAATCCTGAACAACGCCATCTCGCCAGCGGGCGGCTTCTCAGACAGCTATGACGGTTGGAGCAGCTCGCAGATGAAGATTGACTACGTCCGCTATTTCCAGCTAAACGGTCAGGGTCAGGTTTCCAACAACTAACTCCCCCTTTGGCTTTCGGTTTTGAGCTTTTTGACTTGGGGGAGTTCTGTAAGACTTGTGTGGGGGGGTGTCGAGCAGCTGTTCAGAGAGGTGGAGCTCCAATGTCATCAAATTCTCAAATCCCGATTCATGCAACCCACGGAAACGAAGAAATGCGGCTTCCGCAACTTACGCAACTGCCATCACAAGCATTAAGCGCCAGGAAGGAATCACAGTGAGCGCGACTTTCAAATTTGGTGCCGTCGTTCTTCTAACCGGATCCGTCATGCTTTACACGCTTTGGGCCAGTAACTTTACCGACTACATGTATCTCGAAGATCTCGCTCTCGAGAACTCACCCGCTGCCGAAGCGTTGGGACAAGTCAGCCCCGGCGAGCGCATTTTGCTCTATGGCGCACTAGCTCAAATCCTGTTAGGACTGGTAATGATGGCAGGTTCAGGGATCGCGAAACTGCGCACTCGTAAAAGCTAAACCAGCAACTGGGCTGTTGATCAACAGCCCAGTTGCTAGCCCCTGAGCCCCATCAATACCCTGCCTGCAGAGCTCTTGACCTTGGTCGGTTTGGATTGGAACCAGGTGGAGAGTGTTGTTCTCTGAGACTTGGCGTAGTCACAAACTGCCTTGGCTCGCTTTAGGAACAAGACATTCTGCGATGCTGGGCCACCGGTCAATCGGATCGCCGTGCATACAAACTTGTTTGCAGTGCTGCCAATGAGGATTTGTTTGATTGCCGCCTTCTGGGCTGCGGTCAAGTTGAATGCCTTGCCGATAAAGGCTGGTAGGTAGCTCTGCAGATAGGAAGCCGTGGCACTCTGTGTTGGCACCGGAGGAGTAACCGTTGGGATTGCGATCGGGCTCGCGGTGGCAGCCACCAAGAGTCCTGGTCTAGAGCTAGTCACAACCTCGGATGCGAGCGACACAATCATGACGGTGTCGATCTTGGCCTCGGTTGGGGCTGCTGTCAGCAC
>JARXAN010000024.1 GCA_029865895.1 Actinomycetota bacterium
TCTGAACCCAAAGACCAACTCATACCTGCACCTAAATCGTGAAACTGCTCTGAACGCTGCTAAGGCTGCGGATGCTGCTTTGGCAAATGGCGAGAAGCTTTCCCCGCTGCACGGTGTGCCAATTGCCGTCAAGGACAACCTAACCACCACCGATGCACCAACCACCTCGGGATCAAAGATCCTTGAGGGCTGGGTGCCGCAGTATGACGCAACCGTGGTTGCAAAGCTTCGCAGGGCCGGTCTACCAATTCTTGGTAAGACCAACCTTGATGAGTTCGCCATGGGTTCATCCACCGAGTACTCGGCTTATGGACCTTCTAAGAACCCATGGGATCTAACTCGCATCCCAGGTGGTTCCGGAGGTGGCTCAAGCTCTGCGGTAGCCGGACACCTAGCACCGATCGCCATTGGATCAGACACCGGTGGTTCGATTCGCTTCCCAGCGGCTGTAACCGGTTCGGTTGGAGCAAAGCCAACCTATGGTGCGGTTTCTCGCTACGGCTTGATTGCACTTGCTAGCTCGCTAGACCAGATTGGCCCGGTTTCAAACACCGTGCTGGACAGCGCACTTTTGCAGGACGTGATCTCTGGTCACGATAAGCACGACTCAACCTCGTTGCCTCAGTCGCTAGGTTCGATGGCGGATGCAGTTCGCACCGCAGATGTAAAGGGCTTGCGAGTCGGCGTTGTAAAGCAGCTGGACTCAGATGCTTTCCAGCCAGGCGTGAAGGCTTGCTTCGATGACACCATCGCGAAGTTGGTTGCTGCCGGAGCTGAGGTTGTCACAGTTGACTGCCCGAGCTTCGAGTATGCAATTGCTGCCTACTACCTAATCCTTCCCGCGGAGGCATCTTCGAACCTTGCCAAGTTTGACTCGGTTCGCTTTGGTCTGCGCGTTACCCCAGAGGGCAACCCAACCATCGAGCGCGTTATGGCTGCCACCCGTGAGGCTGGATTTGGACCAGAGGTAAAGCGTCGAATCATTCTCGGCACCTACGCACTGTCTTCTGGCTACTACGACGCTTACTACGGCTCTGCTCAGAAGGTTAGAACCCTGATTCAGCAGGACCTAGAGAAGGCATTTAGCCAGGTTGATGTGCTGCTTACTCCAACCGCACCAACCACCGCATTCAAGATTGGCGAGAAGGTCAATGACCCACTCGCAATGTATCTGAATGACATCGCAACCATTCCGGCAAACCTTGCTGGAATCCCAGGCATGAGCGTTCCTAACGGTCTGGCTTTTGAAGATGGATTACCTTCCGGTGTTCAGATTCTGGCTCCAGCGATGCAGGATGCCCAGATGTATCGCGTTGGATCGATTATTGAACAGATGTATCTGGCCGAGTGGGGCTCCCCACTTATTGCAAAGGCCCCGAAGTTGGAGGTGCTCTAATGGCTAAAGAACAGCTAATGCCCTACGAGCAGGCAATCGCGCAGTTTGAGGTAGTGATTGGTCTTGAGGTTCACGTTGAGCTAAACACCAAGTCCAAGATGTTCTGCGGCTGCGCTAACATCTTTGGTAACGAGCCAAACACCAACGTCTGCCCAATCTGTATTGGACTTCCGGGTTCGCTTCCTGCGGTGAACAAAAAGGCTGTCGAGTCCTCGATTGCAATCGGTTTGGCACTTGGTTGCCAGATTGCTCCAACCGGTCGCTTTGCGAGAAAGAACTACTTCTACCCAGACCTTGCAAAGAACTTCCAAACCTCTCAGTACGACGAGCCGATCGCCTTCGAGGGCAAGATTAACATCGAGCTCGAAGACGGCGAAGTGTTTGAGGTGCTAATCGAGCGTGCTCACATGGAGGAGGACGCCGGCAAGCTAACCCACGTTGGTGGTGCAACCGGTCGTATTCAGGGAGCGGAATACTCGCTGGTTGATTACAACCGTGCCGGTGTTCCACTGGTTGAGATCGTAACCAAGCCAGTCTTCGGCGCAGGAGCCAAGGCACCTGAATTGGCTGCTGCCTACGTCCACGCAATTCGCGAGATCGTGAAGAGCATGAATGTCTCAGATGCTCGAATGGAACGTGGAAACGTGCGCTGCGATGCCAACGTTTCGATTCGTCCTTACGGTCAGGAAAAACTAGGCACCCGCACCGAGACCAAGAACGTGAACTCGCTTCGCTCGGTTGAGAATGCGGTTCGTTACGAGATTCAGCGTCAGGCGCACATTCTGGCCAATGGTGGAAGCATCACCCAGGAGACCAGACACTGGCACGAAGACCGCGGCTACACCTCTGCCGGTAGACCAAAGTCCGATGCCGACGACTACCGCTACTTCCCAGAGCCAGACCTTGTTCCGGTTCAGCCATCGGTAGCTTGGATCGAAGAGATTCGCGCTGCACTGCCTGAAAACCCTGCACTTCGCCGCAAGCGCCTAATGCAGGCGTGGGGCTTTGCAGATCTAGAGTTCAGAGACGTTGTGAACTCTGACCTACTAGATCAGGTCGAGGCTACCGTTGCCGCAGGAGCTGCCCCGCAGGCTGCAAGAAAGTGGTGGACCGGCGAGCTAGCTCGTGTTGCCAACGCTCAGGAGACTGCTGTTCAGGACCTCAGCATCACTCCAGCCCAAGTTGCCAAGATTCAGCAGCTAATCGATTCAGGTGAGCTAACCGACCGCATGGCAAGAGACGTTGTTGCCGGCGTGCTGGCAGGCGAAGGTGATCCTGAGGCTGTCATCGAAAAGCGTGGTCTAAAGGTTGTCTCGGACGATGGTGCGCTAATCGCGGCCATCGACGAAGCACTGGCGAAGCAACCCGATGTCCTGGAGAAGATCCGCGAGGGCAAGGTTCAGGCAGCAGGCGCTGTTATTGGTGCGGTGATGCAAGCCATGCGTGGTCAGGTTGACGCTGCCCGCGTTCGTGAGCTAATTCTCGAGCGCGCTAAGTAGTTAGAAAAGAAGAAAAGACCGAGGAGAAATCCTCGGTCTTTTTCTTTGGGGTGAGTAACGGGACTTGAACCCGCGGCCCCCTGGACCACAACCAGGTGCTCTACCAGCTGAGCTATACCCACCATGTCTGGCAAGCCAGAACGGGTTAGATTCTATCAGCGCTCAGAGAATTAGCTATACCCTTTGCGGTTTCTGAATCTGGACCCGGTGCTTCCACCAAGATGGCCTTGCGGTAGTAGCGCAGCTCCTGAATGGATTCCAGGATGTCCGCAAGGGCTCGGTGGTTGCCGGTTTTCTTTGGAAGCTGGAAGTAAACCCGTGGGAACCAGCGACGGGTCAGTTCCTTCAGTGAACTGACGTCGATATTGCGATAGTGCAAGAACTTGTCCAACTGAGGCATCTGTCGGTTTAGGAACATGCGGTCGGTGCCAATCGAGTTTCCAGCTAGGGGAGCGGTGCGCTCCTCTGCCACCCACTGCTTGATGTATTGAAGAACCTGCTGCTCTGCCTCAGCGATGGTGATGCCCTGAGGGATCTCCTGGATCAGCCCTGAATCAGTGTGCATTTGGGTTACGAACTCGCCCATGTTCGAAAGTGCCGCATCGCTAGGTTTGATGACGAGCTGCAGACCTGCATCGAGCATGTTGAGCTCGCCATCGGTAACCACGACACCGATTTCGCAGATCTCGTCAATCGTGACCTCGAGACCGGTCATCTCGCAGTCAACCCAAACTATGTAGTCAGCCATCAGTGCTTAGTCTCCAGAGTGGCGGGAGTTCTTCGCGGCCTTCTTCTGAGCCTTCAACTCCGCCTTCTCAGCCTTGCGCTGAGCTTTCAGGTCTTGCTTGGAAGGCTCCTGCACGATTGGGTTCTCGCGAGTGAGGAAGTCCAGGGACTCCTCAGGCTGCTGCACGGCCGCGATAGGAGCGGTTTCAGTCTTTGACTCACTCCACTGCATGGTGGCTTCGCTATCTAGCTCAACTTCTTCCTGAGAGATTGACCAAGAAAGGTTAGGGGTTTCTGCAGGAGCAGCTGGGGTGAAGGTCTCGGCACTAGCGTCTGCAATTGCGTCTTCAGTAACTTCCGCAACAACCTCAGGAGCTTCAACGACCTGAGGTGCCTCGGCTACCTGCGGCTTTGCTGCTTCAGGCTCGGTAATGACTGCGGCTGGTGCTGCTGCCGCGGTTGCCTTGCCCTCAAGCTTCGCCTGCTGCTTCTCAGCCTTCTTCAAGGCCTTGGCCTCGCGGCGAGCGACACGAATCGCCTTGCGCTCCTTGCGGCCTTCAACCAACCAGTAAAGGGTTGGTACCAGGATCAGAGTCAATAGCGTGGAGGAGAACAGACCACCGATAACCACAATTGCCAGTGGCTGGGAAATGAAGCCGGAATTTCCGGTTAGGCCCATCGCCATTGGAGTTAGCGCAAAGATGGTGGCAAGTGCTGTCATAAGAATCGGACGCAGTCTCTGACGAGCACCGGAGATTAGTGAGTCTTCAACCGAGCGACCTTCCTTGCGATATTGATTCACCAGGTCGATCAAAACAATTGCGTTTGTTACCACGATTCCAATCAGCATCAACATACCGATTAGTGCTGGCACGCCAAGAGGCGTGTCGGTCAGCAGCAACAGACCCAAAGCGCCGGTAGCGGCGAATGGGATCGATACCAAAAGCAGTAGTGGTTGAATCAACGAACCGAAGGTGGCAACCATGACGACGTAAACAATCGCGATTGCGGCCAACAGTGCTAAGCCAAGTTGCTGGAAGCTCTCAGCCTGGTCTGCAGCTGCACCACCGATGGTGGCGGTTACTCCCGCAGGTAGTTCAATTTCATCCAACTTGGTGGTGATGGCCAGGGTGATTGCACCTAGGTCATCGCCCTCAGGAGCAATCGAAACCTTGGCGGTTCTGTTGCCCTCCTTGGAGGTGATTGAGGTTGGCTTTAGAACCTCCTCGACCGAAGCAATGGTGTCCAATCGAACTAGACCGGTGAAGGAAGGAATGACCAGCGCCTTGATCTCATCAATGCTCTCTGGAAGGTCTGCACCGGCTACATAAACCGATACGTCGTCACCTTCGACACTGACTCGACCAAGTGGGCTTGGTCTTAGCTGAGCTGCCACAATGCCAGTGACCTGGGTCTCGGTGAAGCTAAGCGCAGCAGCCTTCTTGCGGTCCACGATGATTTCGAGCACGCGCTCGTCAGCATCTAGGGTGCTAGTGACACCTGAGGTGTTTGGAACACCCTCCATCTCGGTGGTCAATAGGTCAACGGCTTCCTGTAGCAGCTCGTTGTCGCTGGAGGTGACCTCGATGTCAATGGTCTCGGAGGATCCAAAACCAGCACCTGAAGCAACGGTTAGGTCAGAGTCCTGAGGAACCTCAAGGGCTAGAACGTCAGACTTCACAACCTCAACATCGGCCTTCTCATCAACCTGAACGGTGATAGAGATTCCAGAGGCTGCAGCTCCAAATGCGACACGACCATCAGCAGCGGAACCAACGGTTGCCTGCACGACGGTTACACCGTCGACATCCATGATCTTCTTCTCAAGCGCTGCCGCTGCCTTGTCCTGGTCCTCAAAAGTGGTCGAGGCCGGCATGGACAGTCGAGCGATGAACTGGGTTGAACCAGCACCGTCGATGAAGTTGGTCTTTAGCTGTGGAACCAGCGAGAAAGTAAAGCCAAGAATTAGTACCGAGGCAAAAAGGGTAAGCCATGGGTGACGACGAGTTCCATTCAGCGCTGGCAAGTAGGCGCGCTGCAGGAAGGACTTCTTCTCTCGCTCTTCTTCTGCTTGACGCTGCTTCTTTTCGAAGCGCTTCGGGTCTGCCTCTTTGAGGGCAACCAAACGCTTTGGCATTCTGAGGAACCAGTAGGCCAGAACCGGAACGATGGTTAGCGAAACCAGTAGCGATGCCAAAAGTGAGATTGCAACTGTAAAGGCGAATGGACGGAAGAGCTCTCCAATTAGGCCACCAACCAATGCGATCGGTAGGAACACCGCGACGGTGGTGATGGTCGATGCGGTGATCGCACCAGAAACTTCCTTAACTGCAGTAAGCACAGCCTTCTTGCGACTCTCGCCATAGCTGAGGTGACGGTTGATGTTCTCAATCACCACAATCGAGTCGTCTACCACGCGACCAATCGCGATGGTTAGCGCACCTAGGGTCAAAATGTTTAGCGAGTAGTCCGCAGTCTGCAAACCGATGAAGGTGATTAGCACCGAGGTCGGGATGGAGATTGCTGTGATCAGGGTGGACTTCACCGAGAACAAGAAAATCAGGATGATGATTACCGCAAAGGTAAGTCCCAAAAGACCCTCTGTGGTGAGGTCCTTGATCGACTTTTGAATAAACGGTGCCTGGTCCAAGGTTGTGACGATGGTCACATCGTTACCCAAAGCGGCTTCTAAGTCAGGAACCAATTCCTGGACCGCGTTAGAAACTGCAACGGTGTTGGCATCCGGAGTCTTGGTGATTGCAACCGCCAACGATGCCTTGCCGTTGGTTCTAGCAATCGAGGTAACAGGGGAGTCTTCGTAAACCACATCGGCAACATCGCCGATGGTTAGCACGTTACTGGAACTTGCGCCAACCAGCGGCAGCGCCTCAATGGCTTCCACGGTGCTGACGGCAGAACCCATCTGAATTGCAATAGAGCCCTCGTCATCAACCAAGGTGCCAACTGGCAGTACTAGGCCGTTGGCGGTCAATGCGGTTGCAATGTCGCGCTGGCTTAGTCCAGCAGAAGCCAGACGGAACTGGTTGAGAGTCAGGTT
>JARXAN010000004.1 GCA_029865895.1 Actinomycetota bacterium
GCCAAGGTTTCCTTGAAGGCGGCAAACAGCAATCTGGAATCTGCTCTTGCCAGGCGAATTGGGTTTCTGGGGACCAAAGCGGTAAACGCCAGGGCCGACAAACCACCAATTAGGCCGTCTATCACCCTGGCAAAATCGCCACCGGTTGGAGCTTGAAGTAACTGCACCAGCACCGCCTGAATGGCGACCGTAAGTGCGAAGGTTGGATTTGGTGAGATCAGTCGCGCAAGCAGCAGTGCCAGCAAGATAACGCTCAGCAGCTGGAAGGTGCCCGGTCCAAAGAGCACCAGCACACTCTCACTGAGCACCACTCCCATAACCATGGCGAGCGCCGTGGTGGCAACTCGACCGGGTCTGGTGTCCCTAGAAAACCCCAGCGAGGAAATCGCCACCGTGACCGCCAAAAGCGGAGCCGGGTGACCCAAGCCATATCTTGCGATCAGGTAGGAGACGATGGATGCCAATACCAACTGCATGATCTGCCAGAGCGAGTCTTTGACTCTGCCCAAGGCTCTGGTTATTGAAACCTTCACTTCTTGCCGCTGAGCTTGAATGCACTTGGCCTAGGAAGATTCGCTGCCTTTCCTGCATCGGCCGGCACCAGCACGCGCTGCGATGCCGTCATGCCGCAAAGCTCTAAATCCAAATAGGGGGTATTGCGATTTACCAACCCGAGGGCAAGTGAACCTGCCTCATAGTGCAGGGCACCGGCTAGCACCTTTCCGACCAGCTTGCCCTGATAGAAGATCTCTTCCCCCGGGTTTGCCATGGTGTCGCCAACCTCGAGGTTGAGCACCACCAGGCGACGTGGCGGGTGTCCTAGGTTGTGAACCTTGGCGACAGTCTCCTGGCCTCGATAGCAACCCTTACTCAGGTGCACAGCGCTTGCCAGCCAGTCATACTCGTGCGGCAGCGAGCGCTCATCGATATCGGTGATCTCTGGTCTTCCAGCATCGATGCGCAGTGCCTCGAGGGCTAAGAAGCCAGCCTCTTCCAGCTCTGGCTTTTGGCCAGCCGGCAATAAATACTCGCGGTAGGGGAAACTCTCCACCTGCTGGGCGTATCGAACCGACCCCTTGGGCTCAGAATCAAAGCGATCAACCCAAACCAGATCGCTCAGCGCTAGATCTCCAAAACCACCCCAGACCTCGAGGTCGGTCTCGGAGATAACCACCTTGGAGCGAAAGCGCATCATGTTTAGCCATTTGGTTAGTGCTTCAACCTTTTCGGCTTTCACAATCAGATAGAGCCCGCCATCAAATGCCAAAACTTTTAGCTGGTGCTCGATGTGGCCGGTTGGTGTCAAAACCAGAGTCTCGGTGCACTCCCCCGGCTTTAGGTTCTTGATGTTCTGCGAGGTTATCGAGTGCAGCCAGCTCAACGCATCGTCTCCAGCGAGTAACAGAACTTGCTGGTCAACCCGGTGCACTGCTGCCTTACCGGCGAGCAACTGGCGCTGCTCTCCAAGTGGGTTACCAAAGTGCTTAGTCATGACGCTCAAGACGGGCAGAGGCATGGGACTTCAGTGGCTGACCGTGAGCTGCCATGTCCCAGGCCCAGAGCAGTGCTCCTTCAACCAAGCCAAACATTCGCTGGCCAGCTGCGTAGTCTTTGGCATTTGGTGAGCGCAGCACGGCATCGGTTGCGATGTCGATGCGAGCTCCCTTGATGTGGCCAAAGTAGAGCTCCGCCACCTGAGATGGCTGGATGATCAAAGCTTCAATATCAAAACCACCGCTGGCGTTTCGCCACAGCTCCAAATCCTCGCGAACCGTAAGCAGTGGGTTGCCGTCTCCCGGCAATAGTCCAGGCCCAGAGTCAGAGGGTGATGCAGGCCTGGAAAGCGACCAGAAGCCACGTTCGTGGGAGATTGGGTTGCCCTTAAGGTCTACGACGTCGGAGCGAAACTCCAAGCGAGATCCGACCGGGATAAAGCTCATGGTTTGGCTGAATTCGATTTCCTGGGCGGGCTCATCACCAATTGGGTAACTGATTACGCCAGTGCCACGCCAAGACCCCAGCAGGAAGGTGAATGGGGTCAGCTCGATTGGTAGGTCATCGGGGATGACAAACAAATTAGCGCTGCCCCTTGAATAGCTTGTAAAGAACTAGTGCTGAGACTCCGGCAATCGCCAATGAAGCCAGCACCAACAATCCGGTGAAGAAAATTTCTAGGGCCAAAAGCATGCGATAAGTCTAACCCAGCAAAGACACCAAGGTCATGGTTCCCAAGATGACAATTGTGCCCGCCGAGACATAAACCTGCTGCCTGACGGTGTCCTTGGTGCGGGAGGAAATTAGGTGCTCAATGCTGACGATTGCGATGGCCGCGGCAGCAATTGATGAGAAAACCAAAAATCTAAGCTCTAACTCCGCGATTGTTAGCGCAAAAAGCGAAGCCGACAACACCGCAATCCAGATCAGGATTATCTGTAGCCACTGCTTAGTCACGAAAGAACTCTATCTGTGTGAGGTGCGAAAGCTCGGTATCATTTTGCAAAGCGAAGGGTGGCAAGATGGCTGTAGTTCTGGCAATCACACCCGCGCGAGAAAACCCACTCCCCCAACTCGAGATTTTGGGTCACCAGGTGTTTCAAGTCGGCTTTGATGCTTCTCAATTGGTCTCAGCTCCAAGACACGACATCACACTTTTGGATTGCAGAACCGATCTGGCTAACGCCAAATCGATGGCGAGGATTTTGCTTGCCGCTAACTGGTCAAAGCCCCTGGTGCTGGTAGTTACGGAAGGGTCATTGGCCGCGGTGAATGCGGACTGGGGTTTGACGGACTTCATATTTGAGTCAGCCACGCTCAGTGAAGTAGATGTCCGAATTCGCCTTGCCTCCAGCTTGAGCCAGAAATCTATCGAGCAGGCAGAAGTCGATTCTGGCTTGAGCATCGATGACACCAGTTACACCGCGAAGGTAAGCGGTCGCACCTTGGATCTGACCTATAAAGAGTTTGAACTCCTTAGGTACCTCAATGAAAACCCAAACCGGGTTTTCACCAGGGAGCAGCTTCTCAGCGAGGTTTGGGGCTACGACTACTTTGGTGGCACCAGAACCGTAGACGTCCATGTCAGACGACTCAGGGCCAAATTGGGCGAGTACGAATCACTGATTGGAACCGTCAGAAACGTCGGTTATCGACTGGATCCGCAAGGTAGTGCAACTGAATAATTAACCTTCTGATAACCCAGAGATGCCAAGATAGAGAGCATGTCAGAAGAGACCACCGCGATATTTCTCCCAGAGTCCCAGCCGGACTTGCCTGCGGACAGATTTCTAGATCGCGAACTCAGCTGGCTCGATTTCAACCGCAGGGTTCTGGAGCTTGCCGAAGATGAGTCGATTCCGCTACTGGAGCGAGTGAACTTCCTCAGCATTTTTGCCTCGAACTTGGATGAGTTCTTCATGGTTCGAGTGGCATCGCTAAAGCGAAGAATTGCGACCGGCATTGCGGTGAACTCTGCCTCCGGGTTGGGTCCGATCGACGTATTGAGCCAAATCTCCGCCAAGACCAAAGATTTGCAAGCCCGTCACGCTGCCCTGTTCCGAGACAGGATCAGCCCTGAGCTTGCGCTAAACGGCGTGCAGCTCGAGCACTGGTCGGCCCTCAACGAGCAAGAGCGTGCCGGTCTTGAGAAATACTTCCAGGACCAGGTCTTTCCGGTGCTTACCCCGCTTGCGGTAGACCCTGCTCACCCATTTCCATACATCTCTGGATTGTCGCTAAATCTTGCGGTGGTGCTTCGCAACCCGAATAACCGCCAGGAGCACTTCGCTCGCGTGAAGGTTCCACCGCTTCTACCAAGGTTTGTTCCGGTGCCCGGCAGCAGCGATCGGTTTGTGCCACTGGAAGATGTGATGGGCGCCTTCATCTCTGAGCTCTTCCCGGGTATGGAGGTACTGCAGCACCACACCTTCCGCGTCACCAGAAATGAAGACCTCGAGGTTGATGAGGACGAGGGTGAAAACCTCCTCATTCAGCTGGAAAAAGAATTGCTTCGTCGCCGCTTTGGCCCACCGGTTCGCCTCGAGGTTGCCGAGGACATTGACCAGCAGGTCTTGAACCTGTTGCAGCGCGAGTTGGATGTCGAAGCCAGCGATGTCTACCACCTGGCTGAGCCGCTAGATCTCAAGAGCCTTACCGCCTTTGCCTTCATGAAGCGTCCGGAGCTTCACTTCGAGCCACACCAGATCACCACCAACCGCTACCTAGAGTCCGAGCCGGATGAGCCGGCCGATATCTTTGCTGCGATTCGTGAGCGCGAGATATTGGTTCACCACCCGTATGAGTCTTTTGCAACCAGCGTGCAGGCATTTTTGGAGCAGGCTGCTGCCGATCCTCAAGTGCTAGCCATCAAGCAAACCCTCTACCGCACCAGCGGTGACTCGCCAATCGTCGACGCACTGATTGACGCAGCAGAAGCAGGCAAGCAGGTCTTGGCACTGGTGGAGATCAAGGCGAGATTTGATGAGCAGAACAACATCGCCTGGGCAAGAAAGCTCGAAGCTGCCGGCGTGCACGTGGTTTATGGAATCGTGGGACTCAAGACCCACTGCAAGCTCTCACTGGTTATTCGCCAGGAGGGTTCAACCCTTCGTCGCTACTGCCACATCGGTACCGGTAACTACAACCCGAAGACCGCTCGCTACTACGAGGACCTGGGTCTGCTGACAAGCAGACCAGCCGTTGGTGAAGACCTTACAAAGCTGTTCAACCAGCTCTCCGGTCACACCCAGGCTCCTCAGTACAAGAGTCTTCTGGTCTCACCAAACGGAGTTCGCGAGGGCCTTACCGAGCGCATTCGACGCGAGATTGCGCACCAGCAGGCGGGCAAGGCTGGCCGAATTCGCATCAAGATGAACTCGCTGGTTGATGAGCAAATCATCGATGAGCTTTACCGAGCTTCCAAGGCCGGAGTGAAGATTGAGGTTTTGGTGCGAGGAATGTGCGCACTTCGCCCAGGTGTGCCTGGCCTGTCAGACCACATCAAGGTGCACTCGGTGCTAGGCCGATATCTAGAGCACAGCCGCATCTTTAGTTTTGACAATGGCGGCGACCCGGACATCTTTATCGGCAGCGCCGACATGATGCACCGAAACCTAGATCGTCGCGTCGAGACCCTGGTGAAGATCACCCAGTCCGACCAGATCCGCCAGCTGCACGAAATCTTTGATTTGGGCATGAGCGAATCTGTTGCGGTTTGGGAGCTCAAGGCCAACGGAGTTTGGTCGCGCGAAACCCACAACGTGATGGGCGAGAAGCTCAGCGACATGCAAGACGTTTTGATGCAGCGCACGCTAGAGCGAAAGCGCAGCCGATAGTGACAATTTATGCTGCTGGCATTGTTTGCTGGCGCGAAGAAAATGGCAAGCTCGAAGTCGCCCTCGTGCACCGCGAGGTTTACAAAGATTGGGGCTTTCCCAAGGGAAAGCTAGACCCGGGTGAGCAGCTCCCGCAGACCGCCGTTCGAGAGGTTTTTGAGGAAGCCGGATTCAAAGTCCGCTTGGGCCGAAAACTTGGAGTAATCAATTACCAGGTCGGCGAAGGTCTAGACAAAGAAGTTCACTATTGGGCCTCGAAGGTGACGGCCAAGACTATTGCGAAGCAAAAGTTTGCACCGAACCAAGAAATTGCCAAGGTGGAGTGGATAGCGGCAAAAGAAGCGCTGAAACTTCTTAGCTACGATCACGACAAGAACCTAATGGAGCAGGTAATCCAGCTTCACAAGGCCAAAGAACTTGAGACTCGAGCCTTGATTATTCTTCGTCACGCCAAGGCAACCCTGCGCTCTGATTGGAAGGGTGAAGAGGCAAAACGTCCACTTCTATCCGAAGGCAAGAAGCAAGCCAAAGCCCTAGTTCCGCTTATGGCGGCTTATGGCCCAAAGCGCTTGGTAACCAGCCCGTGGGTTCGCTGTCACGACACCATTGCCCCATACGCTGAGGCGCGAAAGCAAAAACTTATTGAACGTCACCAGCTCACCGAATTGGGAAACAAAAATCGTCCGGCTAGAACTCAAGATGTGGTCAAAGACCTGCTCGGAACCAGCAAGTCGGGTTTGATCTGCTCCCACCGCCCCGCGTTACCGAGCATCCTTGCTCCATTTGCCCAGATGGCACCGAAGGAAATCCGCAAGGAAATCGAAGCAGGCTCGACACTTGCCCCAGCAGAGTTTCTGGTTTTGAGAATCACGCTCTCCGCGAAGCCAAAGGTAGTTGGCGTTGAGCGCTGCGGCCTGAATGATATCGCCAGCTAACTATTAGTTAGACTTTGGCCTCATGACCCGAATCCGCCTCGCAGTTATTGCCCTGTTGGGCGTTTGCCTCACCTGGGGTGTTGCGTTTGTGCTGATGAAAGACGCCATCGAAAAGCAGCCATACATGGATTT
>JARXAN010000008.1 GCA_029865895.1 Actinomycetota bacterium
AGCGCTCGCTCGCGCACTCGAAGCTCGGTGACATCTCGGCAAAGCACCACTCCACCAAAACGTTTACCGGCTTCATAAAGTGGTATGGATCTAACTGCAATGGTGACGTCCTCAAACTCAAGGTCAGTACGCCACGCTCCCTTGGCAGTCAGGATTAGCGGTAGGCCCTCGTCTAGTTGATCCTGTCGAAGATCCAGTCCGGTGATGCTCTCCGCAAACAGTCGTCCCTCAAGATCGCCCTCTACGCCAGCGCGATTAAACATCGAAAGCGCGTTTGGACTTGCAAACAGCACTCGCCCGCTCTGGTCCAGACGCACTAGTCCGTCATTGGCTCGAGGAGCTCCGCGCTTGGAATCTGTTCCAGCTTCTGGAATGGGAAAAGCGCCGCGGCTAACCATGCTCAGGAGACTGTTTCCAATTGCCACAAAGTTCAATTGCAGCTTGTTCGGCACACGAGACTCGCCAAGGTTGGTGTGTCTGGTGATCACCGCAATTGGAGAGGAATCGTCCTTCTTGTCTGGCGCAAAAACGGGATAGGCATCAATCTTTGTTTTGACACCTTCAAAGTTCGATGGCTCTGCTGATACAACCGGCTCACCCGTTGTCCATGCGGTTTGTATTACCTGTTCCCAGTCATACCTTGCTGGAGTTCCAGTGATGTCACGATAAAAGAGAGTTGCCGCTGCTGCGGGTCTGGCGTGTGCCGTGGCTTGAAGTTTTCCGGCCTTGGGTGCCCAGAGCACCAAGTCGCCGAACGCAAGATCGGCGATCAGTTGCCAGTCGGCCAGCAGTGATCGAAGCCACTGCTGTGAGTTGGAATCAAGTTTCGCCACCTTCTGAGTTTAGCCTTGCCCCACATTCATCAACTATTTCACATGCCAGAGACCTCACTGCCAGAGTCAGCTTCGCGTTTGGGCTCTCTAGCATCAGTGGGCGAGCATGCGAAATCGATGCCTCGCAACTCGCCCAGTCACTGGGTAGTTCAGCCCGTATTGGGAACGTAGTGAAGTGAGCAAGAGTGTCCCGCAGTTGCTTGGATGCTGATCTACCTAGGCTTCGAATTGAAATTCGATTAGCAATAGGCCAAATGTCGCGACCAACAGCATTTAGGTCAAAGAGAAAGCGATTGACACCTACCGGGTCAGCCACGAAAGTTGCCAGCACCAAGTCAGCTGCCTCAACCATCCATTTGGTGATCGTTGGCCGAGAATCAGGATCCTGAACGGGTGGGCCGATATCCAACTCATCGTTGACATCGAAGAGGATGAAGTCAAAGTGCTCCGAAACTACAGAGATTAGGACATCGAGGTCCTCTGGCCTAACTTCTTTCCAGCGCCTCGGGCTTGAGATTCCGGTGAGTATGTCCACTCTCGAACCACCAAATTTCAACTCTGCACACAGCCTCAGGACTTCATCGACTTGTAGGCGACTGCTTCTTGCCAGCCTCAAGGCAGCCGTTATTCCAGGACCCGCATCGGCTAGACCTAACCAAGCGGCGACAGACGGACGACACATGTCAAGGTCAACGAGAAGCACTTTTTGGTTCAAGCGGGTTAGTTCAAAAGCAAGGTTTATGGCGAGCATAGTTTTCCCGCTGCCAGCACTGCCCCAGACGGCGACCAAAGCCGGACGTCTCTTTTCCAAAAGGTTTGTGGCTTGCTTATGCCCTGCTCGCGTTTTTCTCAACATTCAGGGTGCCACTAAAAGAAAAATGTCTAAATCAGACGAAACAGTTTGCAGCAAAAGACCTGCTTGTTCCTGCGAAACCATAACTTCAACTAGAGTCCCTCGGTCGGACATCAGCGATGAACCTTCCGTGACGGCCACGACTTGGCTTCTCGGAACCAAGAGCTCTCCAAGGAAGTTGTTTTCTGTTGGAACCGTTCGCCAGATTTGAACCCATGATCCTGCAGAAACTTTTTGACTAACCTCTATGGAAGGACTCAAGACTATTGTTGTGAGACCTTCTTGTGCTAAGTCCAGTACGTTTCTGATTGGCACTAGCTCGCCCTCACTCACAAACTCATTGAGGTAGAAGACTTCTGGGGCATTTTGAAGAGTCAGATAGTGACGACCTGCGGTTCCGAGATCCAGGCGCTGAAGCTCAAAACTTTCGACCCCAATTTCCTCGCCGGGAATCAGAGAAGTTTTTGCCACTAGGTACTCGGGAAGTGGTCTGCCAAGTGCGATCGCTCCGGCAATTACTAGACCTGTAGCAACAGTGACAATAATCAATGCCACATTTGAGATTCGTTTGCGAAGTACTTTATTCATCTCTCCTCCTGCAACGAGAGTGGACCAAGCATTGATTTCTTGCTTTTTGTTATCCACAACGAACCAGCTGCGCGACACGATGACGGAATTCAACAGAATTGCCATTACATTCGGTTATCCGTAGATAATTAAGCCACTCATGGAGAATCCGGCTCCCAGCCCGGACCTCAGTTAGGTAGGGGACGTGCGCTGTTTGAGTGCAGAGCAAAACTTCCAAGTTATCCACAGGGTTGAGAGCTCGGTCTGCAGAGACTGTCATATTGCGACCAGACTTCTTGAATCCCAATGGCTTTCAAGGAGGAACCAAAATGGGCGATGACAAAATGTCTAGCGATTTAGATCCGGCACAGCTTTTTGCGGAAATTTCGAAAGCCTATATTGAAATACTCGCTGGAGTCAGACGACCGGAACAGCTTGCCAGATGGCTATCTGACAAGGCTTACTACGACATTTCTCAGCGCGCAAAGAGAGAGTCCATGCAACGGCAAATCACAGGTGCGAAGGCTAGACCAGACATATCCCTTCGGAAAAGTAAGACTTTCCTAACTGATGATGCTGGAATACACGGAGTTGTGATCCTGAGAGTATCGGGCGCAACGAAGGCGGTCGCCCTGCGAGCAGAGCGCATTCATGATCGATTTCGAGTTACCGAAGTCTTGATTATCTAGTTCTTGAAGAAAGAACTTCCCGATCCACCTTGCTTAGGCTTCTGCACCGGCTTCACAGCTGGACTTGGCTCATTGTGTGAGTCAACCTCGCCATTCTCATCGGGTGCACTGAAGGTCAGCTGCTGAGGCTCTTGTACTGCAACCTGAGGCTCGGCCTGCTTCAACTCGATGTTGAACAGGAACTGAACTGCCTCTTCGCGAATGCCAGCCATCATATCGATGAACATGCCGTAACCCTCACGCTGGTACTCGACTAGCGGATCGCGCTGTGCCATGGCACGAAGACCAATACCTTCCTTTAGGTAGTCCATCTCGTAAAGGTGGTCACGCCACTTGCGGTCGATGACCGAAAGCATCACACGACGCTCTAGTTCGCGCATAACTTCCTCGCCGACCTCTTTGGTGCGGTTGGCGTATGCAATACGAGCATCCGACAGAATCTCTTCGATCAACCAGGTTCTAGTTAGCTTGGCACGTGAGCCTGCTGCCTCCAGAACCTCAGAGATCTCGATACCGATTGGGTAGACCTGCTTTAGCTGAACCCAAAGCTGCTCAAGATCCCAATCCTGGCTGCCACCCTCAGGAAGGTTGACTGCCACGATGTCATTGACGGTCTCCTCCAAGAACGACTGGAAGGTTGCGGAGATGTCTTCACCCTTGAGGATCTGACGGCGGTCGGCATAGATTGCCTCACGCTGACGGTTCATGACATCGTCATACTTGAGGATGTTCTTGCGAATCTCGGCGTTACGACCCTCGACCTGACCCTGGGCGGATGCAATTGCGCGGGACACCATCTTCGACTCAATAGCTGAGTCGTCTGGGACGGAAGAGCGATTCATTAGTGCGGCTGCGGCACCTGAGTTGAATAGGCGCATTAGGTCATCGGTTAGCGAAAGGTAGAACCTGGATTCACCTGGGTCACCCTGACGACCGGAACGACCACGCAGCTGGTTGTCGATGCGACGAGACTCGTGGCGCTCGGTTCCAAGAACGTAGAGACCGCCAACCTCCAGCACACGCTCGGCTTCCTTGGCAACATCCTGCTTGACCTTGCTGAAGATCTCATCCCAAGCCTCTTCGTACTGCTCGGCTTGTTCGATGGGGTCAAGACCAAGCTTGTGCATCTGCTGCACGGCAAGGAACTCGGCGTTTCCACCGAGCATGATGTCGGTACCACGACCAGCCATGTTGGTAGCAACAGTTACTGCTCCGAACTGACCTGCCTGAGCGACAATTACTGCTTCGCGAGCATTGTTCTTCGCGTTTAGAACCTCGTGCTTGATGCCGGCCTTGGCCAGTAGCTTGGAAAGGTATTCGCTCTTCTCAACGCTGGTGGTTCCAACCAAGATTGGCTGGCCCTTGGCGTGACGCTCGGCGATGTCCTGAACCACCATGTGGAACTTGACCTCTTCGTTTTTGAAGATTAGGTCGGACTGGTCCAAACGCACCATTGGCTTGTTGGTAGGGATTGGAACCACACCGAGCTTGTAGGTGGACATGAATTCGGCCGCTTCGGTCTCCGCGGTACCGGTCATACCCGAAAGCTTTTCGTAGAGCCTGAAGTAGTTCTGCAGGGTGACGGTTGCCAGGGTCTGGTTCTCGGCCTTGATAGCCACGCCTTCCTTGGCTTCAATCGACTGGTGCATGCCCTCGTTGTAGCGGCGACCAGGCAATAGACGACCGGTGTGCTCATCAACAATCTGTACCTCGCCATTGACGATTACGTAGTCGCGGTCCTTACGGAACAGCTCCTTGGCACGGATCGAGTTGTTCAAGAACGAAATCAACGGGGTGTTTGCGGTCTCGTAAAGGTTTGTGATACCGAGGTAGTCCTCGACCTTGTCGATTCCAGCTTCCAGGACACCAACGGTGCGCTTCTTCTCGTCAACCTCGTAGTCAACATCGATCTGCAGGGTCTGCGCCAACTTAGCGAATACGCCAAACCAGCGGTTCACATCTGCCGCGGCAGGGCCGGAAATGATTAGCGGGGTTCTAGCCTCATCGATCAAGATCGAGTCAACCTCGTCGACGATGGCATAGAAGTGACCACGCTGAACTAGGTCCTGGCTGTTTAGTGCCATGTTGTCGCGCAGGTAGTCAAAACCAAACTCGTTGTTGGTTCCATAGGTGATGTCGCAGGCATACATCTCGCGACGCTGGGCTGGATCCTGGCCTCCGAGGATGCAGCCGGTGGTCATGCCTAGGGCACGGAAGATGCGGCCCATAAGTTCGGACTGGTATTCGGCCAAGAAGTCGTTCACGGTAACCACGTGAACACCGCGACCAGGGATTGCATTTAGGTAGGCGGCAAGGGTCGCAACCAAAGTCTTACCCTCACCTGTTTTCATCTCGGAGATATTTCCAAGGTGCAGCGCGGCACCACCCATTAGCTGAACATCAAAGTGGCGCATGCCAAGGGTTCTAACCGAGGCTTCGCGAACAGCGGCAAAAGCCTCTGGAAGTAGATCGTCTAGGGTCTCACCCTCGGCGAAGCGCTGACGCAGTGCAGCGGTCTCATTGTGCAATTCTTCGTCGGTTAGCGCCTGGAAGTTTGGCTCTAAAGCATTTACTTCGGCAGCAGTGGACTGCAGCTTCCTTAGCAGTCTGCCCTCGCCCGCGCGAAGCAGCTTGTCAATAATCGACGCCAATAGATACTCCTTGATTAACGGGTGTAATTCTACCCGTGATGTGCTTTGGACTAGACCAGAGAAATGACCCCGTAGTTCCAACCCTGCCGGCGATAAACCACCGCCGGACGTGAGGTTTCGGAATCCATGAACAGGTAAAAGTCATGGCCGACCAGCTCCATGTGACCAACGGCTTCCTCTTTGGTCATTGGCTTACTGGCAAACTCCTTCGATTTGATAACCACCGGACTGTATGGAGGCTCTTCGGCCTCGGGTAGTGGTACTGCTTTGCCTAGCAGCCGGTCATGATCGATGGGAGTGATATCCAGGGCTGCGAAGTCGGTAGCAGCAAGTTCGCTGGCAGATAGGTTCTTGTGTCCGCCACCGCGATGAACCTTGTGCTTATCCGAATACCTTCTGAGGCGCTCAACCAGCTTTCCAAAAGCGATGTCGAAAGCTGCAAATTTGTCACTGGCACGAGCCTCGGCTCGAACTATGTGGCCCGGCTCGTAAACCGTGAGCTCAACCTGGTCCTCAGCGCCTGCGGTCCTGCTGTGCTCTTGGCGGGTGATTTTAATGTGAAGCTCTTCGGGCTTGTGGGCATACCGGTCAATTTTTCCGGCTTTCTCTTCGACGTAATCTCGGAAACGATCCGAGACATTGAGGTTTTTGGCAGAAATTTTGAGTTCCATTTTTCCTCCGTCTGAGGGCTTCGTCGCCCTCAAAAACAAGATACGCCTAAAACTTGCGGGCATAGTCAAATTTTTGAAAATCTTTCTGCCAATACACAGCAAAAAACCACTTCGACTCCAGCGTCCCTGCACGCTCTGGCCAGCTCTGAAATCGTTGCACCGGTCGTCAGCACATCATCAAACAAAACAACTTTTCTGAGATTGGTTACCTTCAACCTCATGCTGCCCGACACGTTCTTTGCTCGCTGCTCTCTGCCCAAGCCTCGCTGATCCGAGCGATCACGGACATTGGAGAGATTGACCACAGGCACTTTTACCTGAGTCAACTTCAACGCAGATTTTGCAATCGAGCGGGCGGGGTCAAAACCTCGCTTGCGATAGTTTTTTGTGTTTCTGGCCGGTGTGACCACGGCGGAGACATCACTGAAATCCAACCTGGAGAAAAGCTGCGCAACCGATTCGGCGAGTGTCCCCTGCAACGAGGTCAGCTGTTGGTCCTTGTATCCGGAAATGAGCTGCTCGATAGCACCCTGGTGCCGGTGAGCATAAAACACTGGGAATCCAAAGCCTGCAAGCTGGCCAATCTCCGGGCTGGGTCGACAGCCAAGACAGATTGGTTTTGGTTTTTCACCGCAGACAATGCAACTGGATGGAAACACCAAATCAAGAAGTGAGCGAGCCATTCTGGAAGCATGCGTGGGTGCGAAAGCGCGGTGTCAGCTAATCGAATACCTGTGGAGAGAGTTGTGAATTTGACGGTTGTTAGTCGTTGGTGGCCATCAAAAGAGCATTGGTCACCACACGGCGCCAAGCACTTCCAGTTAGAACCCAAACCTCTCCGTTCTCGGAAACTAAGTAGGTGGAAAGCCCGGCCGATCCGGTGAAGATTTCAACTCCGGTGACAGGTGGGATGCTCAACTGAGAACGAGGACCGGTAATTGGGTAATCACTGATTGAGGTGAGTCCGGAACTGGTTTCCTCCAGCACGCGCAATGTATCGGCACTTTGCCAAGTGAAAGATAGAACTGAGCCAATTGAAGTGTGAACCAGGCCGCCCTGGGTCAATCTAATAGGCCAGCCGGCAAGGTCTCGAGATACCGAGTAGGTTCTGATTCGACTCAGCTCGCCAGGTTCGAGGCTTGCGATACGCGCGCCGGCAGGGCTGATTCTCACCTGACCGCGAGCGCCCTGCAAGCTGTCAAAAAGGTACTTCCGCTCGCCTGACTTAGCGATGATCTCGATTGGCTCCCCGGATGACTCCGGAACCACCCACAGGTAGCCGTAGGAATCGAAGAATATGCTCCGAACGCTCTGCCTGTTGGAGACCAGCTCGGCACGTCCGGAGAGTCCGGTGTTGTCTACCAGTGTCACGCCGGCCGCGGTTGCGAATCCGATCCAGTCTCCGTCTTCTGTGACATCGAATGCCATTACAGATTCGGCGTTGAGGAAGCCAGCTGTGCCACGAATAACGGTGTCACTGGTTCCGGTCACTCGATAGATACCGGTGTTTCTCAAGTAGAACGCGGCGCCACCGACGGTCGGGGTTTGCAGGTTGGCGGGGATGATATCCTGCGGTGAGCTGTTGATCGACACCTGCACATCAGAGACGCCAACCAGCTGCATGAGCGTGGCTCGAAGTTGAGTCAACATCAAGCGACGCTCTAACGCATCTGCCTCCAAGGCGGTGGAATCAAAATCGACCTGGGCCACGCCATCTTGAATATTCACGGCATCGATAGTCAGCTTTGTTCCGAGCGGGATCGAGGAGACAACACCCTGTGCAAGGTGGGCTGACGGTCCTGCCAAGAGGGCGTTCACCAACTTGGTTCCGGTAGATGCTCTCGATGGGAACCATCGCAAATCCGAAACCAGAGCATTTTGAGTGTTGTTGTAGAAGTAAACCTGAAAAGCGTTGAACACCACCGAGAAAACTGGTGATGTGACCACAGTTAGGTTTGGAGCATTTGCGATGCGCCACTGGCCGTTTTGGCGCTCCAGAGTAAAGCGCAGCGTTACCTGCTCAGGTTCAAGATTCTCTTTGTAGCTTCCGTGCTCATCAACCGATGCACCAACCCGCACATCAACCATCAATGAGGTCTCGCCACTGGGTGTAAACCCGGGTGCGCCATCGCGAATCAATACCTCGGAGGCTGGGTTCCAGCGCTGGGCAAACTCATCGGTTAGAAACTCTCGCGCCACCGAGTAGTCATTTTGTGGACCGGTTCCAGCCGCCAAGAATCCTGAAACAATCTCCTGCTGTGAGGATCCATCGACCGGTCCGTTTGGAACGTAGTAACTAAAGTCAGCTGCCTCGGGGGCAACTAGTTCCGGGCCACTTTTGATATCGACCTGGGTAGGCAATTGCGCACAACCGGCAAGCAGGAAAGCTGAGATGGCTAGAGCAATAACTCTTTTCACTAGCCCTCCATGGTTCTAGGTGGCAGTGGCAGTGGTGAGCTGGCAATCACGGCATCGGCCTTTTTTGGCAGTGTCAATCGGAAGCTGGAACCACGGTTTGGCTTAGACCAGACCTGCAACCAGCCGCGGTGCAAAATTGCATCTTCCTTGGAGATTGCAAGCCCCAAGCCAGTGCCACCAACCGAGCGCTGTCTAGCAGGGTCAGCCCTCCAGAATCGGTCAAAAATACGCTCGAGCTGTTGCTTGGTCATACCGACACCGAGGTCGGTCACACACACGGCGACCGCCTGTGCATTTGAGCCAACCTCAACCACGATTGGCTTGCCCTCGCCATGCTCAACGGCGTTGGAGAGCAGATTGCGCAGCAGTCGCTCGATGCGCTTCGCATCGAATTCAGCCTCGACGCTGCCAGATGGCAATCGAACCTGAATCTCGGTTTCCTTGCTCTTGGCAAGTGGCTCGATGCTGGCGATTGCCGCACCAACCACGGCATTTAGATCATGTAATTCAAGGTCAGGGGTAACCGCTCCGGCGTCATAACGAGAAATCTCGAGCAGGTCGGCAAGCAGCACCTCAAAGCGCTGAATCTGGTTCTGCATCAACTCCGCAGATCTCGCTAGCGATGGATCGAGCTTCTCGCGATTGCCAAAAATCACCTCTCCGGCCAACTTGATTGTGGTCATTGGGGTGCGAAGTTCGTGGGACACGTCCGATACGAATCGGCGCTGCATTCTGGAGAGTGAGTCGAGCTGCTGAATTTGCTGCTGCAGGCTGTTGGCCATCTTGTTAAAGGAGCGTGCCAGCACGGCCATAACGTCGGTGCCCTTCTCGGGCAGTCGGACATCCAATTGACCTTCGGAGAGCGACTCAGCGACCGATGCTGCCTGCTCAACAGGCTTCACTATGGTTCTGGTCACAAAGTAGCTCACCAGTGAGATTGTTGCCAGAAGCACCAATCCACCAAAAGCCAAAGCGTTTTGCACCGTTGTCAGCGCCTGCTGCTCAGGTCCTAGATCAAACACCAGATAGAGCTCAAAGTCTCCCGCTAGCGGCAAGGTGATTGGAGCTCCAACCGTGATGCCGGGGACTACCTGACCATTTCGAACCAGCGATACCGAGGTGTAGGTAAGCACACCATCGGAAGCTCTAACTTCTTCTCGCAATTCGCTTGGAATGGTTGCTAGATCAAGATCTTGCGAGATCGGCGACTGGAAGAGTTGAAGCTGCGGCTGACCTGGGCTTCTTAGAAGTGCCACCTGCCTCGCACCAGAGATACCTGACACTTCAAGCGATGGGACTACTGAGTTAATCAGGGTCTGCAGCGCGGTTTCATCAGCAAGCGATGCTGCGGCAACGGTGCCCTGCACCGATGACACCGCACGTTCGGTTTCACTCAGCACCTGGCTGAGGCGATTTTGGAAAAAGTTGTTGGCTAGCGAGTAGGAGAGAAATCCCCCCAAGGTTGCCAGCGCAATAGCGCTCAGGGTTACTGTGGCAAATACGGTCCTAGCGGTAAGTGACCGTCTGAGCAGGGAAATCACGGAGTTTCGGTACCAGCCCGATATCCATGGCCGCGCACGGTGGTAACAATCTTTGGATTCTCCGGGTCTTCTTCGACCTTGGACCTAAGGCGCTGGACGTGCACGTTCACCAGGCGGGTGTCGGCCTTGTACTGGTAGCCCCAAACCTGCTCCAAAAGCATTTCGCGGGAGAAAACCTGCTGTGGCTTGACCGCCAAGGTGTGCAGCAACTTGAACTCAAGCGGGGTTAGCGAGATCCTGACACCGGCACGCTTCACCTCGTATGAACGAGGATCCATGGTTAGTTCGCCAACCGTGATGATGCCACCGTCTTCTGCAACCGGACGAAGCCTTGCCTTGATGCGAGCCAGAAGCTCTGCACCGTTGTGTGGCTTGACGACATAGTCGTCCGCACCGGCTTCAAGACCCAGCACCACATCTTCGGTGTCGCCCTTGGCGGTGAGCATCACAATTGGAGTTCCGCTGAGAACACGCAGCTGCTTGCAAACTTCAATTCCCGACTGACCAGGGAGCATGATGTCCAAAAGAACTAGGTCTGGTTCTTCTTTTTTGAAGACATCGACAGCGCTCAGTCCATCGGCAGCAAAGACAGTTTCATAACCGGCGGCGTTGAGGACTAGCCCAACCATTTCGCGCAGTGCATCATCGTCGTCCACGACAAGAATCTTGTTAGACACTGCACAACCTCCAGCTAGTAACGGTAGTGATCCACCTTGTAAGGACCCGCAACACTTACTCCAATGTAGCGTGCCTGACGGTCGGTTAGTTGAGTCAGTTTTACACCAAGTGCGTCCAAGTGCAACCTGGCGACCTTTTCGTCAAGCTCCTTAGGCATGATGTGAACTCCAACACCGTATTCCGCTGAACGCAGGTAAAGCTCGATTTGCGCCAGCACCTGGTTCGAGAACGAGGTGGACATTACAAAGCTTGGGTGACCGGTTGCGTTACCAAGGTTCATCAGACGACCCTCGGAGAGAATCAAAACCGCATTGCCGTTTGGTAGACGCCACTCGTGAACCTGAGGCTTGATCTCTACCTTCACAACGCCCTGAAGCTTGCTGATTCCAGCCATGTCAATCTCGTTGTCGAAGTGACCGACATTGGCCAAGATCGCAAGGTTCTTCATCTGCGAGAGGTGTTCTGGGCGAATCACATTCTCGTTACCGGTGGCGGTCACGAAAATGTCAATCTGGTCGATAACGTCTTCCAGTCTCGCAACCTGGAAACCATCCATCGCAGCCTGCAGCGCGCAGATTGGGTCAATCTCCGAAACGATGACCCTGGCACCCTGGCCACGCAGCGCCTCAGCGCAACCCTTACCGACATCGCCGTAACCGGCTACGAAGCAAACCTTGCCGCCCATTAGAACGTCGGTGGCGCGGTTCAGGCCGTCTGGCAGCGAGTGGCGGATGCCGTACTTGTTGTCAAACTTCGACTTGGTCACCGCGTCATTCACGTTGATGGCAGGGAACAGTAGGCTGCCACCCTTGGCAAACTCATATAGACGGTGCACACCGGTGGTGGTCTCCTCGGAGACTCCCCTAATGTCCTTTGCAATTCTGGTGAAGTAGCTGGAATCGCGCTTTAGCGATTCACGCAGCACCTCGAGGATTACGCGGTATTCCTCGGAGTCATCAAGACCAGCCGGAGGAACCGAACCAGCAGCCTCAAACTCAACGCCCTTGTGAACCAAGAGGGTTGCGTCGCCACCGTCATCGAGAATCAGGTTTGGTCCATCGAAGCCCTCGGATGAGAAATCGAAGATCTTCTCGGTGCACCACCAGTACTCCTCTAGGTTCTCGCCCTTCCAAGCGAAAACTGGAGTTCCAGCTGGCTGCTCGGTAGTTCCCGAACCAACTACAACCGCAGCTGCGGCCTCGTCTTGAGTCGAGTAAATGTTGCAGCTGGCCCAGCGAACTGAGGCTCCAAGGGCCTTTAGGGTCTCGATCAATACTGCGGTCTGCACGGTCATGTGCAGTGAGCCTGCAATGCGGGCACCCTTTAGCGGCTGGGTTGGGCCGAACTCCTTGCGCAGTGCCATAAGGCCTGGCATTTCTGCTTCGGCGAGGCGAATCTGGTGTCTGCCGGACTCGGCAAGGGAAATATCAGCGACTTTAAAGTCGAACTGAGTGAGGGTTTGGGACATTTGTGGCCTCTCGAATCGGTTTAGCCATTTCTGATTGCTGTAATGGCTTGGTCACGAATCTTTTCCATCGAGGCCTCGTGGTTTGATTCGACGTTAAGTCTAAGCAATGGTTCGGTGTTTGACGAGCGAACATTGAACCAGAACCAATTTTCTTTGTCCTGCGAGCTAAAGGTGTAGCCGTCAAACTGCTCAACAACGCAGTCTGAAAACTGAGCCTTTAGACGCTCAATTGCCGCTGGCACATCCGCGACCGTTGAGTTGATCTCACCGGATGAGAAATAGGGGCTAAAGCTCTTGGACAATTCACTCATTGAGCCCTGGTAATCACCAAGCTCACTGATCAGGTGCAATGCCGCCAGCATGCCGTTGTCCGCACCCCAGAAATCACGGAAGTAATAGTGTGCGGAGTGCTCGCCACCGAACACCGCATTGGTGGCAGCCATTTCCTCTTTAATCAGCGAGTGCCCGACTTTGGTTCGAACCGGGGTGGCTCCTGCAAGCTTGATGCGCTCCTCTACAACCTTCGAGGTCAAGAGGTTGTGCAGCACGGTGATGTTGGACTCGCCAAGCGCCTTTACGCGCTCGATCTCGCGAATCGAAACAATTGCCGCGAGCGCCGATGGGCTAACCAGACCACCCTTCTCATCCACCGCAAAGCAGCGATCGGCATCACCATCAAAAGCCAGGCCAAGATCCGCGCCATGTTCCACAACGGCCTGCTGCAAATCTCTTAGGTTCTCCACCTGCAATGGGTTGGCTTCGTGGTTTGGGAAGGTGCCATCAAGTTCAAAATACAGCGGCACGATTTCAAGGTTCAGTGCCGGTAATCCAGCCGCATCCTCAAGCACCAGCGGGACAGTAAAACCGCCCATGCCATTTGCGGCATCGACCACGATCTTCAGTCGACGAGTGTTTGACAGGTCAACCAGCTTGCGCAGGTATTCGACGTAATCGCGAGTTAGGTTGATCTCCTCGATCACACCGATAATCGGCAGCTCGTCGATGCTGGAGTCGAAGTATTGCTGTGCACGATCTCTAATAGCACCCAAACCGGAATCCAGGCCGATGCCCTTTGCCCCAGCGCGCGAGAACTTCATGCCGTTGTAGCTGGCTGGATTGTGGCTGGCGGTGAACATTACCGAAGGCAGGTCCAATTTGCCGGATGCAAAGTAAGTCATATCTGTCGAACAGAGTCCAAGCATTAGCGGGTTACCGCCGCGCTTGGCAGCACCCTCGGCAAACGCCGATGCAAACTCTGGAGAGCTGTCACGCATATCGTGGCCGATGACCAGTTGCTTACCGGCAAGTTCAAGCTCATCTACAAACGCTGCCCCAAAGGCTGCGATTACATCCTCGGTCAGTTGAGAACCAACCAGACCGCGAACGTCATAGGTCTTTACGAAGTCTTTGAAATTGATCACTGCGAGAACTCTCTTTGGCTTTAGCCTGCCAAGAATACAATGAGCCAATGGGAATCAGGGCCGGAAGTCACCGAGATCGACACGGTCGCGGTTTGCGCAGGCCACTGCCATCAAAACTTTTTCACTTTGGTGTCGCCCGTTTGGGGTTCTTTGAATCCGTGGTTCAGGAAACCTGCGAATACCTCCAGGAGAGCTACGAGGAGGAATTCAAAAACCTAAAGTGGCGCATCGAGGATGTCCCGGCGATTGTGGACAGCGAACCAGTTCGACGTTGGAACGCCAATAAGACTTCGATGACCATCACTCTCTATCGCATCCCAATCGAGAGATTTGGCCGCCAGAGATTGCCGGATCCAAGAATGCACATTGAGCACGCGGTCATCTCCGCGGCCGCATCTCTAATTGATAAGGATCCTTGGGAGCTAATGCACCCGCACTAGCGGACCGCCACCTTTATATCTGAACCGAGGTTTGCG
>JARXAN010000017.1 GCA_029865895.1 Actinomycetota bacterium
CTTAGCAACCGCCTGGATCTCCTGCTGCAGACGCTCAATACCTGGAGCCCCGGCTCCGGAGACCGCCTGGTATGAGGAGACAACCAACTCGGTCAACTGCCACTTTCGGTGCAGTGCGCCAAGGGCCGCCATCATGGTCAAGGTGGTGCAGTTCGGGTTCGAAATGATTCCCAGCGGGCGAGACTTCGCCGCGTGTGGGTTCACCTCTGGAACCACCAGTGGAACCTCAGGGTTCATGCGGAAAGCCGCCGAGTTATCGACCGCGACCACACCCTTTGCTGCGGCGATCGGAGCCCAGATCTCGCTGACCTCGTCTGGAACGTCAAACATCGCGATGTCGATGCCGTCAAAGGCCTCTTCGCTCAGCGCGACAACGGTGTGAGGGGCGCCGTGAACCATAATCTGCTTACCAGCTGAGCGTGGAGATGCAATCAGGCGAATCTCGCCCCAAATGTTCTCTCGGGAATTGATGATGTCAATCATCACGGTGCCAACGGCTCCGGTTGCTCCAACTAGTGCAAGATTTGGCTTTGACATTAATTACCTTCCGGTTCCGGCGTAGACCACTGCGGTGTCAGCGGCATCAAGTTCGAATGCGGTGTGCACGATGCGAGTGGCTTCCTTGAGCTGATCGGCACGAGTGACAACCGAGATGCGAATCTCAGAGGTCGAGATCATTTCGATGTTGATTCCAGCGCGAGCCAGCGCTCCAAAGAACTTGGCCGAAACACCAGAGGAGGTCTTCATGCCGGCACCCACGATGGAAAGCTTGCCAACCTCATCGTCGTAGGAAATTGACTGGAAACCAACCTCAGCCTGCTTTGCCTTTAGCGCCTCAACAACCTTTGGGCGATCAACGTGCTGGAGGGTGAAGGAGATATCGCTCAGGTGGTTCTCGGTGGTGGAAACGTTCTGCACGATCATGTCGAGATTCGCACCGGACTCGGCTACCACCTGGAAAACCTCGGCTGCCTTACCTGGACGGTCTGGCAAGCCGACAACGGTGATTTTGGACTGGGTGTCATCTGAAGCAACACCTGAAACGATTGGCTCTTCCACTTCATCTCCTGGCTGATTGGTGTAAACGAGGGTGCCCGGGTCAAGGCTAAAAGTCGAACGAACCCTAAGTGGTACCGAGTGACGGCGAGCGAACTCAACCGCACGAATGTACAAAATCTTTGCGCCCGAGCTAGAAAGCTCCAGCATCGAATCGATGTCGATCTGGAACAGCTTGTGTGCCCTTGGAACAACTCTTGGGTCCGCGGTGTAGACACCGTCAACGTCTGAGTAAATCTCGCAGACATCTGCATTCAGTGAAGCGGCTAGCGCGACCGCGGTGGTGTCAGAACCACCGCGACCCAAAGTTGTCACGTCTCCGGTTTCAAAAGAGAAGCCCTGGAAGCCGGCAACAATTGCCACCTCGCCAGATTCAACAGCCTCTTTGACCCTGGTTGGTTCCAGCTTCCAGATGCGTGCCGAACCGTGGTTTGAATCGGTAGAGATACCAGCCTGGTAACCGGTGAAAGACTTGGCCTTGCCGCCCATTTCCTGAATTGCCATGGCCAAAAGTGACATTGAGATTCGCTCGCCGGCGGTTAGCAGCATGTCCATTTCGCGGCTACCGCGCTTTACGGAAACCGAGTCTGCCAAATCAATGAGCTCGTCAGTGGTGTCGCCCATGGCTGAGACCACAACTACAACCTGGTTACCCTCGGACTGAGTTTTCAAAACGCGCGCAGCGACATGCTTGATCTTCTCAGCGTCAGAGACGGAAGACCCACCGAATTTTTGCACGATTAGTGCCAAGGGGCGCTCCTTGGGAAAAAAGGGGGATTCTACCTCCGTGGTAGTGGCCCAATTCTAGTTGACTCGGCGTCTACCCTCAAAGGCTCTGCCCAAAGTCATATCATCCGCATACTCAAGATCTCCACCCACCGGAAGGCCTGAAGCGAGCTTGGTAACCGAGATTTCCATCGCACCCAACAGCCTAGTTAGGTAGGTTGCGGTTGCCTCACCCTCCAGGTTTGGGTTGGTGGCCAAAATCACTTCTTTGATCTGCGGGTCAGCCAAGCGCTTCATCAAATCCTTGATACGAAGCTGATCTGGGCCCACTCCAGCGATTGGAGAGATGGCTCCACCGAGCACGTGGTAGCTGCCACGGAACTCCCTGGTGCGCTCAATGGCGTTGATGTCCTTCGATTCCTCGACGACGCAGATAACGCTTAGGTCGCGCTTTGGATCAACGCAGATGCCGCACTTTTGGTTCTCAGAAACGTTTCCGCAAATTTCACAAAAGCGAACTTTCTGCTTCACCTCGCGAAGCACATCGGCGAGCTTGGTAACAGACTCGAGGTCCGACTCAATAAGGTGAAAAGCGATGCGCTGGGCGGACTTTGGGCCCACTCCAGGCAGGCGACCCAGCTCGTCAATCAGCTCTTGAACTATGCCGTCGTACATCAGTTCTCGTCACTCTTGATTGGAGTGGCACCGAGTACCTCGCGCAGGAAGAACTCCCCAGCACGGTCATCCTCTTGGGATACCGGCTGCTCAATAACTTCGGTCGCAGGCTCTTGAGCTTCAATTTCTTCTTCGGTGACAAACTCTTCGGCAGGAGTTGGCTCAATCACCGGAGCGGTGACTGGAGCCGGCGCTTGCTCAGCAACCTTGGCGCGGTATTTGACCGTCACGCCCAGCTTCTCTTTGATGACGGTTCGCAGCACCTCAGATGCACCCTGCGAGGCCTTGAAGGCATCTACATCGCGCTGAGACTGGAACAAAAGTGTCAAGACATCACCCTCGAAGTCCAGGACTTTAGTGGTGAAAGCAACCGCCCATGCGGAACGTGATTTCTTAGCTAGGGCATCAAGGATGTCCTGCCAACCGTTCTTAAAGGTTGCGGTATTCATTGGACCGGCTGGTGCTGCCGCTGGCTTTGTGACAACCGGCGCTGCTTCAACCTTGGCTGCGGGAGCAGGTGCAACCGGCTCTGCCGCTTTGACTGGCTGAGCTGGCGCAGCTGGCTGCTTCGCTGCCGCTGGCTCAATTACCTTCTTGATTGGTGCTTCGATTGCCGGTGCTAACACGCGGGCGCAGAGTAGTTCCAGCTGAAGCCTTGGGTTAGAAGCTGCCGAGGTGTCTGCCAAAGCTTTCGAGGTTGCCTCGGCTGCAGAGGTCAACTGGTTTAGACCAAAGCGGTTGGCCTGAATGGTTAGCAAATCGAATTGCTCTGGGCCCAAGCCACGAAGAATGGCGCGAGCGCCGTCACCCAGCGAAGAAACCAGCATCAAATCGCGAATGCGCTCAAGCAAATCCTCAAGAAATCGCCTTGCGTCCTGACCGGATTGAATTACCTTGTCTACCGCCGCAAAGGCCTTGGCCGGGTCGATCTCTGCGAATGCATCGATGACCTCGCTCATGAGTTGATCGTGTGTAAAACCAAGCAGGTTCACCGCACGCTCGTATGCGATCTCTTTACTGTCGCTACCCGCAATCAACTGGTCCAAAAGGCTCAGTGCATCGCGAACCGAGCCGCCGGATGCTCTAACCACAAGTGGCATCACGCCGCCCTCAGCGCTAAATCCTTCGGACTCCAGCACCGAGGTCAAGTACTCAAGTAGCTCCCCAGGAGGAACGAGGCGGAATGGGTAGTGGTGGGTGCGGGAACGAATGGTTCCAATCACCTTGTCTGGCTCTGTGGTGGCAAAGATGAACTTCACGTGGGCAGGTGGCTCTTCGACAATCTTTAGGAGTGCATTAAAGCCCTGGGTGGTGACCATGTGGGCCTCATCCAAGATGAAGATCTTGTAGCGATCGCGAGCCGGAGCAAAGATTGCTCGCTCTCTTAGATCACGAGCATCGTCAACACCGTTGTGGCTGGCTGCGTCAATCTCTACGACGTCCAAGGAGCCAGAGCCTCCCCTTGCAAGGTCGATGCAGGACGGGCACTTGCCACATGGGGTATCGGTTGGACCTTCAGCGCAGTTGAGGCATCTGGCCAAAATCCTTGCGGATGTGGTCTTACCGCAACCGCGAGGACCGGAGAACAAATAAGCGTGGTTTACTCGGTCAGCTCGAAGCGCTGCCATAAGTGGCTCTACAACTTGGGTTTGGCCAATCAGCTCAGAAAAAGATTCTGGGCGATAGCGGCGGTAGAGAGCGGTAGTCACGCCCCAAGCCTAACCCCCAATACAGACAAAGATTTGTCTTGGGGTAGGTGTGTGAATAAAGCGACTCCCCGTGCACCCGCCAGAGCTCAGTTACCCTTGCTACCTCTCGGTCCTGGGGGATTAGCCAAGGTGACGCCACACGAGGAGTCGCCTCAAATTCTACGGCAGATTGCCGATTACTACACCCGAGCTTGAATCCAGCCGATTAGGTCTTGCAGCGCCTGCGGCGCAACTAGGTCATTCAGCAGTTCGTGGAATGCACCCGGATATAGCTTTAGCTCCTTGTCGACAGAAGCAATCGACTCGTAAAGCGCAATCGAAGCCAGGTGATCGGTCGAGGTGTCTTGATCGCCATGCATGATCAGGGTTGGAACCTTCCAGTCCGAAACCTTGGTCCAAACCTCATCGGAGATTTCGAGCACGGTTTTAGCAACTAGGTTTTTGGCTTTGCCCTGGAAGAACATCGGGTCATTCTCCGCAATACGAATAATCTCCGGGTCGCGACTGAGTGCCTCAAGCCCTGGCCTCGGAAGTGGAATCGGGGCATTAGGGGCAAGCCGACCCATGACTCCCCCAAGTAGCCTCTCCCAGCCCTTAGATGGCTGGTGCATAGCGGACGAGCCAATCACAGCGGCAGCAACGTTTGCCGAAGAGCGGACCAAGCTACCGGCGGTAATCAGACCACCGAGAGAGTGGCCATAGAGAACGGTTGGCAACTTGTTGCTTGCCATGAGCTCTCTTGCCTTTACGTGCAGGGCAACTGCCTGCTGCAGGTCAATAAGCCCGCGAGTGCCTTCGCTTCTGCCGTGGCCTGGAAGATCGAATGCATAAACATCAATTCCCAGTGCGTTTAGCTTGGGAATCAGCTGGCTGTATTGCGTGACGTACCGCTCAGAGTATTCACCGAGGCCGTGCTGCAATAGCAATTGCGCCTTAGGGAAAGGTGATCGCCAAACAAAGCCAACGACACCGTCGGCTAGGTTCCAAGGTTCAAAGAGCGAGCTCATGGTTTCCTAACTAGTTCTGTGGGAAGCCTAGGTTGATGCCGCCGTGGCTTGGGTCAAGCCAGCGCGAAGTAATGACCTTGGTCTGGGTAAAGAATCTAAAGCCCTCTTCGCCGTGAGCCCTGGAGTCACCAAACAGCGAGTGCTTCCAGCCACCAAACGAGAAGTAGGCCACCGGCACCGGGATTGGAACGTTGATGCCGATCATTCCAACCTCGACCTCATGCTGGAAGCGTCTTGCCGCTCCCCCATCGTTGGTGAAGATTGCGGTTCCATTACCAAAGGCACCGGAGTTGATTAGGTTCAAACCATCTTGGTAGCTCTGCACGCGAACCACGGATAGCACAGGCCCAAAGATCTCCTCTTGGTAGACCTTGGAGGAAACCGGAACCTTGTCAATCAAGGTGGGTCCAAGCCAGAATCCATTCGGAGCGCCATCGGCAACTACTGAGCGACCATCAACCACAATCTCGGCACCATCTTGCGAAGCTATCTCGATGTATGAGGCAACCTTGTCGCGGTGAACCTTGGTAACCAGAGGTCCCATGTCGCAGGAACGTCTGCCGTCACCGACCTTGATCTGCGACATGCGAGAAGAGATCTTTTTAATTAGGTCATCGGCTACCGGCTCGACTGCAACCACGACCGAGATTGCCATGCAGCGCTCACCAGCCGAACCAAATCCTGCATTGATTGCAGAGTCGGCAACCAGGTCTAGATCGGCATCTGGCAATACCAGCATGTGGTTCTTCGCTCCGCCCAGTGCCTGGACTCGCTTGCCGTGGTGGGCTGCGGTCTCATAGATGTACTGAGCGATTGGGGTGGAACCAACAAACGAAATCGAAGCGACATCAGGGTGGGTTAAGAGTCCATCTACAGCTTCTTTATCGCCCTGTAAAACATTGAATACGCCATCCGGAAGTCCAGCCTCTTTCCAGAGCTTTGCCAACCAGATTGCCGCAGAAGGGTCCTTCTCGCTTGGCTTTAGAACCACGCAGTTACCGGCAGCGATTGCAACCGGGAAGAACCACATTGGGACCATGGCTGGGAAGTTGAATGGGCTGATGATTCCAACCACGCCTAAAGGCTGCTTTAGCGAGTAAACATCAACGTTGGTTGATGCGTTCTCGGAATACTCACCCTTCAGCATCTGCGGCATGCCGCAGGCAAACTCCACAACCTCTTGACCGCGTGTGATCTCACCCATCGCATCCGAGAGCACCTTGCCGTGCTCCTCGGTGATGATGGCTGCTAATTCACCTTTGCGAGCATCGAGTAGCTCGCGGAATTTGAAGATGATGCCCAAGCGCTTCGCCAATGTGGCATCGCGCCAGGCTGGGAATGCAGTCTTTGCGGATGCGATGGTTTGGTTGATCTCAGCCTGGTTGGCAAAGCCAACCTGCTTGGTGACCTCGCCTAAGGCTGGGTCAAAGACATCGCCGAATCTT
>JARXAN010000066.1 GCA_029865895.1 Actinomycetota bacterium
GGTCACGACTACCAATCTCTATGGAGATAACCGCAACGAAACAGCAAGTTTTTTGTCGTTTGGTTATAAATTTCCGAGCCTAGAGGGCAATAAGCTTTTCGATTATGACCCAGCGCCGAATTACCAAGTTACTAATCGCCAACCGAGGCGAAATTGCAGTTCGAATCATTCGAGCAGCCAAGGACGCTGGCATTCAAACCGTTGCAGTTTACGCCGATGGCGACCGTAACGCCCAGCACGTCAAGCTTGCCGATGAGGCCTATGCGCTCAATGGCGAAACCGCTGCCGAGACCTACTTGGTCTCTGACAAGTTGATTGCGGTCGCAAAGCGCTCGGGAGCCAACGCAGTTCACCCCGGCTACGGCTTTTTGTCAGAAAACGCCTCATTTGCCCAGGCTGTAATCGATGCCGGTCTGATCTGGATTGGACCAAAGCCAGCTTCCATCGAGCAGCTTGGTGACAAGGTTTCGGCTCGCAAAGTTGCTGAGTCAGTCGGTGCACCGCTCGCTCCTGGAACCATCAACCCGGTGGAGACGGTCAAAGAAGTTGAAGACTTTGTTGCTATCCACGGCCTACCTGTTGCCATCAAGGCTGCCTACGGTGGCGGTGGTCGCGGTATCAAGATCGTCCGCGATGCCGCTGAGATCCAAGAGCTCTTTGAGTCTGCCACCCGTGAGGCAATCGCCGCCTTTGGTCGCGGTGAGTGCTTTATTGAGAAGTACCTAGACAAGCCGCGTCACGTTGAGACGCAGTGTCTGGCTGACCAGCACGGCAACGTCGTTGTGGTTTCAACCCGCGACTGCTCTTTGCAGCGTCGTCACCAGAAACTTGTCGAAGAAGCTCCAGCCCCATTCCTATCTGCAGATCAGGAAGCCAGGCTCTACGAATCTTCCAAGGCGATCCTCAAGGCCGTCGGCTACGAAGGTGCCGGCACCTGTGAGTTCCTAGTGGCCCAGGACGGCACTATTTCCTTCCTCGAGGTAAACACCCGCCTGCAGGTTGAGCACCCGGTGTCCGAAGAGGTCACAGGTCTTGACTTGGTGCGCGAGCAGTTCCGCATTGCCGAGGGTGGCGTGCTGGACTACCCAGACCCTAAGGTTTCTGGACACAGCTTTGAGTTCCGCATCAATGGCGAAGACCCTGGTCGTGGTTTCTTGCCGGCCCCAGGATCAATTCACCAGTTCATCGCTCCAAGCGGTCCAGGGGTTCGCGTGGATTCCGGTGTGGTCTCGGGCGATGTGATTTCTGGAAACTTCGACTCCATGGTGGCCAAGTTGATTGTCACCGGTGCTAACCGCACCGAGGCACTGCAGCGCTCCAGGCGAGCGCTAGAGGAGATGCAGGTTCACGGTCTGCCAACGGTTTTGCCTTTCCACCGCGCAATCGTGAATGACCCAGCATTCATCTCAGAGAGCGGAAAGTTTGGCGTCTACACCCGCTGGATCGAGACCGAGTGGGATAACCAGATTGAACCTTGGTCGGGTCAGGCTGAAGAACTCCCAGAGGCTGAGCCACGCCACGAGGTTGTGGTTGAGGTTGCCGGTAAGCGCCTTGAGGTTAGTGTCCCGAAGCGTTTGCTGGTTGGTGAAATTGGTTCGGCAGCGGGTCACGCGCCAAAGCGTGCCAAGAGCTCGGGTTCTGCTTCCCACACCGGCGCTAAGGGCAACAGCCTTTTGGCACCGATGCAGTCGACCGTTGTGAAGATTGCGGCTAACGAGGGCGACCACGTTGAGGTTGGTGACTTAGTTGTGGTTTTGGAAGCCATGAAGATGGAGCAGCCACTGACAGCTCACCGATCCGGAACGATTAGCTCGATCGGCGTTGCCGTGGGAACCACGATCTCCGCCGGAACTCGAATTCTCGATATAACCGACTAGTCGATTGGCTGGTGCAGTGCTGAGGCAGCCTCGGCAATCGAACCAGACAGCGATGGGTAGACCGTGTAGGTTCTAGCCAATTGGTCGACGGTAAGGCGGTTCTCGATCGCCACTGCAATTGGATAAATCAAGTCTGAAGCACTTGGGGCAACCACAACTCCGCCGATCACCGTGCCAGAACCAATCGAAGCAAATAGCTTGATGAAGCCCTCACGAATGCCATACATCTTGGCTCGCGGGTTGGTATCCAACTGAATCTCTTGGATTTCGCCCCGAACTAGTCCCTGTTCAATTTCAGCCTGTGACCAGCCCACCGAAGCAATCTCAGGAGCGGTGAATACGTTGGCTGCAACGTTGCGCATTCTGGTTGGAGCGGCGACATCGCCCATGGTGTGATACACGGCGGTTCGGCCCTGCATGGCACTAACCGAGGCAAGTGGCATTGCAGTTGAACAGTCGCCAACCGCATAGACATTGGCCCTGGAGGTTCTAGCCACCTTGTTGGCGATGACGTGACCGGAGTCGGTTAGCTTTACGCCTGCCTCCTCTAGCCCAAGACCTTCGGTGTTTGGAATTGCACCAACGGCCATTAGGCAGTGGCTACCCTCAACGACCTGACCGCCTTCTAGTGTGACTCGAACACCACTTCCAGTGTTGACCACGGCAACGGCTCGGGACTTGTTCAAAATCTGCATGCCACCGCGTCGGAAAACATCCTCGATCAGTTCTGCCGCATCGGCGTCGTTTCCTGGCAAAACCTTGTCGCGGCTGGAAATCAAGGTCACCTTGCTGCCAAGTTGCAAATAAGCGCTGGCAAACTCGGCACCGGTCACACCGGAACCGACGACAATCATGTGCTCAGGCAAAGTCTTCAGGTTGTAGAGCTGTTTCCAAGTGAAGATTCGGTCGCCATCCGGCTTAGAGCCCGGCACCTCTCTAGGGTGAGCACCAACGGCAACAATGACGGTTTTGGCTTCGATGCGCTCAGGTGCGCCACCGAGGGTTGGTTCAACAATCACGTGGTGGTTGCCATCTAACCGACCGCGACCGGAGATAACCCGCACTCCCTCATTTTTCAAAGTTTCAAGCATGTCTTCGGACTGGCTCTTGGCCAGTGCGAGCAGTCGCCTGTTGACGGCCTCTAGATCGATTTCAATCTTGGGCTGAACCGCAACCTTGTCAATGGAAAAGGTGACTCCCAGACTCTGGGCCTGGGCGACGCGCTGCGCTGCCTCAGCGGTTGCGATAAGAGTTTTCGATGGCACCACATCGGTTAGCACCGCGTTTCCGCCGATGCCGTTGTCCTCAATGAGGATTACCTCGGCTCCAAGCTGGCGACCAGCTCTGGCTGCTTCGTAGCCACCTGGGCCACCACCGATGATTACGATGCGATGTTCTGTCGAAGATGAAGTTGTCACAGGTTCATTCTCGCTTACCATTCTGAGTTACGGGGTTAGTTAGACTGATTTTTATGGTCAATCCACTCAACGCTGAGGGTGCTAATCCCTTCGAAATCGCCCAAGAGGCTGCCAATCAAATCGCAAAAATCTCCGGCATCGCAAATCACGACATCGCGCTAACCCTCGGCTCCGGCTGGGCTAAGGCTGCGGATCTGATCGGTGAAACCGTAAGTGAGATTCCAGGCAGCGAGATCATCGGATTCTCAAAGCCCGCGGTGGTGGGACACGTCGGCACCATCAGATCTATCCGTCTGCCAAATGGCAAACACGCTTTGGTAATCGGAGCGCGCACCCACTTCTATGAGAACCACGGCGTCCGCTCGGTGGTTCACTCGGTCAGAACAGCTGCGGCGACCGGCGCTAAGACAATGATTCTCACCAATGGTGCCGGCGGCATCAAGCCAGCCTGGGCTGGTGGTGCAGCGGTACTGATCTCCGACCACATCAACCTCACGGCATCCAGCCCGCTGGAGGGTGCAACCTTTATTGACCTCACCGATCTCTACTCCAAGCGACTTCGCGATCTAGCAAAGACCGTTGATTCGACGCTCGATGAGGGTGTTTACGTTCAGTTCCGCGGCCCTCACTATGAAACCCCAGCCGAGGTTCAGATGGCCAAAATCATGGGTGGACACATCGTCGGCATGTCAACCGCTCTCGAAGCTATTGCCGCAAGGGAAGCCGGTATGGAGATTCTTGGCATGTCCCTGATCACCAACCTCGCTGCAGGCATTCAGACCACCCCGCTCTCTCACGCAGAAGTGTTGGAAGCTGGCCGCAACGCTGAGGCAAGAATCGGCAAGTTGCTTGCTGAGATTGTGGCAAAACTCTAAATGGATCTAATTGCAAGGGCTCGGGACTGGCTAAATCAGGACCCAGACCCGCTCACCCGTTTAGAACTTGAGAAGCTCATCGAGCAGGACGACCAGCTGGGACTCAGCGCTCGATTTGAAACCCGCTTGCAGTTTGGAACCGCAGGCCTGCGCGGGGAACTTGGAGCCGGTCCGAACCGCATGAATCGAATTGTGGTTGCCCAGGCAGCATTAGCGATTGCCAGGTTCTTGACTCAAAACCGCAGCGAGTACCTCGACCAAAACGGCGAGCTATCGGTCGTGATTGGCTTTGACGGCAGAGTGAACTCTGACATTTTTGCTCAAGATTCCGCAGAGATTTTTGCCGGTGCTGGAATCAGAACCATGCTTTTTGACTCCGCTGTTCCCACCCCGGTTGCCGCCTTCACCGGAAAGCGATTCTCGGCAAGTGCGACCGTGATTGTCACAGCTAGCCACAACCCTCCGCGTGACAACGGCTACAAGGTTTACCTCGGGGGCCAAAATGGCTGCTCTCAGTTGATCGCACCGCAGGACAAACAGATTGCTGCGCTAATCGATGAAATTGCGAAAGAGACCAAATTTAGCGAGATTCCCAAATCTCAAAACATCGACACTCTTGGCCAACAAGACATCGACAAATACGTTGCAAGAGCCGCTTCCTTGGTCGGAAGCGATGCGACCGGTCGCAAGAATCTAAAGATCACCTACACCGCAATGCATGGCGTCGGTTATCGAGTGATGAAGGCAGTTTTTGATGCCACCGGATTTGCATTTGGATCTGTTTCAAAACAGCAAGAACCAGATGGCCAGTTTCCAACGGTCGCTTTTCCAAACCCCGAGGAACCCGGGGCCATGGACCTTAGCTTCGAGCATGCCAAGACCAACCACTCGGAGCTGATCATTGCCAATGATCCAGATGCCGATCGCCTAGCGGTTGGGATTCGAAAAGGTAACGGTTAC
>JARXAN010000029.1 GCA_029865895.1 Actinomycetota bacterium
TTGTCGAAAATGAGTTCAGTATCCTGATTTTCTATCTTGTGGCAGACTAATCAGGTGGAAGATTATCAATTCTCAGAACTATTGCCACTTGGCGAAAAGCACTATGCCGCTCGCAAGTTAGATGGCGAGGTTGGGACTGTAGATTTCCAGGGGAAAGCCTTCATCGAAGTCGAAGGGGCTCTCCTTGAAGAACTCGCCTACGAGGCATTCAAAGAAGTTAACTTCTACCTTCGCAAATCTCACCTGAAGCAGCTCAGCTCAATTCTTGATGACGCTGAAGCGTCCAATAACGACAAGTTCGTCGCGCTTGATCTACTCAAGAACGCAAACGTGGCAGCGGGACAAGTTTTGCCCATGTGCCAAGACACCGGTACCGCAGTTGTCTTCGCAAAGAGAGGGCCTCAGGTCCTCACCGATGGTGAAGATGAGCGACACATCTCAAATGGAATCTTTCGCGCTTACCGAGACCTGAACCTGCGCTACTCACAGCTCTCCCCCGTGACGCTCTGGGAAGAGTCAAACACCAAGAACAACCTTCCGGCCGAGATAGATATCAAACTTGGCAAGGGTGCCTCTTACGAGTTTCTGTTCATGGCGAAAGGTGGAGGTAGCGCAAATAAGTCTTTCCTTTACCAAGAAACCAAGTCGATCCTGGACGAAGAGCGAATGCTTGATTTCCTCAGGGAAAAGATTCAGAGCATCGGCACCGCAGCCTGCCCTCCATATCACCTAGCGGTGGTAATCGGCGGCACCACCGCGGAGTATGCACTTAAGACCGCAAAGCTCGCCTCTGCTCACTACCTCGATGAACTGCCGACCGAGGGTGGAAAGCTTGGTAATGGTTTTAGGGATCTAGATTTTGAACAAAAGGTTTTCGAACTCACCCAGACAATTGGGTTCGGCGCTCAGTTTGGTGGCAAGTATTTCTGCCACGACGTAAGGGTCGTGCGCCTTCCAAGACACAATGGCTCTTTGCCGATTGCTATTGCGGTGTCGTGCTCTGCAGACCGACAGGTGCTTGCTCGCATCGATAGCAACGGGGTCTTCATCGAAGAACTTGAGCACGACCCGGCTCAGCACCTCCCGGAAAAGGGTGTCACGCCCACCGAGGCTGGATCTGATTCGGTCGAGATTGATCTCACTCAACCTATGGCAGACATTCTTAGTCAGCTCAGCGGCCTGGGGGTCGGCACCAGAGTGTTGCTTACTGGACCCATGATTGTGGCGCGCGATATTGCTCACGCCAGAATGCGTGAGCTACTCAACGAGGGCAAAGAGCTACCCGATTACATCAAGAACCACCCGGTCTACTACGCGGGACCAGCCAAGACCCCGGAAGGCTATGTGACCGGCTCGTTTGGACCCACCACCGCGGGGCGAATGGATACCTACGTTCAGCAGTTACAAGATGCTGGCGGCTCACTGGTGATGCTGGCCAAGGGCAATCGCTCCTCAATGGTTGCGAAGTCCTGTGGTGAAAACGGTGGCTTCTACCTCGGAACTATTGGTGGACCTGCAGCACTGATTGCTCAGGACAACATTCGCTCAGTTGAGATGATTGATCATCAAGACCTAGGCATGGAGGCGATCTTCAAGATTGAGGTCGAACGCTTCCCGGCCTTCGTTGTAATTGACAATCAGGGCAACGACTTCTTCAGGCCTGATGACCGCAAGTTGATGTCGCTTGGCAACACCAGATTGTCCAAGGGGTCGAGATGATCTCCAACGAATTGGTTGAATTCGCAAGGTCGGCACTATTTGTCCCCGGCACCAAACCGGAGCGTTTCGGCAAAGCGAGAAACTCGGGGGCTGACCTAGCAATCTTTGATCTCGAAGATTCAGTGCTGGCTTCGGAGAAAGACCTGGCGCTGGGAAACATCCTCGCAGCGCTGAAAGACCACTCTTCAGGCGCCGGCATAGTTGTGAGAGTCAACTCAGACAGACTTGCGATTGAACTGCCAGCGCTTTTACCGCTAGTTGGATTGAACCCTGACTTTGTCGGAATCGTGCTGCCCAAGGTAGAAAACCCGGCTGACATCCCCTCACTCCCTCAGGGACTTTCTGGGATAGCAATCATCGAGTCCAGTCTTGGACTTCGAAACGCGTATGAAATTGCGTCACATCCGAGCATCTCAAAGTTGGCATTTGGCGGGATGGATTTTGCAGCCGAGACCGGATCGCAGTCTCCAATCGTTCACGATTACGCCAGGGTTCAAATCCTGACTGCCTCGCTTGCTGCCGGTATCTCTAGGCCATGGGATTCACCATCTGGACACATTGAAGATCTTTCTCAAGTAGGTGTTGAGTCTGAGCACGCTAAGGCTCTAGGTTTCGGGGGCAGGATGGCGATTCACCCGGCTCAGATTGAATCCATCCACAAGGCCTTTGAGGTGACCCAGGCAGAAATTGAATGGGCCGAGGCAGTCCTGAAGGTGGAAACCGGTGCTGGAAAGGTAAACGGTCAGATGGTCGATAGGCCGATCATGTTGCAGGCCGAAAGCATCCTGAAGCGAGCAAAGCCAAGGGCTTAGCGAGTCTTCATTTCACCTTGGCTAGGAATTGGTGCCCAGGCCGATAGCAACTCATAGCCGACGTGGGCTGCCGCGAAACCGGTGATCTCAGCGTGGTCGTATGCGGGTGCAACCTCCATGATGTCGCCACCCACGATGTTCAAGCCGGAGAGCGAACGAATTATGTGCAGTAGCTGCCAACTGGCCATACCGCCTGGCTCTGGCGTTCCAGTGCCGGGAGCATAGGCAGGATCAAGCACATCGATATCTACCGAAATGTAGGTTGGGCGATCTAAAACACGCTGCTTGATGCGTTCGATTGCCACCTGAACACCATCGAGGTGAAGCTCGTGGCAGCGGATGGTCATAAAGCCGAGAGCTTCGTCTTCGAGCATGTCCGTGTTGCCATAAAGCCCACCGCGGGTGCCGACATGGGTGCAGCCCTCAGGATCCAAAAGCCCTTCTTCAGCGGCTCTTCTAAACGGTGTGCCGTGCAGGTAGGGCTGATCGAAGTAGGTGTCCCAGGTGTCAAGGTGAGCATCGAAGTGAATCACCGAGACCGGTCCATGTTTTTTGGATAGTGCACGTAAGACCGGAAGCGAGATTGAGTGATCTCCGCCGAGAATGAGATTCTTCGGGGCAAATTCCATGGCTTGGGCAACTGCATACTCAATTGAGTCCAGTGCCTTGTTGATGTCATACGGATTGAATGCGACGTCCCCTAGGTCTGCCACCTGCTGACCCAGGAATGGCCATTTGTTTGCTTCTGGGTTGTAAGGACGCAGCAATCTCGAAGAGTTTCTAATGTGCTCTGGGCCAAAGCGTGCTCCGGGGCGATAGCTGACGGTTGAGTCGAATGGGACGCCAAGAATTCCGACATCGGCACGAGTTATCTCGCGGAAGTCCGGCACCAGCCCAAAGGTGCCAGGAGCCGCGAAGCGCGGAACCTCGGTGGTGGCAATCTGACCGATGATGTTGCCATTACTGGTGCGCTTGTGATGTCCCAGAGTCATTTCTCTCCCTATTCCGAGATGTCTTCCACCACGGTCTTGAGTTCGGTGTAGGCATCGACAGCCGACTCTCCTAGCTCTCGACCGAACCCAGAAGACTTGGTGCCGCCAAAAGGCAGAGTTGGGTGGAAAGTTCCGTAGGTGTTGATCCACACCGTCCCCGAGGTGATCGACTTTGCGACGCGATGACCTTGGCCTGCCTGCCCAGTCCAGACCCCAGCGGCCAAGCCATAGCGAGTCGAATTGGCAAGCTCAATTGCCTCGGCCTCCGACTCGAAAGTGGAGACCGTGATCACCGGCCCAAAGATCTCTTCCTGGTGAGCGGAGTGTGAACTCGCAAGGCCATCAATTACGGTCGGCTTCTGGAAGAAACCTGAAACATCTGATACCCGGCCGTATTCATGAAGCTCAGCGCCATCTGCGATGGCAACATCGAGCACCGCACGAATCTTTTCCTGCTGCACCTTGCTGATGATTGGACCCATGGTGCTGCGAGAATCCAATGAGTGACCGACGAAGTACGTATTGGTAAAGCTTTCGAGCTCTTTTAGGAATTCGGCCTTGATCGACTTTTCAACAATCAACCGACTACCGGCAACACAGACCTGACCGGCATTAGTCCAAATTCCTCTGGCTACGCCCTCGACCGACTTTGCCAGATTGCTGGAAGCAAAGACAACCTGAGGGCTCTTGCCACCAAGTTCGAGTGACACCTTGGTGGTGTTCTTCGCTGCGGCCGCCATGATGGCCTGTCCGGTTCTTGAGGAGCCAGTGAAGGCAATCTTGTCTAGGTCTGGGTTTGAGGACAGCGCTGAGCCAGTTGCACCTGCTCCAAGAACTATGTTGACGACGCCATCCGGCACCCCTGCCTCTTCACAGAGTTGCGCAAAGTAGATAGCAGAAAGCGGCGCAAGCTCAGAAGGCTTAGCAACAAACGAGTTTCCAAAGGCGAGCGCTGGAGCAAGCTTGTACATCAAAATCGGGAGCGGGTAGTTCCATGGAGTGATCGCAGCGCAAACCCCAACCGGACCCTTGATTGTCATTGCCGATAGCTCAAAGGGAGTTGCGATGGTTTGTCCGCTCACCTTGTTTGCCCAACCGGCGTAGTAGCGCAGCACGGTGGCAACCTCTTGAATATCAAACTTCGCTTCTTCAAGAGGCTTACCGGTATCTAGAGCCTCCACGACAGACAGAAACTGAAAGTCTCGCTCCACCAAATCGGCCAGCTTTAGCAGAACTCTCTCACGTTGATCTGGGCTTTCGTTTCGCCAGTGACCAGCTTCAAATGCCCGGCGAGCATTACGAACGGCTGTTGCCACTACATCTTCAGAGCTGATCGGCAGAGAGGTGAGCAAGCTCGCTGAGCCTGGATCCAGCACATCGAAGGTCTCTTCTTCGGCGGCCAACACATTTATCGAACCAAGATTTCCTTTGGCTAGGCTCTCAAGCCAGTTTCTAACTGGACCTGGGACTATGGCGCTCGAGACCGGCGTATTCAATTAGCTCCCCCAAGAAACGTTGATGTACTTGGTTTCTAGGAACTCTAGGATTCCGTGGCGACCACCCTCTCGACCGATGCCAGACTGCTTAACTCCTCCAAAAGGAGCGGCTGGGTCAGAGAAGATTCCAGTGTTGACGCCGACCATGCCCACCTCGAGAGACTCGGCAACTCGCATTGCTCGTCCGATGTCCCTGGTGTGGATGTAAGAACCAAGCCCCACATCAACTGCATTCGCCATAGAGATTGCTTGCTCCTCGGTATCGAAGACAACAACCGGAGCAATAGGCCCAAAGATCTCAGTCTTTAAAATCTCGGCATCGGCCTGAACGTCGGCTAGCACCGTCGGTAGGAAGTAGTGCCCCTCTTCGGATCCTCTCGACCCACCGGTCACAATTCTCGCTCCAGAAGAGACGGCCTGCTGCAGCATGGCCTCCATGCTGCTCAGCGCAGTGGCGTTGGCCAGCGGTCCAATCTGAGTTTGCGGGTCAAGGCCATCGCCAATTTTGAGGCTTTCCATTTTCTGGGCGAACTTTGCAATGAACTCATCAGCGATCGAGCGGTGAACCAAGAACCTGTTGGCAGCGGTGCAGGCTTCAGCGTTGTGACGCATCTTGGCAACCATCGCAGATGCGACGGCGAGATCGATATCGGCATCCTCAAAAACAATAAACGGTGCGTTGCCACCGAGTTCCATAGAGCATCGCAGCACTCGATCAACTGCCTTGCGCATCAAAATCTGCCCAACTCGGGTAGAGCCGGTAAATGAAATGGTTTGGACTTCGCTGTCGCGAATCAGTTCCGAAACCACCTCGTTGTCCCGGGTAGGAATGATGTTCACAACTCCGGCTGGAACACCGGCTTCCATCATCAGTTGACCCAGGTACAGCGCGGTGAATGCGGTATCGCTGGCAGGCTTGATCACCGCGGTGCAACCAGCCGCGAGCGCCGGCGCTACCTTTCGGGTAATCATGGCCGCCGGCAAGTTCCAAGGAGCAATCAGTAGTGCAACACCGATGGGTTCTGAGATCTCAACAATCTTGCGTCCGGTCACCGGGGCCGTGGACAGGTGCCCCGGCAGACGAACTGCCTCCTCAGCGAACCAGCGGAAAAACTCGGCTGCGTAGTGGACCTCGGCAACAGCTTCGGAGTGCGGCTTGCCGTTCTCCATGACAATCAACTCTGCAATAAAGTCCTTGCGCTCGATCATCAATTCAAAGCATCGCCTGAGAATCTCGGCCTTGGCCCTTGGGACCACGTGACGCCAGCTGGCCATGGCATTGTGCGCAGCCGTTGCAGCGCGAAAGCCGTCTGAGACCGTTGCCGAAGCCACCGATCCGAGCACCGACTTGGTGGCTGGATTCTCAACACTAATCCGAGCACCATCGCTCGACTCTTGCCACTTTCCATCGATTAGCAGCTGGTTCGGGAGTTCATTGAAATTCACCACTACTTACTCACCAACTTCGCGATGAAATCCTTGCCGGCCAAGAACTCAGAGATCTCTGCACTGTTGTCTACCGGCACATCGGTCCCATTGATCCAGCGGGCAGCGTCACTAGCGAGAAAGAGCACGACGTCTGCAATCTCCTCTGGGAAGCCATTGCGACCACCGGCTCTAGCGGTGAGCGGATCTAGCTCCTCGTGGCCCATGGCCTCATAAAACTCATCCAGCAAAGGTGTCTGCACGGGACCAGGACTTACGCTGTTGACTCGGAACTTACCGAGATATTCCTGCGCCGCCATCGCACTCCATACCACCACGGCTTCCTTGCTCCTGGCATATGCGCTGTAGCCGTCTCGCACCCGTTCAGCGACCACGTTCTGAATCTCTTCATCCGATTCGGCTTTGATGATTGGAAGCAAGTCATCAAGGTGATCCCTCCAGAACCAACCTGAGGTGGAAGCGATATTCACGACCGTGCCACCTTCGGCAATTCTTGGGGCAAGCTCTCTGGTGAGAGCCCGGAGGCCATAGAAATTGACGTCCAAGACTGTTGGGATAGGCAATAAACCAGAAACGCCTGCCGCATTTACCAAGACATCGATATGGCTTGGAAGTTGCTTCGCTATCTCCGCCATTCCCGAGCGGTTGGTGAGGTTTGCGTAAACATAACTGACATTTGGGTTCTCTAGGGCATTGAGATCAAGGCCCCAAACCTTGTGACCTAAATCTAGAAACTTCTGAGCGATGCTCCTGCCGATACCGGAGGCAGCACCGGTCACAACTACGTTCTTTGCTTCCGCCATTAGAGCACCAACTTCTTGGTAGGGGTGAAGCTAACCGGAAGCGAGGTAACCGCGTTCACGAAATTGGATTGGGCGAAGACTGCGTCCCCTGATACCTGGATGTCAGGAACGATTTGGAACAAACGCCTCAAGAACAAGGTGGCTTCTTTTCGGGCCAAGACTGCTCCGAGACAGAAGTGCGGTCCACCGCCTCCAAAGCCAACGTGAGGATTCTGCTCGCGGTTGAAAACCAGGCTGTCTGGATTGCTAAAAACGGTCTCGTCACGGTTAGCGGAGTTGTACCACATGACCACTTTGTCGCCTTCGCGAATGAGTTGGCCGCCAACCTCAACATCCCTGGTTGCGGTTCTTCTAAAGTGCTTGACTGGAGAGACCCAGCGAATTAGCTCTTCCACCGCTGCCGGAGCTAGCTGATCGAAGTTGTTCTGCAGCTCTACTCGACGATCTGGGTGAAGGCTAAGGCCATAGAAGCCGGTTGCCAAAGTTGAGGCTGTGGTCTCGATTCCTGCTGTTAGCAGCAGTGCAAAGAAAATTGCGATGTCTTGATCTGACATCGACTCGCCATCCACCTCAGCAGTGAGCAGACGTCCTAGGAAGTTGTCGTCGTGGCCAGATTTTCTGACCTCATCAATGAGCCCAAGGGCATAGTCGATGATCTCGAGGTATGAGGTATAGGCCTGTTGGGTTCCATAAGCGGATAGAGCTTGAACCGTGAGGTCAATTAGTGGTGCACGATCCGACTCTGGGACGCTAAGTAGGTCACCAATAATCTGGGCTGGATAGTCCCCGACGATGTCGACAACAAAGTCAGCGCTACCTTTTTCAACAACTCGGTTGATGGCGGCAACCGCCTGGCGATCGATGTCCTCAGACATTGCTTCAACGGTTCGCGGCGTGAGAACTCGATTCACGATGGAGCGGTACTTGGCATGTTGCGGTGCGTGCATGTTGAGCATGCCGCCGAAGGTTGCCTGCTCGAGCGGAGTCATGTCGACGATTTCGGTACCGAATCCCGAGGTGAAGGTCTCTTGGTCCTTACTAACTTGAGTCACCTCGGCGTGACGCACCACCGACCAAAAACCTCTGCCGCCCTCTGGAAACCACTCAGATGCAATCTCCTCGTGCCAAGAGACAGGTGCCTGCTCTCGAAGCGAGCGAAAAGCTTCGTCTTGGTCGCTGCGGTTCCAGAACTCGGGGTCTGAGAGGGTAAAGCCTAGGTTTGGCTTTTGATCTGACATGGTTCCTCCTTGGGAATTAGAGATCGAGAACTAATCGAGCTGTCTTTGAGCGGCCAACGCAAATCATCATGCACTCGTTGGCTTCCTTCTCCTCCGGGGAGAGAATGCTGTC
>JARXAN010000042.1 GCA_029865895.1 Actinomycetota bacterium
CACCAAGGTTTACACCTACCTCGACCTGCTGATCGAGGTGAAAAAGGCAGCCAATCTACTTTTGAAGCTCGGCATCGAACCAGGTGACCGCGTAGCCATCTACATGCCGATGATTCCCGAGGCAATCATTGCCATGCAGGCTGTTGCTCGAGTTGGCGCTGTCCACTCAGTGATCTTCGGTGGATTCTCCGCTGACTCACTTGCCTCCCGAATCCAAGATGCCGAGGCCAAATTGGTGATCACCGCAGATGGTGGCTACCGCAAGGGCAAAGCCAGTCTGCTAAAGCCTGCTGTCGATGAAGCGCTGGCGGATAACAAGTGCCCAACCGTCGAGAAGGTGCTCGTGGTAAACCGCACCGACTCCAAGGTGGACTGGGTAGAAGGTCGCGACATTTGGTGGGAAGAGGAACTTCGCACCGTAGACCAGGAGCACGTCGCCCAGGGCTTCAACGCCGAGCACCCACTGTTCATTCTCTACACCTCTGGAACCACTGGAAAGCCCAAGGGCATCCTGCACACCTCGGGTGGGTACCTAACGCAGGCCTCGTACACACACAAGAATGTCTTCGACCTGCACGAGGGTCAGGACGTTTACTGGTGCACCGCAGACGTTGGTTGGATCACTGGTCACTCTTACGTCGCCTATGGCCCTCTGGCCAACGGTGCAACCCAGGTGATCTACGAGGGCACTCCGGATACTCCGGACTGGGGCAGATGGTGGGACATCGTTCAGAAGTACCACGTAAACATCCTCTACACGGCTCCAACCGCCATTAGAAGCTTTATGAAGATCGGCCGCAGCGTTACCACCCACTATGACCTCAGCTCGATTCGAGTGCTAGGAAGCGTTGGTGAGCCAATCAACCCTGAGGCTTGGATGTGGTACCGCGAGGTAATCGGTGGCAATAAGGCTCCGATCGTGGACACCTGGTGGCAGACCGAAACCGGAGCAATCATGATCTCTCCGTTACCCGGCATCACCTCCACAAAGCCAGGCAGCGCTCAGGTTGCACTGCCCGGTATCGAAATGCGAATCATTGACGATGAGGGCAAGGAAGTCGGTCCTGGCAACGGCGGCTACCTAACAATTACCGAGCCTTGGCCATCGATGTTGCGCGGTATTTGGGGAGACCCGGAGCGCTACAAAGAGACCTACTGGTCACGCTTTGAGGGCAAGTATTTTGCTGGCGACGGAGCGAAGTTCGATGCCGACGGAGACCTCTGGCTGCTTGGTCGAGTTGACGACGTTATGAACGTTTCGGGCCACCGACTATCAACCGCAGAGATTGAATCAGCTCTGGTTTCTCACCCATTCGTTGCAGAGGCAGCCGTGGTTGGAGCCAAGGACGAGACCACCGGTCAGGCGATTGTGGCATTCGTGATTCTAAGAGCCTCACACCAAGACCAGATTGGTTCCGACCAGGACACCTCGAAGATCCTGCGCGATCACGTAGCTAAGGAAATTGGGCCAATTGCTAAACCGCGAACCATCTTTGTGGTGAGCGAATTACCAAAGACCCGCTCCGGCAAGATCATGCGTCGCCTTTTGCGAGATGTCGCAGAAGATCGACCAATTGGTGATGTCACCACATTGGCCGATACCTCGGTAATGAACACCATCACCGGACGCATGAACGCCGGTGCGACCGACTAGAACTAGACGAATTCGACGATTAGTTCGACTTCAACTGGTGCATCAAGCGGTAGTGATGCCACGCCTACCGCGCTTCTAGCGTGCAGGCCGGCATCGCCAAAGACATTACCCAGTAGCTCAGATGCGCCATTGAGCACACCCGGCTGTCCGGTGAAATCTGGTGTTGAGGCAACGAAGCCAACCACTTTGACAACCCGCTTTACACGCGAAAGATCCCCGAGGACGCTCTTTACTGCTGCCAGTGCGTTTAGCGCACAGCGCTGAGCGATCTCCTTGGCAAACTCCGGAGAGATTTCCTGGCCAACCTTGCCGGTTGCCATCAGGGTGCCATCCACCAGTGGAATCTGCCCTGCGGTGAAAACTAGGTTTCCTGAAATCACAGCTGGAACGTAGGCCCCGGCAGGGGTCGCAACCGCTGGCAGTGTGAGACCTAGCTCAGCTAGCTTCTGCTCGACGCTCATGCCTGCACCTCGCGCTTGAAGAATGCGATTAGTCCGCCCTGTGGGCCGGTGATTACCTGAACCAGCTCCCAACCCTGGTTGCCCCAGGTGTTCAAAATTTGAGTTTCTTTGTGAAGTAGCAGAGGGGTTGTGATGTATTCCCACTTGGTCATTTACAGCTCCGATTCAGGATGTGACAGGTAACCTAGAGTCTATGTCCGGAAAGAAATCTCAATCCGCGCTGACCAGCATATTCAAGTTTGGTTTGCTCAGTGCCGTAGCCGGTGTGTTGTCGGTAGCAATTTTGGCGCCAATGGCAGCCGTCGCGGGTGTCGCCGCGTCCACTGGGGCTGGCCTATTTGAAGGTCTACCTGCTTACATCAAACCGGTAAATGCGTCCCAGGCTTCGACCATCTACGCACTGCGTGATGGCAAGCCAGTCAAGATGGCAAATTTCTACCACGAGAACCGCATTGAGGTTCCATTTGAGGAAATCTCTCCAAACCTGATCAACGCGGTTATCGCGGTTGAGGACCCAAGATTTTATGAGCACGGTGGAGTGGACATCATCTCACTGCTTCGTGCAACTTTGACCAACCTCGCAACCTTCGGTGAGGGTCCGGGTGCATCCACCATCACGATGCAGTACGTCCGCCAATCCCAGGTTGAAGCAGCAAACCTCACCGCTGATGCCGAGGCAATTGCAGCCGCAACCGAAGTGACAGTTGCCAGAAAGCTTCGCGAGATTCGACTGGCCATCGCCTTGGAAAACGAGGTAGAGAAAAAAGACATTCTCGCCGGTTACCTGAACCTGGTGTTTCTTGGAAATCAGATCAACGGTGTTGAAACCGCTAGCCAGTATTACTTCGGCACCAGCGCTAAGAAGCTAAACGTGCCGCAGGCTGCCTACCTAGCAGCGATGCTGAAGTCTCCAAACGACTACAAGCCGGATGACTCAGAGAACCTTGAGCGCGGTATTGGCCGAAGAAATTACGTAATTCAAGCCATGGCCGATGAGGGCTTTATCACCCAGGTCGAGGCCGACGGCTACAAAGAATCTCCAATTCAGACCAAGATCACCAAGAGCCAGCAGGGCTGTGAGGCAAACCAGACCACCTCATTCTTCTGCGACTACACGGTTTGGACGATCCGCAACTCCACCGACTTTGGTGAGACCGCAGAAGACCGCGAGATGCTGCTTCGCCGCGGTGGTCTAGAGATTTACACCACCTTGGACCTAGATGTCCAGGAGACCGCTTTCAACGCCACCATGAACATACTGCCGGGCGACAATGAGTGGGCGTTTGGAACCGCTTCGGTATCGGTGGAAGTTGGTACCGGTCGAGTGCTCGCCATGGTGCAGAATCGCTTCTTTGACCAGTCTGACAATCCAGAACCAGGTCGCACATCGGTGAACTTCAACACCGATAAGCCATACGGTGGATCGTCCGGCTTCCAGCCTGGTTCCACCTACAAGGTTTTTACCCTGGCTGAGTGGCTAAAGAACGGCTACACCCTGGGTGACCACGTTGATGGCCGAATTTTTACCGGCGAGGATGTTGACCTTGATGGTCAGGCCGACAAGGTAAAGATCTGGAACGTCGAGAAAGACTTCCGCGCCAGCTGCGGTGGTGTTGTTGGCCTCTGGGAGGTAAACAACTCGGGCGACAAGACCGTTGATGACATCAGCGTTCGACAGGCCGTTATCACCTCTCAGAACACCGCGTTCGCAGCGATGGCTGCCAAGCTGGACCTCTGCGCAATTAGAGACACCGCGGTCGCTTTCGGCGTGCACCGAGCCGATGGCGAGGAATTGCTTTACGTGCCAGCAACCATTCTGGGAACCAATGAAATTGCACCGCTAACCATGGCTGCCGCATACGCCGGCATTGCCAACAATGGAACGGTCTGCTCCCCGGTTGCAATCGACAAGGTAATCCTCAGACGCACCAACGAAGAGATTCCAGTGCCAAAGACCATCTGTAGCCAGGCCGTCAGCCCAGACATCGCACACGCGATGGTGGAGGCACTGCGTGGCGTTATGTCTGGTGGCACCGGTTCGGCGGCAAACCCTGGCGATGGCACTCCACTGGCTGGAAAGACCGGAACCACTGACAGTCGAATCCACACCTGGATGACCGGCTTCTCCTCCAAGGTTGCCACCGCGACCTGGGTTGGTAACGTCTCCGGCTTGACCTCGCAGTCTGGCAAGAGTGTGAACGGCAGAGCAGTGCCGGTGATCAGACATGCCATCTGGAAATCGATCATGACCGAGGTCAATAAGCGCTACGTCGGTGGAGCATTCCCTGCTGCGCTTCCGCAATACACCGCTCCCACCATGATTGCGATCCCAAACACCACCGGTATCGATCTGGAATCGGCAAAGCTCACCATTACCGGAGCAGAGCTAAACGTAGCGGTGCAGAAAAATGAGGTCTCATCAACCGCTCCAGCCGGAACGGTTGCCTACACAATTCCAGCCGCTGGCCAAGTCCTTGAGCGAGGCTCGATTGTCAAAGTCTTCATCTCGGCCGGTGGAAAGCTCGTGGTTCCAACGGTTAGGGGTATAGACCTAAACCAGGCCAAGGCCAACCTCGAAGCCATGGGGTTCACGGTCTCACTCCCGCAGTCCAGTCAGAATCAGCTGAAGCAGTGTGATCCGGCCCTGGCAGAAGGGCTTGCCCACAGCACCCTCCCGGCTGCCGGATCTGAGATCAGTGCAAACAGCGCCATAGTTTTGATACCGAATCAATGTGGCTAGCCGGTAACGCTGGTCCATTCCTGCTCAAAGAGGTTGAGCTTGCCATTGGATTGGAAAAACCAATTCGAGTGCTGCACATCTCGGACATTCACTTTGCTCCAGGACAGAAAGCTAAAGCTAAGTTTTTAGCCAGCCTCGCGGAGCTAAAGCCGGACCTAGTTGTGAATACCGGTGACAACCTCGGTCACAAAGATGCAATCAACCCCTGCCTAGGCGCGCTGGAACCGCTGCTTGGATTCCCAGGGGTATTTGTGAATGGCTCAAACGATTATCGAGCCCCTAAGTTCAGAAACCCCCTTCGGTATTTCCAGGGACCATCCGAGGTCAGAAACGAAGTAGACCTGGACACCGAGCGCTTCACCTCAGAGCTAACTGGAGCTGGCTGGCTAGACCTAAACAATGCTTCCGGAACACTGCATGTTGCAGGGGTAAAACTTGGCTTTATGGGCCTAGATGACCCGCATGAGAATCTCGACCAGCTTGAGTCGCTTCCCGTTCAGAAAAACTCACTCACCGATGCTGATGTCCTAATTGGCGTGGCCCACGCACCTTATTTGAGAGTCATCGAAGCCTTCACCAAGCAGGATGCCAGCATTGTTTTTGCCGGTCACACCCACGGTGGTCAGATCTGTTTGCCGGGCTCAAAAGCCTTAGTCACCAACTGCGATTTGCCAACCGAATACGCCCAAGGGGTAAGCGGCTGGGAATTCGAGGGCAAGCAGAGTCTGCTGCATGTCTCTGGTGGCATGGGCTGCTCGATATTTGCACCGGTAAGGCTCTTTTGCCCACCGAGTGCAACGCTACTAACTATTAGTTAGCCAAGCTCCGCAGCCACCAGCTCTGCGATCTCATAGGTGTTTAGAGCAGCACCCTTGCGCAGGTTGTCCCCCACCACAAATAGATCGATGGTGTTTGGGAAATCTTGAGCCTGGCGAATGCGACCAACAAAAGTTGGGTCCTGACCGGCAACGTGTGCCGGGGTCGGGTAGACGCCATTGCCTGGGTCATCCATCACAACAACGGTTGGCTGCTTCTCAAGCTCGGCGCGAACCTCATCTGCGGTTAGCGGGTGAGCGAAGGTGGCGTGAACTGCAAGTGAGTGCGCAACCTGAACTGGAACGCGAACACAGGTGGCAGCAACCTTTAGGTCCTTGATGCCCAAGATCTTGCGTGACTCATTGCGAACCTTTAGCTCCTCCGAGGAGTGGCCATCTTCCTTGAGTGAGCCAGCCATTGGAATCACGTTCAGGGCAATTGGCACTGGCCAAGGTGAATCGGCCAGCGGTGCACCGTGAGAGTTCACGGTTGAAGTGACGTTGTCAGAAGAAAGACCGGCATCTTGATTCTTAGCAACCGCCTGGATCTCCTGCTGCAGACGCTCAATACCTGGAGCCCCGGCTCCGGAGACCGCCTGGTATGAGGAGACAACCAACTCGGTCAACTGCCACTTTCGGTGCAGTGCGCCAAGGGCCGCCATCATGGTCAA
>JARXAN010000062.1 GCA_029865895.1 Actinomycetota bacterium
ATCATTGCCATCCCTGGACCGTCTGCGGTTATCTCGGCGCTCGCGGTATCGGGACTGCCAACCGACCGCTTTAGCTTCGAGGGATTTTTGCCAAGAAAACAGGGTGAGCGGCTAAGAGTTTTTGAAGCACTCAAAGATGAAGCTCGCACCATGGTCTTTTTTGAGGCACCGCATCGCATTCACGAATCGCTGGTCGATGCAGCAGCTGTTTTTGGAGCGGATCGACCAGGAACTGTTTCTCGCGAGTTGACCAAGAAGTTCGAGCACACCGAGCGCGGCACGCTCTCGGACCTTGTTGCATGGGCTGCCGGTTCACCAAAGGGTGAGATGGTGATGATCATTGGGGGAGCAAGCCCGAAGACCTTCGACGTTGCCGAATTGGGACTCAAAGCACTGGAGTTAGCAGCCTCCGGATTGGGCCTAAAGCAGGCCTGCGCCGACCTGGCCGAGGCAACCGGTGCATCAAAGAGCGCAATTTACGCTGAAGCTCTTTTACACAAACCCTAAGATATCAAGGGTGTCCAAGTCCTTTTATGTAACTACGCCCATCTTCTATGTGAACGATGCGCCTCACATTGGCCACGCCTACACCGAAGTGGCCTCAGATGTGCTCACCAGGTGGCACCGCGCCCGTGGCGAAAACTCCTATCTACTCACCGGTACCGATGAGCACGGCGAGAAGGTGCTCCGCACCGCATTGGGAAACAACACCGATCCAAAGAGCTGGACCGACAAATTGGTTACTGAGTCTTGGCTTCCACTTTTGGAAACCATCGACATCGACAACCAGGATTTCATTCGCACCACTGAGCCACGCCACGAAAAGGCGGTGCAGCAGTTCCTGCAGAAGCTCTACGACACCGGCTTTATCTACCAGGGTTCATTCCAGGGAAATTACTGCGTTGGTTGCGAAGAGTACAAAAACGAATCTGACCTAATCGATGGTTCGGGAGACTTTGCGGATCAGAAGGTTTGCGCCATCCACTCAAAGCCGGTCGAACAGCTCAACGAGACCAACTACTTCTTCAAGCTCAGCGATTTTCAAGAGCGCCTGCTAAAGCACTACGAGGACAACCCAACCTTTATTCAGCCGGAGAGCGCAAAGAATGAGGTCATCTCTTTCGTGCGCTCGGGACTGAGCGATCTCTCGATTTCGCGCTCCAAGGAGCGCTTTGACTGGGGGATCGATATTCCTTGGGACGATCAGCACATCACCTACGTTTGGTTTGATGCGCTTTTGAACTACATCACCGCAATTGGTTATGGGTCCGATGAAGCGAAGCTGAACTCACTCTGGCCAGCCGATGTCCAGGTGGTTGGAAAAGACATTCTTCGCTTCCACGCAGTTATCTGGCCCGCGATGCTGATGGCCGCCGGCCTACCTCCTGCCAAGCAGGTCTTTGGTCACGGATGGCTTTTGGTCGGTGGCGAGAAGATGTCAAAGTCCAAGCTCACCGGTATTGCGCCGACGCAGATCACCGACATTTTTGGCTCCGACGCATTCCGCTACTACTTCATGAAGGCAATCGGCTTTGGTTCCGATGGCTCCTTCAGCTGGGAAGACCTAAGCGCGAGATACAACTCGGAGCTGGCAAATGGTTTTGGAAACCTTGCTTCTCGAGTGATCGCGATGATCAATAAGTACTTCGATGGCGTGGTCCCTGCACCAGCTGAATACCTTGAGGCTGACCTTGCTATTCAAAAGGTTGCGCAGGACGCGGTAGCGGGGGCTAACTCAGCTATCGACAAGGTCGCGATTCACGAGGCGATTGCCAAGGTTTGGACCTTGGTAGATGAGCTAAACAACTACATCACCGTGCAGGCACCCTGGGTGCTGGCAAAGGATGAGGCAGATCGCGATCGCCTTGCAACCGTGCTCTACACCACTGCCGAGGGTCTTCGCCTATTGGCAGTGCTACTCAGCCCAGTTACCCCAAAGGCAACTCAGAAGCTTTGGAATTCCATCGGTACCAGCCTCGGGGAACTCTCCGAGCAAAGAATTCAGCAGGGTGAGTGGGGAGTGCTTCCCGCCGGAACCAAGCTGGGCGAGCTAGAGGTGCTGTTCCCGCGCGTAGAGGAACAATGAGCGAACCCATTCGCACCAGAAACTCTTACGACGGTCTAAATAACCGTCCGGTTCACTACCCGGACCTACCAGAGCCACTGGAAGTCGGCACCTACGACAACCACACCCACTTAGAGATCGCCGATGGCGATGAGCCGATGTCGGTTGCCGAGCACCTAGAGCGCATGCGTCAGGTGAATATGCTTGGCGCGGTCCAAGTTGGCGTCACCCTAGAGAGCTCAATCTGGTCGGCAGCAGTAGCCAAGTCAGAGCCGATGCTGCTAGCCGCAGTTGCTTTGCACCCAAATGAAGCACCACTTTATGAAACTCGTGCGCAACTTGATGAGGCGATTTCCGGTATTGCAGAACTGGCAAGTCAACCTCGAGTTCGAGCCATCGGCGAAACCGGTTTGGACTTTTTTAGAACCCAGGGCGATGCCGAACTAGCAGCGCAGGCCTACTCGTTTGAGCGACACATCGAGATTGCCAAGCAACACGACATCGCCCTAATGATTCACGACCGTGAGGCGCATGCCGAGGTGGTGGAGACACTCAAGCGAGTCGGCGCTCCAGAGCGTACGGTTTTTCACTGCTACTCGGGAGATCTCGAACTAGCTGAGATTTGCCAGCAAAACGGTTGGTACCTCTCCTTCGCTGGCAACATCACCTTCAAAAAGAATCAGCACCTCAGAGACTCGCTGCTTGCAGTTTCACCGGAGCTGCTTTTGGTGGAAACCGATTCGCCATTTCTGACTCCGGAACCAATGCGCGGCAGACCTAATGCTCCGTATCTTGTGCCGCACACCCTGCGCTACATCGCAACTCTTTTGGGTTGGGATGCGGTAAAGACCGCAAAGCAGATCAATGCCAACACCGAGCGGGTTTACGGACTCTGGTCTGAAGGTTTGAGCTGATGCTGGGAGCAGCGGAGATTCGCCAACTGGCCGAAAAGTTGGACATCAGACCAACCAAAAAACTTGGTCAAAACTTTGTAATTGACCCAAACACCATTCGTCGAATTGTTTCGGCAGCGAATCTCAACCCCGATGATCTGGTGGTTGAAATTGGACCGGGGTTGGGTTCGCTAACCCTTGGCATTTTAGAGATCGTGCCGAGAGCAATTGCCGTCGAAATCGACGACCGGCTAGCCGCCGAGCTGCCCAGCACCATTGCAAAGCATGCGCCAGATAAGAAACTTGACCTTGTAGTCGCAGATGCGCTGAAGGTGACTGAGCTTCCGGGTGAACCAACCGCATTGGTCGCGAACCTGCCGTACAACATCTCGGTGCCGGTGCTACTTCACTTTATGAACCAGTTTCCTTCGATTCGAAAGGGCCTTGTTATGGTGCAGGCCGAGGTGGCTCACCGGCTGGCGGCGGCTCCCAACAGCAAGGAATATGGCGTGCCATCTCTGAAGATGGCTTGGTATGGACCCGCGCGACTAGCGGGCAATATCGGCAGAAACATCTTTTGGCCTGTGCCGGGCGTTGACAGCGCTCTGGTCTTTTTCGAGCGCACCATCGAGCGCGACCCGGCATTGCAAAAACCAACCTTCACAGTCATAGACCAGGCATTTCTGCAGCGTCGAAAGACTCTCCGCCAGGCACTCGCCGGCTGGGCTGGCTCACCAGCTGAAGCAGAGCAAATTTTGGTTCGCGCAGGCATAGATCCGCAGGCCAGGGGAGAGCAGCTCAACATCGAGCAATTCATCGCGATTGCGAGTGCTAAGTGATTTGGGCAGCCGCGCAGGGCAAGGTGAACCTGCACTTTCAAGTTGGCGATCTGCAGGCCGATGGCTACCACCCCGTTGTCAGTCTTTACCAGGCACTTGACCTTGAAGAACGTGTCGGAGTTGAACCGAGCGATGGCTGGCAGGTTGAAGTTGTTTCAGATCTTCCAAACCTTGGCGAGATCCCACTCGATGAATCCAACCTGGTGGTCAAAGCTGCCCTCGCTCTAGCTAAGAGCGCCGGAATCGAAAATCCTCAGCCAATGCGTTTTGTGATTCACAAGCAGGTGCCAGTTGCCGGCGGTATGGCTGGAGGTTCGGCGGACGCTGCTGCCGCACTGACAGCACTAAATGAAGCGTGGTGCCTGGGTCTTGACCAGGCTGCCTTGATGAAGGTGGGCGGTTCAATCGGGGCAGATGTTCCGTTCGCAATATTGGGCGGAACCGCGCTTGGCAGTGATACCGGCACTGAGCTTTCCCCACACCCGCAGATCATTTCGCAGCCAATAGTGCTGCTTGTCAACCACAAGCCACTTTCGACCAAAGCGGTCTTTCAGGAATTTGACCGTCTAGAACTTGGCGAGGAGCTTCAGGTTCCGGACTTTATAAATGGCTTGGACTGGTTGGGCAAAAACTCACTTACCGAAGCGGCTTTCAGCCTGCTACCGGAACTTAGGGAGCTTGCTGCTCAGGACTTTGGTTGCGGAAAAGGTTTGCTGTCTGGCTCGGGACCGACGCTTTGGTATCTAGCCAAGGATGTTTCTCAGGCCCAAGAATGTGCTGCGAATATCGAGGCCGCTGGTTACCAAGCGGTAATTGCAAACCCAAGTCCACTTGGCAGCAGGTTGATCTAGTGGCTCATCTTTTAGGCGCCGAGCAGATTGAGCTCGAGTTTCCCACCAAACAGGTATTTGACGGCATCACCGTCGGAGTAAACGAGGGTGACCGAATTGGCATCGTCGGGCGAAACGGTGATGGTAAATCGACCCTGCTCAAGATTCTTTCCAAGCAGCTAGAGCCTGATTCCGGACGAGTCACCTATCGAGGATCGCTTCGGGTTGGTTACCTAACCCAGGTCGACAAGATTGACAACTCCCTGAGTATTGGGCAGGCCGTAGTAGGTGAAGGTCCAGAGCACGAGTGGGCCACCGATCCAAAGATTCGCGATGTGCTGCAGGGCCTCCTTGGGGATCTGGACTGGAGCCAGCAAGTTGGGACACTCTCCGGTGGCCAGCGCCGAAGGGTGGCACTGGCGGCGTTATTGGCTGGTGACTATGACATAGTCATGCTTGATGAGCCGACTAACCACCTCGATGTTGAAGGCGTGGCATGGCTTGCCGAACACCTTAGAAACCGCTGGTCTAAAACTGCCGGTGGCCTGCTGGTTGTTACGCACGACCGCTGGTTCCTGGATGCGGTTTGTAACCTCACCTGGGAGGTTTACGGCGGGAAGATCGAACCCTTTGATGGTGGCTACGCAGCATACGTTTTGCAGCGCGCTGAGCGTAATCGTCAAGCCGCATCGAGTGAAGCAAGAAGACAGAACCTACTTCGCAAGGAGCTTGCTTGGCTAGGCAGGGGAGCACCAGCGAGAACCGCAAAGCCAAAGTTTCGCATCGATGCTGCACTGACTCTGATTGCCAACGAACCACCCCCTAGAGATCAACTCGAACTAAGCAAACTTGCCACCCAGCGC
>JARXAN010000003.1 GCA_029865895.1 Actinomycetota bacterium
GGCCCAGATGTTTGGGACTGTTCCGGGCTTACCAAGGCGGGTTACGCGGCAGCGGGAATCTACATCGGCACCCACTCTGCGACCAACCAGTTCAACACCATGGCTGCTGCTCGCAAGCTTGTGCCGCTGTCTCAGGCCCAGGTCGGTGACCTGATGTGGTACTCGCAGTCTTCAGCTTTCAACGGCGACAAGTATCACGTGGTTTATTACCTGGGCGGCGACATGATGCTCGAGGCTCCGAACCCGGCTCGAACCGTTCGCATCGTTCCGCTTCGATACGGTGAATTGTTCCCATATGCTGGCCGCCCGAGCGCCTAAAAGTTTGTAACAAAAAAAGGACCCCACCAAGCGGTGAGGTCCTTTTTCTTTAGGTCTTACTTGCAGTCGCAGTTTCCGCCGCAGCATGACTTCGCGTTAGCGCCGTCACCCTCGGCGTTGTAGCGCACGATAGCTTCCTGGATTAGGCGCTCAGCCACATCCTTGCCCTGCCACTCGCCAACCTTGACCCACTTGCCAGGCTCTAGGTCCTTGTAGTGGGAGAAGAAGTGCTCGATCTCGTTCTTCACCTGGCTGCTAACGTCGCCTAGGTCCTGGATGTGGCTCCAGCGTGGGTCCTTTACTGGCACGCAAAGCACCTTCTCGTCAACACCGCCATCATCTTCCATGACCAACATGCCCACCGCGCGAACCTTTACGCCAACGCCTGGGAACAGCGGGAACTCCAAAAGCACAAGGGCGTCTAGTGGGTCTCCATCGCCACCGAGGGTGTTCTCAAAGAAGCCGTAGTCGGTTGGGTAGACGAACGGGGTGAACAGCACGCGGTCCAAAAACACTCGACCGGTTTCGTGGTCAACCTCATACTTGTTGCGGCTTCCCTTTGGAATCTCAATAACTACGTCGTAAGACACGGCTTCTCCTCAATAGGCTTTTCGCATAAAGATTACCGAATCGAGACAGATGACACAGCGTCCTAGGCTCACTCCAGCCATGGCAGATGCTAGACGCGCTGTTAGAGAGCAGCTCGAATCACTCGATTTACCCAGTGGTTCGCTGGTTTTGGTGGCATGTTCGGGTGGTGGAGATTCGATTGCACTGGCTGCCGCCACAGCATTCGAAGCTCCGAGAATGGGGCTTGCGGCAGGGGCCGTGATCATCGATCACCAGCTGCAGACCGCAAGTGCTGAGGTTGCTTTGAAGGCAAAGCAAATCTGCGAGGAGCTTGGCCTCTCCCCAGTGCTGATTGAAAAGGTAAACGTTGAGCTCTCAGGTAGCGGCATGGAGGCAGCTGCCAGAGATGCTAGGTATCAAGCACTTGAGAAGATTCGTATTTCGCAGGCTGCAGAGCTGGTTTTACTGGGTCACAACCTGGAGGACCAGGCTGAAACGGTATTGCTGGGGCTCGCTCGCGGATCTGGGTTATCGGCGCTCGCAGGCATGGATGCCTTCGACCCAGCCAGAGCAATCGCGAGACCGCTACTTGGACTAACTAGGGATTCCCTCAGACAGGCATGCCTGGACCAAGGACTTGAGTTTTGGGATGACCCGCACAACGAAGATGCGCAGTATCTAAGGGTTCGTGCCCGCAAGCTGCTTGAGGTCATTGAGGCAGAACTGGGCCCGGGTATTGCTAAGTCACTTTCCAGAACCGCCAACCAAGTTTCCGAAGTCGATGAAGTGCTGACCGCGATGGCTGCTGAATTAGTTGGCGATGCCAAGCATTCCGGAACAGCGCAGTCGGTGAGCTATTCGATTGCGGTGCTTGAGAATCAGCCGACTGCAGTTAGAACCAAGGCACTGCACATGATTGCCACCAGGGCAGGTGCTAAGGCAATCTCATCGGTGCAAATCGAGGCCATCGATGCACTTATTACCAATTGGCACGGGCAGAAATCTGCTGCCCTTTCTGGCATTACAGTAGAGCGGGTAAAAGACCTGTTGATCTTTACAAGGTCCAAGCCACCAACCCCGGGAGCCTGCTAGTGCATCTGAATCACCCAGACATCAAAGAGGTATTGGTTACAGCGGAGCAGATTCAAGCCCGCATCGCAGAGCTAGCTGCGCCAATCGATGAGTTTTACAAGGACAAGAACGTTCTGCTATTGGGAATCCTCAAGGGTGCCGTGCCATTTATGGCGGACCTCGCACGCGCGATGCAGATTCCTACCAAGCAGGACTGGATGGCAGTTTCCTCCTACGGATCCGGCACCGTCTCCTCTGGTGTGGTTCGCATCCTCAAAGACCTAGACACCGATGTGAAGGACCGCAACGTTCTAATCGTTGAGGACATCATCGATTCCGGCCTTACCCTGTCTTGGCTCACAGCCAATTTGAAGGCTCGTGGGGCAGCATCAGTTGAGATTGTTACCCTGCTTCGCAAGCCAGATGCAGCCAAAGTTGAAATAGCTGTCAGATGGGTAGGGTTTGATATCCCGAACGAGTTCGTAGTTGGTTACGGTCTGGATTACAACGAGCAGTACCGCTCTTTAGACGGTGTTGGCATCCTTTCACCGAGCGTCTACAGCTAGAAATTACGGAAGGGGCAAACGCCCAACATGAAGATGAAGAAGTTTTTGCGCGGCCCTTGGCTCTGGATTGGTCTTGCACTGGGTGTAATGCTGATCGGCAGCCAGCTGATGACTACCCAGCAGTTCACCAAGGTGGACACCCAGGTTGGCTTAGAACTCATCGAGTCCGGCAAGGCAAAGACCGTAAAGATCTTCGATGGCGCTCAGCGCGTGGACGTCACCCTCTCAAAGCCTGACCCTGAGTACGGCGAGCAGATTCAGTTCTTCTACGTGATTGGCCGCGAAGTGGCTGTCACCAAGGCTGTTGCGGAAGCACAAGTGGCAGAGGGCTGGACCGATGAGGTGCAGCGCACCCCCTGGTACCTGGCGCTGTTGGGATCACTTCTGCCATTCGTCATTATTTTGGCGCTGTTCTGGTTCCTAATGGGATCCATGTCCGGCGGCGGACGCGGAGTTATGAACTTCGGCAAGTCCAAGGCCAAGATGGTCACCAAAGAGACTTCGAACGTCACCTTCAAGGATGTCGCGGGCATCGACGAGGCGATGGAAGAACTTGTAGAAATCAAGGACTTCCTAAAGGACCCAAAGAAGTTCCAGGAGATGGGTGCGAAGATTCCGCGCGGAGTCTTGCTCTATGGCCCTCCGGGAACCGGTAAGACCCTGGTTGCCAAGGCAGTTGCCGGCGAGGCTGGAGTCCCGTTCTTCTCGATCTCAGGTTCAGACTTCGTCGAAATGTTCGTCGGTGTCGGTGCCTCCCGAGTTCGTGATCTTTTTGAGCAGGCGAAGCAAGCTTCCCCTGCGATCATCTTCGTTGACGAAATCGATGCGGTTGGTCGTCACCGCGGCACCGGAATCGGCGGCGGCAACGACGAGCGCGAGCAGACCCTGAACCAGCTTTTAGTTGAGATGGATGGTTTTGACACCAACACCAACGTGATCTTGATCGCCGCAACCAACCGTCCGGATGTTTTGGACCCAGCGCTACTGCGTCCGGGTCGCTTCGACCGCCAGGTCGGCGTGAACGCACCAGATCTCAAGGGTCGCGAGCAGATTCTTGGCATTCACTCAAAGAACAAGCCGCTGGCTGAGGATGTAAACCTTGAGCTGGTTGCTCGTCGCACCCCTGGATTTACCGGTGCCGATCTTGCCAACGTTCTGAATGAAGCCGCGCTTTTGGCAGCTCGTCTAAACCGCAAGGTAATCGATAACGAGATCATCGACGAGGCTATTGACCGCGTCATCGGAGGACCGCAGAAGAAGTCCACCCTGATGCGCGACCACGAGCGACTAATCACCGCCTACCACGAGGCAGGCCACGCCCTGGTTGCTGGAGCGCTAAACCACTCTGACCCAGTTACGAAGATCACCATCTTGCCAAGAGGCCGTGCCCTTGGTTACACCATGGTTATGCCAATGGAGGATCGCTACTCGATCACTCGCAACCAGCTGCTAGACCAGATTGCCTATGCAATGGGTGGCCGCATTGCCGAGGAGATCGTGTTCAAGGACCCAACCACTGGAGCGTCCAACGACTTCGAGAAGGCCACCAGCACAGCACGAATCATGGTTACCAAGTATGGAATGAGCCAAAAGGTCGGAGCCATCTCACTGGGTTCTGGAGCTTCCGAGCCGTTCTTGGGTAGAGAGCTTGCTACCCACAGCACTTACTCAAACGAGATGGCCCAGCAAGTTGACGCCGAAGTTCGCATGATTTTGGAGTCGGCACTTGATGAGGCTCACAAGGCGATCACGCAAAACCGCGTCATCTTGGACAAGTTGGCAAAGGCGCTCTTGGAGCAGGAAACCCTGAACCAGGATGAGATTGCCAAGATCTTCAAGGGTATGAAGAAGTTGCCTGAGCGTCCAACCTGGCGTTCATCCACCAAGCGCGCGGTTTCCGTCAAGGGACCAATCGCAGTTCCAAAGCGCAAGGTCAAGCAACTCGAGGCACTGCCTGAAGAGCCAAAGCCCGAGACTGAGTCCAAGGAAGAAAGTGCAAGCTGATCGAATTCGCAGTGCGGTCCGCGAACTGCTTATTGCAATTGGCGAAGATCCGGATCGCCCTGAGCTAGCCGCAACCCCGAGCAAGGTCGCGGAGTCTTATGCTGCTTTTTTCAAGGGCATCGGTCAGGACCCACTCGCACCGCTATCGGACAACTTTCCAGCCGAGCAAAATGAGGCTGTGATTCTCAAGGACATCGAACTGGTTTCGATTTGCGAGCATCACCTACTTCCGTTCACCGGCTCCGCACACATCGCATATCTGCCGGCCGACAAGGTGGCCGGTCTTGGTCGATTGGCGAATGTCGTTGAGATATTGGCATCTCGCCCGCAGCTTCAGGAGAACCTAACCGCCCAGGTTGCTGACGCAATTGAAAAGGGCCTCTCCGCACGAGGTGTGGTTGTTGTCATCGAGGCAAGACATCAGTGCGTAGCATCTCGTGGTGCTCGGCAGCCCGAGGTAAACACCATAACCATGGCAACCCGTGGTGAATTTTCTGATCCAGTTCTGCGCGCTGAAATCATGGGCTTGATAAGCCGCCCATGACGAACTGGGTCGCTCCAAAGATCATGGGTGTGGTGAACACCACACCCGATTCCTTCAGTGATGGCGGACAGTTTCTAGAACTGGAGCAAGCCCTAGCCCACGCCAAACTTCTGGTCTCTCAGGGTGCCACGATTATTGACGTCGGTGGTGAATCGACTAGGCCGGGTGCCGAGCGGGTCACTTTGGCCCAGGAGCAGGCTCGGGTTGTTCCGGTTATCAAAGCGATCAAGGCCGAGCTAGATGTCGAGGTATCGGTCGACACTATGAATTCAGAGACGGCAAAGTTGGCGGTTTTGGCCGGTGCCGATTACGTGAACGATGTTTCCGGTGGGCTTGCAGACAGAGCGATGTTTTCCAGCATCGCTGGACTTGGATGTAAATACATTTTGGGGCACTGGCGCGGGCACTCCAATGTGATGGATCAGCTAACCGGTTACCAAGACATTGCCAAAGATGTGGTGGCAGAACTCAGCGAACAGGTTGCCGTTGCGGTTGCTGCCGGCATTGATCGTTCGAGGATTGTGGTTGACCCCGGTCTTGGATTTGCCAAGAACATCGAGGAAAACTGGGAGTTGGTTGCTCGACTAGATGAGCTCAAGAACCTAGGGCTTCCGATCTTGGTTGGAGCTTCCCGCAAACGTTTCCTAGCTGCCGCTTTGGATGAAGAGAATCCAGCGGGAGTGACAAACGGCAGGCGAGATGTCGCGACCGCGGTTCTCACCGCACTTCTTTTGCAACGTGGACTTTGGGGTGTGAGAGTTCACAATGTTGAGCTAACCGCTGACACAATTGCAATTGTGAAAAAGCTCAAGGAGTCGCTCTAGTGCGCTACACCATTGAACTGACGGGCCTAGAGGTCTTTGCCTACCACGGTGTGCTGCAGCACGAGAAGGACTATGGCCAAACCTTTCTAATCGATTGCCGATACCAGGTTGAGGCCGAGGCCGAAGACCAGCTCTCCTCCACAGTTTCCTATGCAGCGGTTGCAGACCTGTTGCACGTGACTGCAACCAGCAACCGCTTTGACCTAATCGAGTCTTTGGCGAGCTCTTGCTTGGCTGCGGTTTCTGCTCTAGATCGCAAGATTGTGGCCGTGCAGGTAACTGTGCACAAACCTCAAGCTCCGATTGATCACAAGTTTGATGATGTGTCGGTAAGCGTCCAAAGCGGTCGGTTTGAAAACTAGAGCAATCCTCGCGCTCGGTGGCAACCTAGGTGACCGGGTTCAAACCATTCGAGATGCAATTGCAAAGTTGGACGCGCATCCAGATATCAAAGTCAAACGAGTATCGCCACTCTTTGAATCATTTGCCATGACCGCTAAGGGGATAGACGAATCTGAGCCGAACTACCTCAACGGAGTCATCGAGGTTTCAACTTCGCTAAAGCCAAAACGCCTCTTGGCCGCTCTCAATGAAGTTGAGAATCAATTTGGCAGAGTTCGTCTTGAGCGCTGGGCAGCCAGGACTTTGGACATCGACATCATTAGCTACGGTTCAGAGTTGGTCGAAACCAAGTCTTTGGTGATTCCTCATCCGAGGGCCCATGAGCGAGCATTTGTTTTAGTACCTTGGGCCGAGCTTGATCCAGAGGCGGTACTACCTGGCCATGGAAAAGTGGCTGACCTAGCTGAGCCAATTGCCAACCAGGTTTGGAGATTCGAATGAAACTCGA
>JARXAN010000009.1 GCA_029865895.1 Actinomycetota bacterium
TTGATGTGGCAGACTTGGCACTTGTGTCCGGCCGTCTCTGCCGCAGGGGAGCATAGGACTCAAACCAAAGTAACTACTAGCCGTTTTGACCTGCGCGCAAAAGGAAAGATAAGAAATGCACATTCTTGACGTCGTAGACGCAGCGAACCTAAAGAGCGATATCCCAGACTTCCGCGCTGGTGACAACGTAAAGGTTCACGTAAACATTGTTGAAGGTAACCGCAGCCGTGTCCAGGTTTTCCAGGGCGTTGTGATCCGTATTTCCGGTCACGGAATTCGCGAGACCTTCACCGTTCGTAAGGTTTCCTTCCAGGTAGGCGTAGAGCGTACCTTCCCAGTACACAGCCCAGTTATCGAGAAGATCGAGCTGGTCTCCCGCGGTGCTGTTCGCCGTGCGAAGCTTTACTACCTCCGCGACCTTCGCGGTAAGGCTGCAAAGATTCGCGAAAAGCGCGAGAACGTTTAAGTAAACTTTCTCCTATGCAGGATTCCGGGGAACTAAGACCCCGCAACGCCACGATCATGGCTTCCATTCGCCGCTTCACCAAGCGGTCGAGGAAGAACTGGTTCGTGGCGTTGCTATTTGACTTTGTAGTCATCGTCGGCACGGCCCTTGTGCTGTCCGTTGCAATCAAAGCTTTCCTAATCCGTTCGTTCTACATTCCATCCGGTTCGATGTTGGACACCCTGCAAATCAACGACCGCATCATTGTGAACGTCTCTGCCCCTGAGATCTTCCCGCTTGAGCGCGGCGACGTTGTGGTCTTCCGCGATCCAGGTGGCTGGTTGGGCGCAATTCCGACGGTCGAGAAGCCGTTTATCCAAGAGGCATCTGACTTTGTGCTTGGAACCTTCGGAATCACCGCCCCAGATTCTGCGGAGCACCTGGTGAAGCGAGTTATTGGCTTGCCAGGGGATGTGGTTGAAAACCGCGAGGGCGATGAACGCATCTGGATCAACGGGGTTGCTATTGATGAGCCGTATCTTGCGCCAGGTTCAGTCCCATCGGAGATGACCTTCAAGGTGACAGTTCCCGAGGGTTCATATTGGGTAATGGGCGATAACCGTCAGAACTCAACTGACTCTCGCTATCACCAGGACCTACCCTCCGGTGGCTTTGTGAACAAGGACTATGTGGTCGGTAGGGCGATTTTGATCTCCTGGCCGGTAGAGAACTGGATCTTCTTGGAGAACTTCTCAGAGACCTTCAAAGATGTACCCAACCCTTGACGTTGAAAAACTCCTTCTAGAGCGCTACGACACCGTCATCGGTGTTGACGAAGTTGGCAGGGGAGCACTGGCCGGTCCGGTAGCAGTTGGGGCGGCAGCTTTCACCAGAGCCACTTCGCTGGAAATTCCAGAAAAACTTAGGGACAGCAAAGCCATCGCCGAATCCAAGCGCGATGCCATCGCGGAACTTTCCAGAGCCTGGGTTTCACACGCGGTTGGATACAGCGCGGTGTTCGAGATTGAGCAAAATGGCATTACAAAATCTCTCGCGGATGCAGCGACCGGAGCAATTGCACAGCTGATCTCGGGAAAGACAATCGTTCTTCTGGACGGCAGTCACAACTGGTTGCAGGATTCCGGTTTGGATGTCGACTACCACGTCCAGGTCAAAGCCGACCGCGACTGCGCAATTGTCTCGGCTGCAGCGTTGATTGCCAAGGTTGATCGAGATGATCACATGCGCCTGCTGCATCAAGAATTCCCAGACTATGGCTGGGAGGGAAACAAGGGCTACGCCTCGGAATCCCACATCAAGGCGATCCAGGACTTAGGTCCAACCCGACACCACCGAGTTAGCTGGCTGAGCAAAATTCTTGCCGATGCAAATTCACTTTTCTGAGGCATAGACTTACAGCACCATGGACGAGAACGAATTCGAAGACTACGACAGAGACGCGGAACTATCGCTCTATCGCGAGTACCGCGATGTCGTGAAAATGTTCCGCTTTGTGGTAGAGACCGAACGCCGCTTCTATCTCGCGAATGACGTCGAACTAAAGCGAGTAGACACCGCAACAGATTTCTATTTCGAGCTAAACATGCAAGATGTTTGGGTTTGGGATATCTACCGCACCGATCGCTTCGTAAAGCAGGTCAAGGTAATGACCTTCAAGGACGTAAACGTCGAAGAAATCGGCAACCGAGAACTAGAAATTCCAAAGGAATTCGCAGTAGGCGAATAGCCCTAACTTCTCCACAGTTTTTGCATCTCAAACTCTCAACCATGTTGCAGTGGCAACGCTTGTTGCATGCAACTCACCTCGGAGCAAGAAGCCACCATTGCATACTCAGCGCTCTCGGAGCCGGGAGATGCGCTGGCATACCTGATCTTTCAGCAAAACGGACCTGCGGCAATCGAACAGTTCAAGTCCGGAAAAGCAAAAACGATTTGGCCAGAGCAGATTCACGAAATGGCTCCGGAGTATGTGGCTAGCCTGCCGCTACTTTTTGAACGCTTCTCGCTCCGAGTACCAAAGACCCATGTTCCGACCCTGGTGGAGCGGGCAATTCGCTGGAATGCGCAACCGGTCTTTCCTGATCAGTTACCAAGGCTTTGGAATCAGTTTGCCGACCTCGAAATGCACCGTCCTTATCTTTTGTGGGTGGCGGGTTCGACAAGAGTGTTTGAGTCCGATGCAAATGCCATTGTTGGCACCAGAAATCCAACCCTGAGGGGTATAAATAACGCCAGAAAACTCGTCAAGCAGCTCGGAGTTGGAGTGATTTCTGGTGGCGCTACCGGAATCGATTACGCGGCTCACCGAGCAGCTCTGGATTATGGGCTTCCCACTGCGGCGTTTATGGCGGGCGGGATTGATCGCGCCTATCCCACTGAGAACTGGCCACTATTCCATGAGATTGTTCGAGGTGGAGGTGCGCTCGTAAGTGAGACCGTCCCTTTCACAGCACCCAGCCGCTTTAGGTTTCTCAATCGCAACCGTTTGATTGCCGCTGCCGCCAATTCGACCTTCGTCATTGAAGCTGGCTACCGATCGGGTTCTCGCAACACCGCCAATCACGCGAGGGCTTGCGGTCGAGAGGTCTTTGCACTGGCTGGGGGCTGGTCTGACAAGGCATCCCAGGGCTGTAATGCGATGATCAAAGAAGGCCTGGCTAAGTCTTGGCATCTCGATCGCCATCGAGAGGTTGAAGAGTCCACGACTCAGAAGCGAGTGCTGGATGCACTGCGCGAAGGGGCCGGTGACTACCCGTCCATCGCTCGGGAGTCAGGGCTCAGCATCGAAGAAGTAAGAAGAGAGCTCTTTCGTTTGAAGCTTGATGCCTAACTGCCTGCCGCAGTTTCTGGGTCATTTGACCTAATCTGACTGGGTGGAGAAGTTTGAGCTAGAGCGATTGGCCTTTATCAAGGCTCTTTCCGCACGCGGCAATTCTCCGCACACCCAGAAAGCCTATGGAACTGATATTTCAGAGTTCCTGACCTTTTTGTCGGACAGCAAATCTGAGCTAGATCTAAATTCGCTTAGGCAGTGGCTGTGGGTGCTAACCGATGCCGGAGCCACAAAATCCACGATCGCTAGAAAGTCCTCTTCGGTGAGAGCCTTCACGGCATGGCTTTTAGAGAGAGGAGTTATTGACGTTGATCCAGGCCTTCGACTTCGCTCACCAAAGTTAGATCGCACATTGCCAAAGGTTGCAACCGAAGACTCCATAACCAAGGTCCTCCAGCGGCTGCAAAATCTCGCAACAACAGACAAACCGGCGGCACTGCATGACCTTTGCGCCTTTGAGTTGCTTTATGCGACCGGCATGCGTGTTAGTGAGCTTGCGGCTTTGGATGTGGACGATTTTGATTTCTCAAGACAGCTGGTTCGAGTCACCGGCAAGGGAGACAAGCAGCGCATGTTGCCATACGGCGATGCAGCAGCAGAGGCTGTCGCTCGCTGGATGCTCCAGGGTCGTAACTCTTATGCCTTGCCGGAGTCCCCAGCAGCGTTGCTGCTCACCTCGCGAGGTAAAAGAGTTGGTGTGAGGCAGATTTACTCGCTTGTCGCCAAGCAACTTGAGGAAACCCCAACCGGTGCAGCAGGCCCGCATACTCTCCGACACTCCGCCGCAACACACTTGCTGGATCATGGAGCAGACCTTCGGGCAGTCCAGGAGATCCTGGGTCACGCATCCTTAGGGACCACCCAGATCTACACACACGTCTCAGTTGAGCGACTCAAGAAGTCGTTTGAGCAGGCACACCCGAGGGCTTAGCCCAAAAGGACACTGGGTTTCAAGCCTGCCAAAAAGTATTCGGGGGATAGGTAGCCATAGGCACTTCTAACGGAAAAGTGGATGCAACTCCCGCAGTGGTATTCGTACTCCGTTTCTGGAGCGCAATGCCAAGCAAAATCACTACCGGCTTTGACAGCATCACCGACCTCGAGGTTGGTGCAGGCAGGTTCAAAGCTCGCTAGGTAGCCATTGGCTGTGCTTATAGTCACAACCGGGCGATCAACAACCAAGCCAACAAATGAGACCTCACCGGCAGCCGGTGCTTTGATGATTGAGTTGAGCTCTTGACGAAAGTCCACGCCTCGATGACCCGCTGCATATTCCGTTTTTGGAGCGACATATTCTGCTTCCCATTGCAGGTCCTGACTCGGGAATGGCTCTTGCCAATCCGCTGCTGGAGGTGTGAGTAACAAAAGCGTCGAGAAAGTGGCGTAAATTGCAAGAATTCGGATCACGGACCTATTGTGTTTTGGCCTGTTGCCATCGGTGCTTTTGCCCAGAATTTAGTGGATAACTGGGCCACAAACTGGTATGGTTGACAACGGTCTGGAGCAATCCAGGTCGAATTCGCGTGTTCCAACAAACTCCGTCACCTCGGTCCAAGCCTTGGCTTGGTCGTGTCGGAAGGAATGCCAGGGATTTGACCAAACGGTCAAGTCATAAAACTGAGGGGCGCACTTGTGCGTCCAAAAGGAGTGCCTCATGGCAACTATCACTATGCGTCAGCTACTTGACGCGGGTGTCCACTTCGGTCACCAGACCCGTCGCTGGAACCCAAAGATGAAGCGATTCATTCTTACCGATCGCTCCGGCATCTACATCATCGACCTACAGCAGTCGGTGGACCACATTGACAAGGCATACCACTTCGTTCGCGACATCGTCGCAAACGGTGGATCCATCATGTTTGTTGGCACCAAGAAGCAGGCTCAGGGCGTTGTCGCCGATGAGGCTAAGCGCGTTGGCCAGCCATTCATCAACGAGCGCTGGTTGGGTGGTCTATTGACCAACTTCGGCACCGTAAACAAGCGTATTCAGCGCCTAAAGGAGCTGGAGACCATGGACTTCACTAACGCCGCTAAGGCTGGCATCACCAAGAAGGAGCTTTTGATCCTTCGCCGTGAGAAGGACAAGTTGGAGAAGACCCTGGGCGGTATCCGCACCATGGCAAAGACCCCAAGCGCACTTTGGGTTGTCGACACCAACAAGGAGCACCTAGCCATCACTGAGGCTAAGAAGCTTGGAATTCCAGTTATCGCAATCTTGGACACCAACTGTGACCCAGACGACGTAACCATCGGTATCCCTGGAAA
>JARXAN010000033.1 GCA_029865895.1 Actinomycetota bacterium
CCTTGAACTAAGCGGAATTCCTGATTGCTCATCTAACCCTCACCTTCTGTTACAAGGCTAGGGGGCAAAACTGAATGATTTCTGCAAGTTCGCCAATAGCGATGTTGTCCACAGCAAATTGGGATTGGTTACCTAAGAATAAGGTTGATGTCACAGTCAGGTATTAGGTTACAAGTGGTGGAAATTTCTGAATCGGGGCGAAGCATGTTCAAGCGTTGGTTGTCTGCAGTGGCTGCAGCTTTACTGGCAGTTGTGACGCTAGTCACCCCAGCCGCAGCAGCGATTCAGAACTACCAGGAATCTCCGGCTGACACCTTCACCAAGGCTGGCACTCCAGCCAATTTCAACGCCCTGTCAGTCGCCTATGCGGAGTTCTCGGAAGCTCCAGAGTTCCACTATTTCTACATCGATTTCGCAGGCCCAATTCAGGCCGCGCAATTCGATGATGGGCTCGGTTCCTGGGCCATGGTTATGATCGACATCAACAACGACAACGAAGAAGACTTCCGCATTGAAACCGGAATCGAAACCCTAGAGGGCAACTACGGTTCACCGGCCTACATTCACGATGTCAATCGCGACCGCGAGGTCTCCGGCTGCTCCGGTGTTTTCTTTAGCAACCTCAAAGAAAAGGTCGATTGGGTTGGCTTCAAACTGCCCTACAACTGCCTCAAGCTCCCAAGAACCTTCGGCATTCAGGGCTATGCCGATTACAACGAGAACGACAACCTTGCCTTTGACTTTGTCCCAGAGAACGACTTCTTCAAGGTGACGCACAAGCTAGCTGGCAGCTCAACCATCAAGGGTCTGGAATTGCCATCGGTGGCATCAGAAGCGCTCTACACAGTAAATAGCCCAGGAGCAGCCCCTGCCGATCTAGTGGCGCTCAGCCCGAAGGTCCTAAAGTCCGTGGTGACCGTATTCTGCGATCAGGGTCTAGGCACCGGATGGGCAGCCAATGTCACCATCCCAACTTCTGTGTCTCAACAGGGCATGAAGACCTTCCTGGTGACCAACCATCACGTGGTTGAGGACTGCATAGCTGCCGGCGAGGTAACTCTCACTGACGATGCAGGTAACTCTGCCGTTGGCTACATCGCATCTGCTGATGAATCTAAGGACTTAGCCGGCATCTACACCAAGATGTCGCTTCCGGCCTTGAGCTTCCGCGGTGAGCGACCCGCACAGGGCTGGTGGGTTGGTGTTCTTGGATCTCCGAGAGGACTGGAGGGTTACCTGACAACTGGCCTTGTCGCCAAGGTGGTTTCGGACGGTAGTGAGTTTGGAGTATCCGCTTCGCTGAACCCAGGTAACTCTGGTGGACCGATCTTTGATCGCGAGGGCCGAGTCTTAGGCATCGCAACCTATAAGTTGCTCGAATCAGAGGGCCTTGGCTTTGCCAGAAGCGCAACCCTACTCTGCACCTCGATCGTGAAGTGCGACAACGCGAATCCAATCTGGTCCACTCAGTTGGCAGCCAAGCCAGGCAGCCAAACCGGAGGAGGCACCGCAGCCGGCCAGGAAAAATCTGCAACCTTGCCGCCGTTTGCAGCAAAGTCCGCCAAGCTCTCCGGCACCCAGCAGAACTCGATCAACCGGCTGCTGATCCTCAATGGCTGGACCACCAAGTTCCTTTGCAGCGGAATCGTCTCAACCAAGGCAACTAACAGCGAAAAGACCACCGCACGACTCCGCGCTAAGGCCGCCTGCGACTTTGCTAAGAAGCAAAACCCGTCGCTTTCGACCTTCTACCAGGTGAAGACCTCCACCTCCAAGACCACCATCGGTAGGGTGCTGGTTACCCTTGCCAACTAAGTAGGCAGAGATGTGCTTTGTTTGCACCACGGTAGCCGCGACGCTACTCGTGACAAGCCAGTTTGCCCCTATCGAAGCCATAAGTGCTGCACCGGTAGTCCAGAAAACGCTGACCTCATACTCAGCAAACACAGTGCCACTGAGCAATCTGCAGAAATCCGAGATTCAGTCGCTGGTTGAGGGTAACCCGGAGGCAGATAAATTCATCTGCACCGGCATCCGACTTTCAACTGCTTCGGTTTCTGAGAATCTCCTGGTTAGAAAGCGTGCCAAGGCAGCTTGCGACTATGCCAAGACCCTCAATCCAGGTCTGTCAGTCTGGTTTCAGCGCAAGCCCACCACGGTAAGAAGCTTTGCGGGCAAGGTGCTGATAACCGTAAAGCAAGCTTCAAACCAATCTGTAGATCCGAGCCCACCAAACCAAAGTGACCTGAGCAACCATCCATCAATCACAAACCCGGCTCAGCTGTCACCGGAGGAGGTCTGTAAGACCGCGGATGTCTCACCAAGGCCAGACACATCAAACGGCTTTCCTAGGCCTTCGACTGCAATGGTCGGAACCGTTTCCGCCCGCATTCTGCTCGTGCCCATCGTCTTCAGCGATTTGCCCTACACCGATGCCGACCATCTGAGAATGAAAGCGGCAACTGACTTTGTAACCCGGATTTACAAAGAGACCTCCTATGGAAGGGTTTCTCTAAGCTACGAATTCCTGCCGAAGCAGTATTGGATAACCATGTCCAAAACAGCAGCCCAATATCGTCTGCCGGAGAACATTCCCCAATACAACAAAACCTTTTTGGTGGAGGATGCATTTGCGCTGGCGGATGCCGCAATCAATTTCGGCTCATACGATGGCGTTGCACTAACCACCGGCTACGCAACAAGAATTAGTGGTGGCCAAGGCTTCCCCGGGGTCTCCTTTCAGACGAAAAACGGAGTTGCAAAGGGAGTGTCTCTAGAACTTGGCAACTCCTCCGGCAATGCGCTGGTCATGGCGCATGAGCTTGGGCATTCGCTCTTTGGTCTAGAGGATTTATATGTCTTCCTCAACCCAAGTCGACCCTCGGTCCCAGATCCAGTCCCGGCAGGATCATGGGACATGATGAGTTCCTTGGGTCAAGAATTCTTTGGCTGGAACAAACTTCTTATGGGCTGGCTTGACACCCATCATGTGCGCTGTGTTAGCAACCAAGTCAGCTCATCTCACTTCATAGAAACCATCGACAAGCCGGGTGGTAAGCCTAAGTTGGTTCTCATCAATCTCTCAAGCGGTGTAACGCTTGCGATTGAAGGTCGTGTCTCGGGCCCAACTGGAGTACTCGTCTACAAGATCGACACTCGTATCAATCATGGCGACGGCCCAATCATCGCTCAGAAGAGCCTTGTTAGTTCTGGTCAGCAGCTCACACTGGAGGGCTGGACAATCAAGGTAGCTGCTGTCGACACCAGCGGCATCCTGATCGATGTCCTCAAGAACTAGCCCCGGTATAAATCCGCTTTTCTAAGATTCACTTTTGGCCTAAGCACTAAAAGTGCTAAGCTTTTCCGCTGTCGCACCTCTAGCTCAATCGGCAGAGCAACTGACTCTTAATCAGTGGGTTCTGGGTTCAAGTCCCAGGGGGTGCACCATAAAAAGACCTCTTGAATGCAAGGGGTCTTTTTGATTTTCTGGAATCTCACCAAACTCCAATTCCCTGCCAACGCAATTAGGCTGGAATTCACGGCGAAGGGGTGCGGGAGTGATGAGAAAGTTTGTTGCGGTGCTCCTTGCAGCGGCATTGCTAGCACTGGTCCCTGCGGCGCAGGCTGACGCGAAATCCTACAAGAACTGCAATGACCTACGTAAGGTCTACAAGTACGGCATCTCGCTCTCTACAACAGCGGTCAATCGAGGCGCTGGTCCAATCTTCACACCCAGGGCATCAGCGGCAGTCTTCAAGCTGAACACCAGGCTCGACCTGGATGGCGACAAGATTGTTTGTGAGGTTTCAAGGCCCAAGCCAGCAGCAACCGCAACAGCTGTGCCAACTCCAACTCCATCCCCGACTCAGGTAGTGACAATGCCTACCGAAGGTTCTGCCTGTTCAAAAATCAACGCCAAGGTTTTTGGAAACGGTGGATTCATGAAGTGTGTCTGGGGTGGCGGGCCAACTGTTGATTTCGCAAAGAACGTTAACTGGCGATTCTTCCCAGAGGTGAAAATCTCAACATCGAAATCCAACAACTATCCAACTAAACCAATTGAGAAACAGCCCTGTTACCGCTCGGGAGACACCTTTGATGTTGCTGGCGGAATTCTTGAGTGCCGCTGGATAACCGGTAAGAAGCTTCAGTGGATAAAGATCAACACCGTAAAGAACACCTTCACCAACGCTGTGAGCCCGGTCTCAATTGACATCTGCAAGTTACAAAACAGCGCTGCCACGGCAAATAGGACCGGGCGTAATGCCAGCGGATTAGTTGGCTTCCCGCTGATCAACACAGATCGAAACCGAATGAACCTCAAGGGCGTCAACGAGGTCTTAATCGTCCCAATTGATTTCCCTGACTTCGAGGGTGGGAATGAAGTTCTTGCTCAGTTGGAGTATGACAAGAAGTGGATGAACAATTGGTACTCATACTTCAGTAATGGACAAACCAAATTCAACATCACGACCATCGACAAGTGGCTGCGCATGCCCAAGGAGCGTTCCGCCTACCCAAGCGATGCAAAAACTACCGGTGCCACTGAAGCTGGCCATGGGCGACGGATGGCAGACCAGGCCCAACCTTTTATTGATCAGATAACGAAGGAAGTTGACCTAAGAAAATTCTCTACCGTCTACTTCTTTTATCCGGATGGAGAAGTTACCTTCGTTGACTTCATTATTCGCAACCAGTGGTTCAAGACCAAAGAGGGCGACGTCCAACTAAACCTCTTCAGCTGGGGTAGGAACCTAGAGGGAATGGAGACCCTCAAGTGGGCCTACTACATCCACGAGACCATGCATGACTTCAACATCTCTATGCACGCGCCAGGCAACGGCTGGCCGCTGAGCATCGGAACAAACCAATCGGGAATTAGCCTGGCGCTAAATCCCTGGGAGCAATTCTTGTTTGGCTGGCTGCCAGAGGATCAGATCTATTGCGACGATGCGGCAACACTCAAAACCGCAACCATTTCTCTATCGCCCGTTGAGCGTGAAGATCGACAAACGAAGATGGCTGTGATCAGGCTTTCCGCCACCAAGGCGATTGTTGTGGAGTCACATGGCATCGATAAGTGGAGCAACTTCCAATTTGGTGATCGGCAGTTCCCACCAGGTTTCTATTCGGTAATGGCATACATCGTTGATCTGGACAAAAACTCTGCGCCTCCAATCAACTCAGACGGGACCTCGCTGAGCAACGATGATTGGGCTTGGGCAGTATTCCAAAAGGTGCAGGGTGGGCCTTCTAATGAGTTCAACATCAGTGTTGGCGATCGAAAGTCGCTAGCTAGCTATGTCGCGGTCTTGGGCGACTCGTTCGTCATCGAAGGCGTTCGAATCAAGTTCGTCGCAACTGGTGACTATGAAACTATAGAAATTTCTCGCGGCTAGAGCTCTAGAACCAGGTTGATGCTGTCGCCCAAGCTAATTCCATTGGGCTTCCTCACTGCGTCCTTGAGGGGAATGTAGAAGCTGCCATCTCTCGGGATAAGGGAAGTGGTGACGGCTGTAGCGCCGATTGTCACCTTTGCGGGAATTACACCCCAGCCGTATGTCAGCTCACGCTTATAAAGCTCTATCTGTTCGGTAACTTCAACAGGGGTAGGCAGGAAGTAGAACGGTGCTGGACCCCGCCATTCGATGACGGTTCCTGAGATCTCGAACTTCAGCATTAGATAAACAGAGCCGGCACCATTGATGCCACCAGCAGAATGCCCGCGGTCCAGTTGAAGATTCTCAACCTGGTTGGGTTGGTCAGCACCTTTGAGATGCCCAGACCCATAATTGCCCAGGCCACGGCCCCCGGATAGGTGGTGATTAGAAAGATTGCAATGCATATGGCTACCGCAGTAACACCCATCTCAACCGGTGCATAAGTGGCCATAAAGGAGGTGCAGACGATCCAGGCCTTTGGGTTTACAAACTGCAGCAGGAAGGACTTGAAGAATCTGGGAGCCTCGACCTCGTCCGGTCCAGTTTTATAGCCGGATTTGATGACCTTGTAGGCCAGGTAAACGATGTAGCCAAAGCCGATGTACTTGAG
>JARXAN010000026.1 GCA_029865895.1 Actinomycetota bacterium
GTTCCGATGCGCTTGATGTTCGACTTGATGTTTGCCATGTTTCACTTTCTTAGGCGAAAACTTTTGTTGAGGTGAATGACCTCAGAACAAGGGGAAACTCTATCAGTTTGATGCAATAAGGGCAAGCACCATGCGAGAATACCTACATCTAGATTCCCAAAGCAGAGGTTAGTTTGTCGCCACGCGCCCTAAAGGCTCTCGTTCCGTCTCAAACGGCCCCCAGCCAGATTCGCAATTTCTGCATCATTGCTCACATCGATCACGGTAAGTCAACGCTGGCTGACCGCATGTTGCAGCTCACCGGAATCGTGAACGATCGTGACATGCGTGCCCAGTACCTGGACCGCATGGACATTGAGCGCGAACGTGGAATCACCATCAAGAGCCAGGCAGTTCGTCTGCCCTGGGAGCTTGAGGGCGTCACCTATGCAATGAACATGATTGACACCCCGGGACACGTTGATTTCACCTATGAGGTTTCTCGTTCGCTAGCAGCCTGTGAGGGTGCGGTGTTGCTAGTGGATGCCGCTCAGGGTATTGAGGCCCAGACTTTGGCGAATCTCTACCTTGCGATGGAAAACGATCTGGAGATCATTCCAGTTTTGAACAAGATTGACCTCCCGGCTGCTCAGCCGGAGAAGTACGCCGAAGAGCTAGCGAGTTTGATCGGAGGCAACCCTGAGGATTGCCTTCGGGTTTCCGGTAAGACCGGTGTCGGCGTAGCCGAACTTTTGGACAAGATCGTTCGGACAGTGCCTTCTCCTGTCGGTGACGCTGATGCACCGCCAAGGGCGATGATTTTCGACTCGGTATATGACTCCTACCGCGGAGTTGTGACCTATGTCCGAATGATTGACGGAACCCTGCATCCGCGTGAGCAAATCCAGATGATGTCCACCAAGGCTGTGCACGAACTGCTGGAGATCGGCGTCATTTCCCCTGAGCCTGAGCCTTCTAAGGGACTATCCGTTGGTGAAGTGGGTTACCTGATTACCGGTGTGAAGGATGTTCGCCAGTCCAAGGTCGGTGACACTGTTACCACCAAGCTAAAGCCGGCCACATCGGCACTAAAGGGCTACTCGGAGCCAAAGCCAATGGTTTTCTCCGGAATCTATCCAATCGATGGCAGCGACTACCCAAACCTTCGTGAGGCGCTGGACAAACTAAGACTCTCGGACGCATCGCTGGTTTATGAGCCAGAAACCTCGGCAGCCTTGGGATTTGGTTTCCGTTGTGGCTTCTTGGGGCTATTGCACCTCGAAATCATTACCGAGCGCCTGGAGCGAGAGTTCAACCTTTCTCTGATCGCAACCTCACCTTCTGTGGTCTACAAGGTCACGGTTGATGACGGAAGCCAATACATCGTGACTAACCCTTCGGAGTATCCAGAGGGCAAGATTCGCGAGGTTCAGGAGCCGATGGTCAAGGCCACCATCCTGAGCCCGAAGGATTACGTCGGAACCATCATGGAGCTCTGCCAGACCAAGCGCGGCAGCATGATTGACATGCAGTACCTCGGTGAGGACCGCGTCCAGCTTCGCTACAAGCTGCCACTTGCGGAGATCGTCTTCGATTTCTTTGACCAGCTGAAGAGCAAGACCCAGGGCTACGCATCTTTGGATTACGAAGAAGACGGCTATGCAGAGGGTGATCTGGTGAAGGTGGACCTTCTGCTCCAGGGTGAAAAGGTGGACGCATTTAGCTCCATCGTTCACAAGGACAAGGCTTATGCCCACGGCACCAGAATTGCAGCGAAGCTTCGCGAGCTAATCCCGAGGCAGCAGTTTGAAGTTCCAATCCAGGCCGCCGTCGGTGCTCGAATCATTGCCCGAGAGACCATTCGCGCCATCCGCAAGGATGTTTTGGCCAAGTGTTACGGCGGTGACATTTCCAGAAAGCGCAAGCTGCTCGAGAAGCAAAAAGAAGGTAAGAAGCGCATGAAGATGGTGGGACGCGTTGAGGTACCTCAAGAGGCCTTCATCGCCGCTCTTTCCACCGAAGAGCCAAAGACTGACAAGAAGAAGTAGTTGGCCGCATCCCTGCCGCTGGGCCTTGGTTGGCCAAAAGATAATCAGCTAGAGCTGGTTCCTAACACCAGCGCGACTTTTCACGCTTACGTTCACATACCGTTTTGCGCGGTTCGATGCGGGTACTGCGACTTCAATACCTACACCTCTAAGGAATTGCGCGGAGTCTCGCAGGCAGACTTCCACATTCCGCTGATTCAAGAGGTGGACCTCAGTAAAGAACTGCTATCGAGTTGGGGTATTCCGGATAGGAAACTGACGACCGTCTTTTTTGGTGGTGGAACGCCATCGATGTTTGAAGCAAGTCAGATATCGGCAATCCTCGAGTCCCTGAAAGCTAACTTCGGGTTTACCGATGATATCGAGATCACCCTTGAGGCCAATCCGGAGGGTTTAGATCACATCAAACTTGATCAACTCAAGCTTGCTGGAGTCAATCGCATCAGCCTGGGAGTTCAATCCTTCGACCAGCAGGTACTGGATGTTTTGGACCGAGTGCATAGCCGTGACAAGGTAATCGCTGCCGTAAGGCTTGCTCGCGAGCTTGGCTTTCGTGTCAGTGTTGATCTGATCTATGGAGCTCCGGGAGAGAGTCTTGAGAGTTGGGAGGCCACCCTTCGGCAAGCCCTAGAACTAGCTGTTGAGCACGTCTCTGCCTACTCTCTGATTATTGAAGAGGGCACCGCGATCGCCAGAAAGATCTCCAGGGGAGAGCTAGCAGATGTCGACGAGGACCTCAATGCCGACAAGTACCTGCTAACCGAGAAGCTACTCACCGAAGCCGGTCTTAAAAACTACGAAGTATCCAATTGGGGTAACCCATCTCGCCACAATCGAGCCTATTGGGAGTCACAAGACTGGTGGGGATACGGACCTGGTGCACACAGTCACATTGCTGGTGCAAGATTCTGGAACCAAAAGCACCCGGCTACCTATGCGGCAGCGCTCGAAAAAGGAAGCCCAGCTCATGGGTTTGAATACCTTGACCCACGCACTCAGCTCGAAGAGCAGCTGCTTTTGATGCTGCGCACCGATAGCGGTGTTTCGAGTGCTTTGCTGAGAGAGCTTGGCGTGCCAAATGAGCTGGTGGCAAACGCTATCGCCAATGGGCTGCTGCAGCTTGCACCAGGCGGCAAGCTGGTTGCCACCTTGAATGGACGTTTGCTGGTGGATGGATTGGTGCTTGATTTTCTCTCAAAATCTAAGCCTTGACCTAGAATTGGCACTCAAGGAAGGTGAGTGCCAATGATTCCAGAACGCTCTCTCGAGGTGCTTCGTGCCATCGTGCAGGACTTCATCTACTCATCTCAGCCAGTTGGCTCTAAGTCCCTTCTAGATCGCCACCCACTTGGGGTTTCCGCAGCCACGATTCGAAACGACATGGCGCTTTTGGAAGAAGAGGAGCTAATTGTTGCTCCTCACACCAGTGCTGGCAGAATCCCAACCGAAAAGGGCTATCGCCTATTCGTAGACAAACTTGCAGATCTAAAGCCTCTTTCTCAAGGCGAGAAATCAGCCATTGAGGGATTCCTAAGTGGTGCTCACGATCTTGATGAGATCGTGGAGCGAAGCGCACGTCAGCTGGCGATGCTCACCAACTCGCTAGCTTTGGTGCAGTATCCGTCCCTGGGCAAGTCAACGGTGCGCCACATCGAACTGATTCCAGTTGGCAGCAGCAGGCTGCTGCTTATGTTGATCACAGATTCCGGACGCGTTCAGCAGCTGCAGCTCGAGGCAAGTGGCTTGCAGGAAGATCTGGTTCAGGAACTGCGCGGCCGCCTAAACGGCATGCTCGCCGGTTCTGCGCTGGCAGATGTGAAGGGTAAGTTGAACCAACTTGAGGTTGAGTTCGCTCCTGATCGCAGACCGATAGTTGTGCAGGTTTTGCAATCACTGCAGTCCTTGGTTGATGCGAACCGTCAGGAAAAGATCACGGTTTCAGGGGCGGCGAACCTGGCCAAGCAAGAGCAGGACTTCTCGGGCGAACTATCTGGTGTGCTGCAGGCGATTGAAGAGCAGGTTGTGCTTCTGAAGTTGCTCGATGAGCTCCACAGCGATCAGCACGGCGTTGGACTTCGTATTGGTTCAGAAATCGGTGTTGAGGGCCTAAAGAGTGCATCGATCATGGTCACCGGTTACGAGAGTCGCGGCACAGAGGTGGCAAAACTTGGAGTGCTTGGTCCGACTCGAATGGACTACTCGGGAAACATTGCATCGGTTCGCGCGGTTGCAAGATATCTGTCAAAGATTTTGGAGGCCAACGCTTGAGCGATCACTACGAAGTTCTTGGTGTCTCGCGAAGTGCCAGCGACGACGAAATCAAGAAGGCATATCGCAAGCTAGCTCGTGAGTTGCACCCGGATATCAACCCTGACCCTGCGGCAGCGGAACGATTCAAGATGGTTACCCACGCCTACGAGGTGCTTTCGGATCCGCAACAGCGTTCCGGTTACGACCGCGGGGGCGATGCAGGGTTTGGCTTAGGCGACATCTTCGAATCCTTCTTTGGCGGAGGTTCATCTCGTGGGCCGCAGTCAAGGTCGCAAAGAGGTCAAGATGCGCTTTTGCGTGTGGATCTCGATCTTTCAGAAGCTGTTTTTGGAGCTGAGAAAACCCTCACCATCGACACTGCGATTCTCTGCGAGACCTGTCAGGGCAGCTGCTGCAAGCCAGGCACGAGTGTCCGGATATGTGATATTTGCCGCGGTTCAGGTCAGATCCAACGTCAGGTGCAATCCTTCATGGGCGTGATGGTGACCACTTCTCCATGCGGTTCGTGTCGTGGCACCGGTGAGGTCATCCCAGACCCTTGCATTACCTGCCGAGGGCAAGGTCGAATTCGATCAAAGCGCGATCTCACCCTAGACATTCCGGCCGGCGTCGCCGACGGCATGCGCCTGCACCTAGCAGGTCAGGGAGAGGTAGGTTTCGCAGGAGGACCAGCGGGAGATATCTACCTCGAGGTTTCGGTCCGCCCGCATGCGATTTTTGGACGTGACGGCGATGACCTGGTTGCCCAACTTGAGGTGCCGGTGGCAGATGCCGCGTTGGGTTTCGAAGTTGAGATTGACTCTCTCGATGGCACTGTCAAGGTCGATTCAAAGCCTGGTGCTCAGCACGGTGATGTGATCACACTCAAAGGTTTAGGTGCTGCTCGTATTCGCGGAAAGGGCAGGGGAGACCTTCGCCTTGAACTGAAGGTTTTGACTCCGACCAGACTCGATGGCAAGGGTAAAGATATCTTCAAGAAGCTTCGCGAACTGCATAAAGAGGACACCCCAAGACTTGGTTCAAGGCGCGTCAGAGGTCGCTTCTAGTGCATTGGCTCTATGACCCAGCTCTGACGGCGGAGTCCACTCAGCTGCCAGCCACCGAAGCGATGCATGCAAAATCACTGAGGCTTCGAATCGGGGAACTGGTTTCCGTGACGAACGGGAGCGGCATGGTCGCTTTGGCCGAGATGACTTCCGAGAACAGCTACTCGATTCGAGAAGTTGAAAAGCATGATTCAGCATCTCCAAGGTTTCATCTGGTGCAGGCGTTAGCCAAGGGCGATCGTGACGAGCTCGCCATGCAAACCTGCGTGGAATTGGGCTTAGCAAGCGTTACCCCATGGAGCGCAGATCGTTCGATTGTGCGTTGGGACGGCAAGGAAGCTAAGAACCAAACCAGATGGCAGCAGATTGCTACCGAAGCCATGAAGCAATCCCAGCAGGCGTTTCGCTGCGAGGTTCGTCCGCTGGCTACAACGAAGCAGTTGATCGCAACCGGAACAGCTTTGGTGCTTGATCCGAAGTCGGAAACATCCGTTGGTGACATCTTGCCGCTTGGAGACGATGTGACCTTGGTGGTTGGTCCCGAAGGTGGTATCTCGGAAGCGGAATTTGAGCTTTTGGAGTCAAAGGGCTTCCAACGTGTGAAACTCGGAAAGAGTGTGCTGCGGACCTCAAGTGCCGGTCCGGCTGCGATGGCTGCATTGCAGTTCGCTTCGGGACTCTGGGACTGAGACTTAGGATTGGGTTTGGAGGAAGAGTTGGACTGTATTTTCTGCAAGATCGTCAGCGGTGAATTTGGCACGGAGTTTGTGACACAGAATGAACACGCCGTTGCTTTCAAAGACATCAACCCACAGGCGAAAGTTCACATTCTCGTTGTTCCTAGAGATCACACCTCTAATGTTTCTGAACTTGATTCTGCCGATTCACTACTTGGACTCTTCGAACTAATTCGTGAGGTCGCGAAAGAGCAGACTGACGGTCAATTCCGGTTGCAGTTCAACACCGGTAGCCGTGAGGGTCAGTCTGTCTTCCACACCCATGCCCATGTCCTAAGCGCGCAGAGCAACTAGTGGCAAAACACTCTTTCGAAATAACTCAGGTTGCACCCTTTGATCTTCTCGGCCCAGAGGACAAACTTGCCAAGAAATTGGAGCGTGAGTTCCCAGGTCTGAAGATTCAAAATCGCGGAAATTCATACATGTTGGATGGCTCTGAAGATCAAATTGCCAGTGCCGAACGTATTCTTCGAGAACTAGCCGATTTGATTGCCCAGGGCATGGTTCCAGACGAGCGGTCAATCGTTGAAAGCGTGAGAATTCTCGAGCAGAACCCCGGAGAGGTTCCTTCGAAGGTGTTGGGAACCGGTGCCATAAACACTCCGGGAAAAACCGTGCGTGCCAAAACCATCGGTCAGAAGCAATATCTCGAAGCCATCGATCAGCACACCATTACCTTCGGGATTGGACCTGCCGGTACCGGTAAGACCTACCTTGCCGTGGCTAAGGCAGTGGCAGCCCTCTATGGGCGGCAAGTGTCACGAATCATTTTGACCAGACCAGCCGTCGAGGCAGGGGAGCGGCTTGGCTTTTTGCCTGGCACATTGAGCGACAAGATTGACCCTTATCTCAGGCCACTATTTGATGCCCTGCAGGAAATGCTGGAACCTGAGGCAACTCATCGTCTAATCGAGGCCGGAGTTATCGAGGTCGCACCGCTTGCATACATGCGTGGCAGAACCCTAAACGATTCATTCATTATTTTGGATGAGGCTCAGAACACCACAGCAGAACAGATGAAGATGTTTCTTACCAGGCTCGGATTCAACTCCAAGATGGTGATCACTGGAGACACAACTCAGGTCGACCTCCCCTTCGGAAAGTCTGGCCTAAAGGTCGCAACAGACATACTTTCAGGGGTTGAGGGTCTGCACATTGCTACCCTGAGCAGTAAAGATGTGGTTCGCCACGAATTGGTGACCCGCATCGTTGAGGCTTACGACAGGAGCAGCATTGAGCATTGAGATTTCCAATGAGTCGGAAATCAGCGTTGATGTTGATCGAGTCCAGTCGCTAGCGGTAAGCGTGCGCAATGCTCTAAAACTTCACCCGATGGTTGACGTTGGCATCATTTTTGTTGACGAAGGTCCAATGACAGATCTTCACATCAAGTGGATGGACGAACCTGGTCCAACCGATGTATTGAGTTTCCCGATGGATGAACTGCGACCCGGCTCCGATTTAGGACCTGCTCCAGAGGGCGTGCTCGGTGACATTGTGGTTTGCCCGCAGGTTGCCATCAAGCAAGCCGAGACCGCAGGCCACGAAATGATCAACGAGATCCTTATGCTCGTTACCCACGGAATGCTCCATCTGGTTGGTTTCGACCACGCTGAGCCGGAGGAAGAAAAAGAGATGTTCGGCTTGCAGCGCGAGCTCTTGGAAAAGTTCTACGAAAGCGAGTCAGGCAATGCTTGAGCTGGTCCTCGGTTTTGCAGTTCTTGTTCTAGTAACACTTCTTTCAATCGTCCAGGGGCATCTTCAGTCCGTCGAAGATGCACGCTCCAGTGCGATTTCGATTGCAAGAACCGCTCTGCTAGTTCTTTTGGCGGCCAGCTGGCTGGCACTTCTTTCCAACGAGGCTCCCTTTGCTGTGGTGCTTGCCGTGGTGCTATTGGCAATTTGGCTACTTCAGCAGCTCATTGGAAGATCACTGGGACAAAAGCCTTTTGGTGCAAAGCTCACAGAGCGGTTTGGGCCTTTTGTCAGGTTCTGGTCAAAGGCCTCGACGCCACTGCGCCTCTCAATTCCTGAGGTTGTTGAGGAGTATGAGCAGGAGCTGATTGAGTCGGTTGAAGATTTCTCGGAGACTGTGGTTCGCGAGGTTATGGTTCCCAGAGTTGACATGGAAATTGTCAATGCCGATGATTCGCTAGAGAGTGCGCTGGCGGTATTCATCTCAACCGGTTACTCCAGGCTCCCGGTGATCGGCGAAGACGTCGATGATGTGGTTGGCGTTTTGTATCTCAAAGACTTGGCTCGTTACACCCACCAGGATCCGGGCCTGTTGGCAACCACGACCTCGAAAGAAGCCAGTAGACCTGCATTGTTCACGCCCGACACCATCTCGGTTGCTCAGCTACTTCGCCAAATGCAAAAATCCGGTACTCAGATTGCAATCGTCTCCGACGAATACGGCGGCGTGGCTGGCATCGCAACCATCGAGGACCTACTGGAGGAAATCGTTGGTGAGATCAGCGATGAACACGATAGGGAAACCGAAGACATTGTTCTGGTTGGAGCTGACCTATATCGTGTGAACCCAAGGGTCACCCTGGACGAGATTTCTGAGCAGTGTGAGATTGAGATCGAAGACGAAGATGTTGACACCGTCGGAGGCCTCCTAATCAAGGGTCTTGGTGAACTTCCAAAGGGCGGCGAAGTTGTTGAAATAGCCGGTATCGAGCTAACCGCGGAGCGAGTAGATGCCAAGCGTGGACGAATTCTCAGCGTCTTGGTTCGAAAGCTAGAGCAAAACGATGACTGATTTCAGAGCGGGATTTGTGTCCTTTGTAGGCCGCCCAAATGTTGGCAAGTCAACATTGATGAATGCCATTGTCGGGCAGAAGTTTGCGATCACCAGCTCAAAGCCGCAGACCACCAGAAAGGCAATCCGAGCGATTCTAAATCGCGCGGATGGTCAACTCATCATCGTTGATCTGCCGGGTGTTCACAGGCCCAGAACCCTATTGGGCCAGCGGCTAAACGACCTGGTCACCTCGACTCTGACCGATGTTGATGTGATTGCTTTCTGCTCTCCCGCCAACGAGAGAGTTGGACCCGGAGACAAGCACATTGTTGCCGACCTTGAGCGTTTTCCAAGATCTCGCAAGATTGCAATTGTCACCAAGGTCGACACTGTTTCGAAGGAGCGTTTGGCCGAGCACCTGATGGCAGTTCAAGCGATGGGGGATTGGGCAGAGATCATCCCGGTATCTGGGCTCAAGGGAATCCAGGTCGATCTGCTGACAGAGTTGCTTGTGAAGCAGCTTCCAGTCGGACCGCAGCTTTATCCAGAAGACATCGAAACCGATGAGAGTGAAGACGATCTAATCTGCGAATTGGTTCGCGAGGCTGCTTTGGAGTTGGTCGAAGACGAACTGCCACACTCATTGGCAGTGACCCT
>JARXAN010000072.1 GCA_029865895.1 Actinomycetota bacterium
GTTGCCTCATCCAAAATCAAAACCGCGGGGTTGGCCAAGAATGCTCTCGCGAAGGAGATTAGCTGGCGCTGACCAGAGGAAACTCTGCCTCCTCGCTTGTTGACATCTGTCTGATAGCCATCTGGCAGCGAGAGGATGAAATCGTGGGCTCCAACCGCCTTGGCAGCTGCCATCACCTCATCCATCGTCGCATCAGGCTTACCCAGCTGGATGTTCTCGGCAACTGAGCCAGAGAACAGGTATGCCTCCTGAGTGACCATGACAATTTCATGCCTTAGGTCTGAATTTGAAATGTCTCGCAGGTTTACCCCGTCCAGACTCACCGTTCCTGAGGAAGGGTCGTAGAAACGAGAGATCAGTTTGGCAAGGGTTGACTTACCGGCACCCGTGGTGCCAACCAAAGCCACGGTTTGGCCAGCCGGAATCTTGAGGCTGAATGGGTGCAGCACCGTTGAACCGGTTGCGTATTTAAACTCAACATCTTCAAAGGAAACCTCGCCCTTGACGTCCTTGAGGGCAACTGGATTCTTGGGCTCTGGCACGGTTGGCTCCTCCTGCAAGACACCGGAGATCTTCTCCAGTGCCGAGGCAGCCGACTGATAGGAGTTGTAGAACATTGCAATTTCTTCCATCGGGTCAAAGAACCTTCTGGAATACAAGATTGCGGCGGTTAGGACGCCGATGCCCAAAGATCCTTCGAGGACTCGGAAGCCACCGAAGAGCAAGATGGCAGCGACGGTGACATTGCCGATGAAGATCAGACCCGGGTCATAGATACCAAAGAGCTGAATGAGTTTGGCATTGTGACCGCGATACTCCTCGACCAAGCCACCGAAGTGATTCTCGTTTGCCTTTTCCTTGCGGAACGCCTTCACGGCACGAATACCGGTCATGGTCTCAACGAAGTACTGGATCAGCCTCGAAGATGCCACGCGCTGCAGGCGGTAACCCTTGTTGGTTCCGAGCTGGAACCAACGAGTCAGAATAGCCAGTGGCACAAGTGCAATCACCAGGATGTAGAAGCTCTCCGGGTCAAGTAGGAACAGTGCTCCCGCGGTGAAGAGCATGAACATGCCTCCCACCACCAGTTCGCTCAAGCCACCGGATAGCAATTCGCCGATTGATTCCAGGTCCGAGGTCTGACGAGCAATAACGCGGCCAGCGGTGTAGCGCTCGTGGAACTCAACCGAGAGCTTCTGGGTGTGCACAAAGACTCGGTTTCGAAGATCAAACAACATCGCCTGCGAAGCGCGAGCGGTAACCATTAGGAAGAAATAAGTGAGGCTGGCTGTCAGAGCGGCGGCGGATAGATAGACGAACACCGTGAGACCGATTGGGGTGTAGTCACCCACCATGGCCTTCGGAAGTGCACTGTCGATTCCAAAGGCGATGATCGCAGGTCCCGCGACTCGCATTGCGGTTGAGATTACGACCAGGAAGATGGCCGCAATTACGCGTGATCGGATTGGCAGTAGCAGCGAACCAAGCAGCTCGCGGGAACGTGCCCTTACGAAACGTGACTCTTCTTTGGTGAGGTCTGTTTTCTCCTCATCGTTGGTGCCGTGCATGCTCATAGGTTCACCTCCCTGGCCTTCTCTGCCGCATCCAGTGAGCTGATCACATAGCGGTAGTGGTCGGAGGTCTTGAGCAGTTCTTGGTGGGTGCCGAAGGCAACCACCTTGCCCTCGTGCATCAGTGCAACTTTGTCGGCCAGCATCACGGTGGATGGTCGGTGGGCAACGATCAAAGCTGTGGTGGTAGTCAAAACGTGGCGAAGAGCGTCCTCAACCATCGCCTCGGTATCGACATCAAGAGCAGAAAGCGGGTCATCCAGCACCAAGATTCGAGGCTTAGCGGCAACCGCTCGCGCTAGCGCCAAGCGCTGGCGCTGGCCGCCGGATAGTGAGAGTCCCTCTTCACCAATCTTGGTGTCGAGGCCATCGGGCAGGTCATAGACGAAATGTGCCTGTGCGATTTCGAGCGCCTGCTTGAGATCGTCCTCACTCTGGTTTGGATTACCGAGCAAGACATTGTCGCGAACCGAAGAGGAGAACAGCGTGGCGTCCTCAAATGCCATTGCAATCAAGGTGCGAAGTTCGCCACGGGTCATATCCCGAATGTCGACGCCGTCAATCTCAACCGCTCCCCCGGTTACCTCGTAGAGCCTGGTGCTCAGTGCGGTGAGGGTGGTCTTGCCGCAGCCGGTGAGACCAATCAATGCAACAGACTGACCAGGCTCGAGGCGAAGACTCAGGTTTGAAATAAGGTCTGGTTGTCCCTCGACGGTGTCTGGGTAGCGGAAGCTAACGTTTTTGAATTCCAACAGTCCCTTTGGATCGGAAATCGACTTAGGTGACTCAGGGTCTGCAATTAGATCCGGCTCGTCGATTACCTCAAAGAATCTGGTGACCGCGGACTTGGCCTCCAAGGTGAAGCCCAACAGGAAGCCCAGTGACTCGGTTGGCCAGCGCAGCACCATCGCGGTTGCGACAAAGGCCACCAAAGTTCCAACCGAAATCTGACCATCGGCAACCAAAAGGACGCCTGCAAGAAGCGAGAGTCCCAGCGCCAGTTCCGGAAGCAAGATCAAATACAGCCAAATATTGGCAACAGCCTTGGCTTTCCTAATTTCGGTTCCGAATAACTGCTTCGCCTCTGCGGAGAATTGATCTGCAGCGAAGCCTCCGCGACCAAAAGCCTTCAAGACTCTGACGCCGTGAACTGCCTGTTCCACTCTGGTTGCCAGGTCGCCAGATTGATCTTGCGAGAGGCGAGCAACCTCGCCGTAGCTTTTCTCAAATCTGAAGCCGATGATGATGATTGGCACTGATGCGACCATAAAGATCAGTCCGAGCCAGAAGTTGAAGCTAAACAAAATTGCGACGCCGACAATTAGCGTGAGCACATTGGCAATCAAAAGCACCAAGCCGAAGCTCAGCCAACGCCTGATCATGCTCAGGTCGCGAACCGCCCTGGAGAGTAACTGTCCCGATGGCCAGCGGTCGTGGAACGCAACCGGCAGATCCTGAAGCTTTGCGTAAAGAGTGTTTCGCATATCGGCTTCAACGAAGGTTCCAGGAGTTAGCACCAACCAGCGTCTAAGGAGAACAAAGAGTGCTTCTGCAATTCCCATGGCGAGAATCAAAGCAACGGCAGGAATTAGCGCGTCAATACCGCCGGCAACTAGTGAGTTGACGAGGTTCTGCAGAAACTGAGGGATGGCAAGAGCGAACATGTGCGCACCGATGGCAGCCAGGATTCCCAAAAAGATTCTGGGTAGGGCTTTTTTCGCAAATGGCACCATGCGCCACAAGGTTTTGAACGTACTTAGTTCGGGTTGCATTTATCTCTTCCGCCGCCTTTAGGGCAGCCCTTCAGGATAGCAGTAACCAGATTTTGTCGAGCGTTAGTCCCGCGTTTTGTTCCGTTGAGTCTCAGTGATAGAAGTGGCGCTCTGATGTGAAATACATGGTGACGCCAGCAGCCTTGGCTGCGGCAATTACTTCTTCATCGCGGACGCTACCACCAGGCTGAACCACAGCCTTCACGCCAGAATCCAGTAGCACCTGCAGGCCGTCAGCGAACGGGAAGAACGCGTCTGACGCCGCTACCGAACCAACAACCCGGTCCCCGGCTCTCGACACTGCCAAGCGGCAGGAATCCACTCGGTTAACCTGGCCCATACCAATGCCTACGGCAGCTAAGTCTTTAGCCAACAAAATTGCATTCGACTTCACAGCGCGTGATGCTCGCCAGGCAAATTCCAGATCCGCAAGAAGTTCTGCGCTGGCAGGGTTTCCGGTGACAAGCTGCCACTTCGAGACATCCAGATTCTCAAACCCGTCCGAGTCCTGCACTAGCGCACCGCCCGACACCTGGCGAATTTCCCGAGTAGGTCGCGAATAGCCTCCGGCCAACTCCAAAATTCTCAGGTTCTTTTTCTTACCCAAGACCTCAAGGGCAGCTGGCTCATAACCGGGTGCTGCAATTACCTCGGTGAAAATCTCTGCAACCTGCAGCGCCATCTTCTCGGTGACAATGCGGTTCGCTGCAATCACTCCACCAAATGCTGAAACCGGATCGGTTTCGTGTGCTCGGAGGTGGGCAGCAGCGATTGCATCGTCGCTGTTGGGTTTAGCAACTGCAATACCGCAGGGGTTTGCATGCTTGATAATGGCAACCGCAGGCTGATCGAAGTCATAGGCGGCGCGAAGCGCTGCATCGACATCGACGTAGTTGTTGTAAGACATTTCTTTGCCACCGAGCAGCTTGGCCTGTGCCACGCCACCTAGAGCGCCAACCGCGGAATACAAAGCCGCACCCTGGTGGGAGTTCTCGCCATACCGAAGCACGTTCTTCAACTCAAAATCAAGGCTCACGGTCTGAGCAAATTCCCCTGCCGCCTGACCGCCAAATTCGCCAAGCATCCAGGTTGCAACAGCGCTGTCATAGCTGGCGGTATGGCTAAATGCCGACTGAGCGAGCTCTCGCCTAAGGGCGAGAGACGTTCCACCGTTTGCGTTCGCCTCAAGCACTCGGGCGTAATTCTCTGGGTTTACAACTATTGCAACATTGGCGTGATTTTTTGCTGCCGCGCGAACCATTGCTGGACCACCGATATCGATTTGCTCCACCGCAGCATCACCGATTGCACCGGCAGCAACAGTCTGAACAAATGGGTAAAGGTTTACAACCACCAACTCGAAAGCTTCGATCTCTAGACCCGCAAGCTCTTCAGCGTGTTCATCCAGTCGAAGATCGGCGAGAATACCGCCGTGGATCTTTGGGTGCAGGGTCTTGACTCTGCCATCCAGTGACTCTGGGAATCCTGTGACTTCCGAGACCTCTTTGACGGCGAGACCGGCATCGGCAATCTGCTTAGCGGTTGATCCGGTGGAAACCAGCTGCACGCCCTGATCGCTAAGACCCCTAGCTAATTCCAGAAGACCAGTCTTGTCGGAGACGGAAATAAGTGCCCTGCGAATCTTGACCTGATCGCGCTCTTTGTAGTTGCGCGCTGGAAGGTTGGTGGCCATCAGTTTGCCCTTTCAGAGAGGTTTAGCTTGCCTTCGGCAATCTCAGCAACTACTTCAACAATCAGTGTTCGTTCAACCGCTTTGATCTGCTCATGCAGCTCCGTTTCAGATACTCCCGCAGCAATAGCGACCTCGCGCTGCGCCAAGACCGGACCAGTGTCGACACCGGCATCAACGATGTGAACGGTTGCGCCCGTGGTGTTAGCTCCGGCTGCAAGGGCATCACGAACCGCATGAGCACCTGGGAAGGCGGGGAGTAGCGATGGGTGCATATTGATCAAATTTGGACTTAGTGCCGACACGAAGTTCTCAGGCAATACCTTCATGAATCCTGCCAAGACCACCAAATCTGGGTTGTGGTAGCGGACATTTTCAAGCAGCATCTCTGACCACTCACCACGAGATTCAAACAGCCCCGGCTCAACCACAAAAGTTGGAACACCAAATTGCTCTGCATGTGCCAAGCCAGGCGCAGGGTTGTCGGCACCGACAGCCAAAATCTTGGCTGGAAACAATGGGTTATCGCAGGCTTCCAAAAGCGCTTTGAGGTTTGAACCCGAACCCGAAATCAAAACCAAAATCGAAAGCATCTGTCCCCTACTTTCCGCGCTCTTGCTGATCGCTGTATGGCTTAATAACTACCAGACCGGCGATGAAACTTGGGATCAGTACCTCTAGAAATAGCACGCCTGCAAAGGCAAAGGCGTTGATGCCGACCTCGCTAAATCTGCCCGGCCCAAAACTTCCCGAGGCCATAAGCGAAATCACGAAAGCAGCCAGTGCTGCGATCAGCGCCGCCATGAACGCGAAGGCAAGGGCCGCAGAGAACCTGGTGGCGTACTCCCACCTCATCTGATCGGTGTAGCGACGAGCCAACAGGGTGCCAACGAAGGCCACGATTATTGGAATCAGCGCAAACAAAATCGCTCGGTCGAAACCTCCGGTCGGGATCGCAACAAATACCGGCAGGGCTGGCATCGGACCCAGTTGAGTTCCGAGGGCAGACACCGAAGATCCGATGCCGATTGAGAATCCCGGTCCGGCAATCCAGCTCATACCGTAGACAATCAGGTTGGGAAGAATCGCAAGCTGCGCGATGGTGAGCATCACGCCACCCAACACGCTGACTCGCAATGCCTCATAAAGCGCAACCACCTGGATCCAACCAAAACCAAGAGCCAGGGCGATCATGGCGCTGCTCACTAAAAGCAGCGCAGCGACAACCGCGAGACCCACTCTCGATGCTGGAGATAAGACCGATGCCAACGACCAGTGCAGCTTCGCAAAGATTGCCTTGGCTTGGTTTCTAACCCAGATGCGCTCTTTGGCCTCGGGAGGGTTAGCACCCTCGAATAGTTCATACCTTGGGCCGAGCACTGAGGCTAGGAACATGATGCCGCCAAAGAAGAACGCCGGTGCAATCAACGGTGCCCACTCGGCAACCACAACTGCCTCATTAGAGCTAAGCATTGAAACAGCTAGGCCAATACCTCCAAAAGCAACCGAACCGCCGACCCAGGCTGGCCAGATCGAACCGGCAGCGGAGAGTCTGTGACCGATGCGAATGATCAAAACCGCCATCAGTGCGGTTAGACCAAGCGGCAGGGTGGACATTGTGAATGCAGGGACAGCGATGCCAAGAATTTCCCCGGCGTTGAACTGCAGTGGAACACCGCAGGCAAGTAAAAACGCATAGGCCGCTACTCGGAATGCAACCATCCAATCAACTGAACCGTCGCCTTCAATGAACCAAGCCAGAGTGAGTGGGGCAATTACCAAACCGATTGTGACAGCAGCAATAATCAGCGCTTGCAGCGCTGAGATTGCGAAGCTGAGACCCCGGTTCACCTTTAGAGCTTGGCGATGATCTCGCGCATTAGCGCAGCGGTTTCGGATGGAGTCTTGCCAACCTTCACGCCAACTGCCTCAAATGCTTCCTTCTTGGCCTGCGCGGTTCCAGCAGAACCAGACACGATTGCACCGGCGTGACCCATGGTCTTACCCTCAGGAGCGGTGAAGCCGGCTACATATGCAACCACTGGCTTGGTGACGTGCTTCGAGATGTAGTCTGCAGCCTTCTCCTCAGAGTCGCCACCGATCTCACCGATAAGCACAATCGCCTTGGTCTCAGGGTCGTTCTGGAATGCCTCAAGTGCATCGATGTGAGTGGTTCCAATAACTGGGTCTCCACCAATACCGATAGCGGTAGAGAAGCCGATGTCGCGAAGTTCGAACATCATCTGGTAGGTCAGGGTTCCAGACTTGGAGACCAAGCCGATTGGACCCTTGCCAGCGATGTTCGAAGGGGTAATACCTGCGTTGGACTGCTCAGGGGAAATGATTCCAGGGCAGTTAGGTCCAATTAGACGGGTCTTCTTACCCTTCTCAACGTTGTATGCCCAAGCCTCTGCGCTGTCGTGAACTGGGATGCCCTCGGTGATTGCAACCGCAAGCGCGATCTCGGCGTCAATAGCCTCGATGATTGCGGCCATTGCAAAAGCAGGAGGAACGAAGATAACCGAAACATTCGCACCGGTGGCAGCCATAGCTTCCTTGACCGATCCGAATACCGGAAGTGACTTGCCAGCAATGTCAACGCTCTCGCCGGCCTTACGTGGGTTCACGCCGCCAACGATGTTTGATCCACCCGCAAGCATGCGAGTGGTGTGCTTCATGCCCTCGGCACCGGTCATGCCC
>JARXAN010000007.1 GCA_029865895.1 Actinomycetota bacterium
GATCGACTACCGCATCAACTATCCGGTGGCCAGCGCCAGCGCATCGCATTGGCGCGAGCCTTAGTGCTCAGGCCAAAAGTGCTGCTCCTTGATGAGCCGCTTGGTGCTTTGGATAAGCAGCTTCGAGAAGAGATGCAGGTGGAGCTGAAAAGAATTCAGCGTGAGGCCGGTATTACCTTCATTTTTGTCACCCACGACCAAGAGGAAGCCATGCGCATGAGCGACCGCATTGCGGTTTTTAATGCCGGCCGAATCGAGCAAATTGGCGCACCCCGCGAGGTTTATGAGAACCCGCGATCGGCATTTGTCGCAAGCTTCTTGGGAGTTTCGAATCTGATTTCAGGTGCCCACGCCAAGAACCTGTTTGGTTCAGAGGAAATGTTTAACGTCAGGCCCGAGCGAATCAAGCTTTCGAGCGATGGGTCGGTTCTTTCCAGTGGCGCGCTTGGTGTGATTGCAACGATCACCGACGTGGCGTACACCGGCGCTAACACGCTCTATGTATTGGAATCCGAATCTGGTTTGCGATTGATAGCCAGCAGATTAAATGAAGAGTTACCAGGAGAAGACATTCGTCTTGCATCCGGCGACAGGGTATTGGCCTCATTCCGAAAGGAACACGTAGCCAAGATTCCAAACAATAAATGAGAGGAAGCAAATGAGAAAGAGCAAATTAGCTTTTCCCGCGCTACTAGCAGCTACCGCACTCGCGCTGTCTGGTTGTGCTGCGTCTAGCGGCGAACTGACCCTTACGGTTCCAGATGTGCCAATGAAGACTGAACTTGGTGCCTTCGAGGGTGAATTGAACATTGTTAACTGGTCTGGCTTTGTGGACCCAAAGTGGGTGGACCCATTCACCGCTGAAACTGGCTGTGTAGTGAACTCCCGCGTTGCTGGAACAAGTGATGAGATGGTGACCCTGATGCGCACCGGCGAGTACGACATCGTCTCGGCATCTGGTGACGCTGCACTTCGCCTAATTGTTGGTGGAGACGTTCAGCCATTGAACATGGAGCTAATCCCGAACTTCAGCGATGAAATCGCTGAGGGCATGAAGGGTCAGATCTACGACGTTGTAAACGGCAAGCCTTACGGTGTTCCAATTGGCCGTGGTGCAAACCTATTGCAGTACAACGAGACCGTGACCGGCTCAGCTCCAGAGAGCTGGGACGTGGTCTGGGAAAGCGACAGCCCATACGCAGGCAAGATCACCGCTTATGACGCACCTATCTACATTGCTGACGCAGCCGTGTACCTGATGTATCACAAGCCTGAGCTTGAGATCAAGAACCCATATGCATTGGACGAGACTCAGCTTGCCGCTGCGGTTGATCTGCTAAAGCAGCAGAACGCCATCATCGGTGAGTACTGGTCAGACCCAGTGGCTCAGATCACTTCCTTCGTAGGTGGCAACACTGTTGTTGGCACCAGCTGGGAAATCTTGAAGAAGTTTGCAGCTCAGGACAACCTCAAGACCACCCTTCCAATCGAAGGATCTACCGGTTGGTATGACACCTGGTTGGTTTCCTCAACCACACCTAACTCGAACTGTGCTTACGCATGGATCGACTACACCAGCCAGGCAAGCGTCAACGGCGCAATTTCCATGAACTTTGGTATGGCTCCTGCAAACATTGCCTTCTGTGCCACCGATGCAGAGACTCAGGCTCACTGTGACCAGTTCGCAGCGGAGGATGAGGCTTTCTGGGACCAGGTATGGCCTTGGACCACTCCAATTGAGGAGTGTGTCGATGGTCGCACTGAAGTCAAGTGCACCAGCTTCCAAGACTGGACTAATGCGTGGGTAACCGTTAAGGGATAACGCCAACGCTTTGCCGGGTGGGGTGAATTCCCCACCCGGCAATACCAATCTTCAAACAAAAACTTCACTAAGGCAGGTGAGAAATTGAGCACAGTAGAAAAGACCTCTCAGCGCCCGGTTTCCACCTACCTGCACAAAAGACCAACCTTCCGGCTGGTGGCACTATTAGCGCTGCCAATGACTTGGCTGATAGGCGTCTACATAATCTCGCTGCTGCTATTGCTGGTGACTGCGGTCTGGTTTATTGACCCATTTACATCAAAGGTCATCCCAGGTTTCACCCTGGATAACTTCGTAAGCATCTTCTCCGTCCCCGCGTATTTGTCGACGGCAATTAGGACTCTGGCGATTGCACTGGCCGTGACCGTGGTTTGCATTCTGTTTGCAATTCCACTTGGAATCTTTATGGCCAAGATTGCAAGACCATGGGTTAGAAATTTGCTGGCGGTTGCAATAACTCTTCCGCTTTGGGCCGGCTACCTAGTGAAACTTCTAGCCATGCGCCTGACCTTCACGGAGCAAGGTTTGTTCAACTGGTTGATGGAACCATTTGGCATCACTGGCCCGGGCTTTGGAATACCGGTTACCGTTCTGACCCTGGCATACCTATGGTTCCCATACATGGCGCTTCCGGTTTTCACCGCGATAAGGCAGTTGCCACACAATCTTTTTGATGCTTCAGCGGACCTCGGGGCCAAGGGCTGGCCAACCGTGTTTCGCATGGTTTTGCCGCTGATCACACCCGCAATCATTGCCGGCAGCGTCTTCACCTTCTCACTCAGCCTGGGTGATTATCTGGCCGCAAAGTTTGTCGGTGGTTCCACCCAGATGATTGGGTCGATCATCGCCTCAAACATCAACTTGAACCCGCCGGTTGCCGCCGCGTTCTCGATGGTTCCGATTGCATTTGTAGTTATGTACCTGGTGATTGCCAGACGCACCGGCTCGTTAGAGAGGATGTAGCAAGATGCTCAGATTCTCCCGGGGTTCACGCTGGTTGCTAATGGCAATCGTTTCAGTGGTGCTGATTTTTATTTATGCACCGCTATTGGTTTTGATCTTGAACGCATTCAATGAGCGCCAAATTTCTGCCTGGCCAATTCAGGAGTTCTCTTTCAAGTGGTGGGTCGTGGCTTATGAATCCGAAGCCATCCGAGCGGCCCTGTTGAACTCTGTGATTGTTGCATTCGGTGCCATGTTGATAGCCATGGTGCTTGGCTCACTGGTGGCTTTTGCGCTGAGCAAGTATGAGTTTTTCGGCAAGGGGACAGTAAATCTTCTGGTGGTCTTACCAATTGCCCTGCCCGGTGTGGTTACCGGAGTTGCCTTCAGTAACACCTACTCAAACTTCCTAACACCGGCAGGTATCCAGCTTGGATACTTTGGAATGATCGTCGCTCACGCAACCTTCTGCATCGTGATGGTTTTCAACAACGTTTTCGCCAGGCTCAAGCGAATGAACCCCTCCCTACAGGAGGCGTCCATGGATCTGGGGCAGGGCCTGTGGGGTACATTCCGCCTGGTAACTTTCCCGCAGTTTCGGACCGCTTTCGCTGCCGGTGCACTTTTGGCATTTGCGCTTAGTTTTGACGAGGTGGTGGTGACCATCTTCACCGCACCACCGGGCGTCGACACCTTACCGCTGTGGATTCTGAAAGAGATGGCAAGGCCTAATCAAGCGTCGGTCGTGAATGTGGTTGCAACGGTAGTGATTCTGCTCTCGCTAATCCCGGTCTACGTATCACAGCGGCTGTCCAGGACTGAGAACGAGAAGTAAGTCAAAGCCGATAAACTGGTGCCCTGCCCTCGTAGCTCAGTGGATAGAGCAAGAGCCTTCTAATCTCTTGGTCGCAGGTTCGATTCCTGCCGAGGGCGCTAGCAGCAGTTGCTGAGCGGCAATCCTCGGGTGGCCTTGGCTAGTTCCCGCTTAGAGTTCTCAATCTCAGCAACCACGACCGCATCTGGGTAGTAACCCGCAGGATAGGTTGGGCAAACAGCCGCGTAGCCGTTCTCTCTTTTCAGGATCCAGCCGGCGAAATCTTTCGACAGCATGTGTTCACGGGCAGCCTCTTCACTCTCGAAGGGCTGCGAGCACTTTGTGTAGTTCCAATCACTCATACGTTCATATTACATAGATAAGCATCTATGTATAGCGAATAGCGAACCAAGTGTCACCATTGGTTTCAGAGTCCCGTGCTATAACTAATCATGCGCAAAATCCTTGGCCTCACCAGATACGCGGTAATCGTCCCTGCCATTGCTTCGATCATTGGAGCACTGCTTCTGATGCTTCGTGGCTCAGTCGCCATGATTCAGGTGATTTATGACACCGTTGTGAACCAGGCATACCTAAAGGACACCATCGTTGAGGTGTTGACCGCAGTAGATGCCATTTTGCTTGGCACAGTGCTACTGGTTATTGGTTACGGCCTATATGAGCTATTTGTCGATGCGGATATTGAAGTCCCAGTCTGGCTGCAGGTTAGAGACCTCGATGACCTCAAGTCCAAGTTAATTGGCGTGGTGGTTGCAATCATCGCGGTTGTATTTGTTGGAGTCTTTGTCGACGCCAAGCGTGGCGCTGATGTCCTTGCTTACGGAGTCGCCGCAGGAGCAATCGTTGCCGGATTGGCGCTGTTTGCGCACGCGACTAAGAAGCCACCTAAAGAAAAAACTATTCCAACCAAGTAATTGGACAAGCCTTAGCCCTTTTAGCTGAGGCAAACCCAATCTGACACTAACTACCTCGAACGCTGGCGATTGCGGTTGGCGTTGGCAGGCCTTGCCGGCTTCGCAGATCGCTCCTGGTTGCCACCTTGACCAATAGGTCTACCTGACTTTGGCTGAGCAGGACCGGCTTGCTTTAGTGCACGCTTACGCTGCGCATTGCGGCCGTTAGATGTCCCGCCACCACCCTGAGGCTTAGGAGCTTCAGCAACCGGCTTCACATAAGGCGCAACCTCGCCAATCAGTGCTACAACTTCTTCGGACTTCGCGCTAACGCGCATCGGAACCATGTTGATCTTTGCCATCTTCAATAGGTCTGTGACGTCCTTGCGCTGCTCAGGCAGGGTGATTGTTACGACATCGCCCTCGGCACCCGCTCTAGCGGTTCTGCCGGAGCGGTGGAGGTATGCCTTGTGCTCGGCAGGTGGGTCAACGTGAACTACCAGGTCCACAAAGTCAACGTGCACGCCACGAGCTGCCACGTCGGTGGCGACCAAAACCTTTACCTTGCCCTCGCTGAAGGCGGCTAGGTTCCTATCTCTGGCTGGCTGTGAGAGGTTGCCGTGCAGGTCAACCGCTGGAATGCCAGCCTGAGTCAAGGTTCTTGCAAGCTTCTTAGCGTTGTGCTTGGTGCGCATGAACAGAATGCGTCTTCCAGTGCCTGAAGCAAGGGCATTGATCAACTGCTTCTTTGACTGAGCATCAGCTGCCTCAAAGACGTGGTGGGTCATTTGAGCAACAGGGGAGTTGGCTTCATCAACCGAGTGCATCACCTGGTTGGAAAGGAACTTGTCCACCAGCTTGTTCACGCCGTTGTCCAAGGTTGCCGAGAACAAAAGGCGCTGTCCACCCGCTGGTGTTGCGTTCAGGATTCTGGTCACGCCAGGCAAAAAGCCCAGGTCAGCCATGTGGTCAGCCTCGTCCAGAACCGTAATCTCGATTGCATCGAGCTTCAGATAGCCCTGCGCCATGAGGTCCTCAACGCGACCAGGAGTGGCAACGATAATCTCGACGCCATTCTTTAGGGCTTGAACCTGACGCTGCTGTGAGATGCCACCAAAGATTGTGGTGACGCGCAAGTTCATCGCCTCCGCGATTGGCTGCAGAGTCTGGGTGATCTGGGTTGCTAGTTCACGAGTTGGAGCAAGCACCAAACCGCGAGGCTTGCGCTCCGAGTTTGAGCGCTTGCTGGCAAGCCTGACAACCATCGGAATGCTGAAGGCCAGGGTCTTACCAGAGCCGGTCTTACCGCGACCGAGAACATCTCGGCCGGCGAGGGTGTCAGGCAAAGTGTCGACCTGAATCGGGAATGGAGAGTCAATACCTTGGGAAGCGAGCACATCTGCAATTACTGCAGGCACGCCAAGATCGATAAATGATTTTTGAGACATAAGTTTTGTTATTACTTTCACTCGGTGCGATTTGCATCGATTAGTTGGACGAGTTTTTTACTCGAAATGGCGGATACATCGTCTGATGCATTCGTTCGCCGAAGGAAAAGAGTTGCCACTGAAAGTGGAAAAGCGTTCTACGACGCAATGAAGTGGAAACCACTCATTACTTGGAGCCTAGCCGAATAAAGCGATTTTGGGTGGTTTTTCTGTCTTCGATCCAGACAGGTCAGTGGAAAATAGCCTCGTAGAGCATGTAAACGCCGAGAAGCGTAAGTGCCAAACCGCCGATACCCCTAAAGGTTGAAAGTCGCTGGTGGGAGCTGGCAAGCCAGCTTCTAGCCTGCCCGGCAGCTATTGCGTATACCGAGTCAGAGACAATGCCGATGACACTGAAAATTGCTCCCAGCAGCAACATTTGAATCACTGGATTGCCAAGCTCAGGTGAAGTAAATGAAGGTAGAGCCGCGACAAAGAACACAAAGGTCTTGGCATTTGTGATGCCAACCACAATTGACTGCCTAACCACGATCGCAGCTGTGCTGGTCTCCTCTTTGACATCCAGGTCAAAATCGGCACGAGACAGAATGGCCTTTACTCCGAGGTAAATGATCATTCCGGCACCGAAAACTCGAATTGCCAAAAACACCAGTTCCGACTGTTGAATCGCAACTCCGAGGCCAAGTGAAATCACAACAATCTGCAGCCCAACTCCGAAGGCGTTTCCAAGAACACTCAACAGAGCCGCCTTGGTTCCCAAGATAAGCGCCCTGCCGATGGTGAATAGCACGCCAGGTCCTGGAACCACGATTATTACCAATGCCAGCACCAGGAAAGCGGTGAGGTTTGATGAGCTGGGAAGCATGTTTAGATTGCGGCTGCTAGCGCGATTTCAACCATGTTTCTGAAGCCACTCTCACGCTCTTCAGATGATGTCGAAGCTGATCCATCCATTAGGTCGGAGACCGTCAAAATCGAAAGCGCTTTGCGGTTGAATCTTGCGGCCAATGTGTAGAGCTGGCTGGTTTCCATCTCCAACGCCAGAATACCCAGCTTCTTCCAGTGCTCCAGAGAGTCGGTCTCGTCATAAAACAGATCACCGGAGGCCACTCCACCGATGTGAAAGTCGATCCCCATGGACCGAGCCTTGGCAACTGCCTTCTCCAATAGTTCGTAGTCGGCGACGGGGGAGAAGTCGAGGCCATTGGTTGCCCTGCGGTTGATAGCTGAGTCGGTAGATGCAGCCATCGCAATCACTACATCGCGCAACTTGGTTGGGGCTAGCCCACCGGAGGTGCCAACTCGAATTGCGGTCTGAACGCCGTAGTCATTGAACAGCTCGTAACCGTAGATGCCGATTGAAGGCGCACCCATGCCGGTGCCCTGCACCGAGATTCGCTTGCCCTGGTAAAGGCCAGTGAATCCAAGCATGTTGCGAACACTCGAATACAAAACTGCATCTTCGAGCAGGTTCTCGGCAATCCACTTGGCACGGAGCGGATCACCTGGAAGTAGAACGATCTCGGCTATCTCTCCCGGCTTAGCCGCGATGTGGGTGCTCATGTGAGTTCGAACTGTCCGCCTTCGATCTGACCCTGCTTGCGGTATAGATCGAGCTTCTGGCGAGTGTCTTGAATGTCAAGGTTGCGCATGGTGAGCTGCCCGATTCGGTCAGCCGGTCCAAAGGCGGAGTCCTCGGTGCGCTCCATGGAGAGCTTCTCCGGGTGGTAGCTAAAGTTCTCTCCCTCGGTGGAGACAATCGTGTAGTCATCGCCGCGGCGAAGTCGTAAAGTCACTGAGCCATTAATTGCGCTAGCCACCCACTTGGTGAGTGATTCGCGAAGCATCAGGGTCTGCGGGTCTAGCCAGCGACCTTCGTAAAGCAATCTGCCCATGCGACGACCCTCGGCGTGATAGTTCGCGATGGTGTCCTCGTTGTGGATAGCGCTCATCAGTCGCTCGTAGGCGATGTGAATCAGCGCCATGCCAGGAGCCTCGTAGATGCCGCGGCTCTTTGCTTCGATGATGCGATTCTCAATCTGGTCGCTCATGCCCAGGCCGTGACGGCCACCGATGGCATTCGCCTCCATGATTACAGCTGCTGCCGAGTCGAGCTTCTTACCATTGATGGCAACTGGTCGACCCTGCGCGAAGGTGATCTTTACATCTTCAGTTTTGATCTCAACACTTGGGTCCCAGAACTTCACGCCCATGATTGGCTCGACGATTTCAAACGAAGTGCCTAGGAACTCAAGTGACTTGGCTTCGTGAGTTGCCCCAAGCATGTTGGCATCGGTTGAGTAAGCCTTTTCCTTGCTGGCGCGATACGGCAGCTTGCGCTCCTGCAGCCACTCGCTCATCTCGTGGCGACCACCAAGCTCGGTCACAAAGTCGTTGTCTAGCCAAGGCTTATAGATCTTTAGGTTTGGGTTTGCCAATAAGCCGTAGCGGTAGAAACGTTCGATGTCATTGCCCTTGTAGGTTGAACCATCGCCCCAAATCTCGACGCCATCTTCGCGCATGGCGCGAACCAAGAGGGTTCCGGTTACAACTCTTCCCAGTGGGGTGGTGTTGAAGTAAACCTTGCCGCCGGTGCGAATGTGAAAAGCACCGCATGCGATAGCCGCTAGGCCTTCTTCAGCAAGTGACTCGCGGCAGTCAACCAAACGCCCAGCCTCAGCACCGTACTCGGTTGCGCGAGACGGGATCGAATCGATGTCGTCCTCGTCGTACTGACCTAGGTTGGCGGTGTAGGCGAATGGAATTGCACCTTTTTCGCGCATCCACGCGACCGCAACCGAGGTGTCGAGACCGCCAGAAAACGCGATGCCGACCTTTTGACCAACTGGTAGAGAAGCTAGAACCTTAGACACAGGCTCAAGGGTAACGGAAAAACTACCCGTTACGCCCTAGCCATTGCACTTCTTAGAGTATCCAGACCCAGACCACCAAGGTTCAGTGCGGTCTTGTGGAACTCCTTGATGTCGAAGTTTGCTCCCTTGCGAGCTGCGTAGTCGTCGCGAATCTGCTCCCAGATGCGCTGGCCAACCTTGTAGCTCGGGGCCTGTGCGGGCCAGCCGAAGTACCTGGTTACCTCAAAGCGCACGAACTCTGGGCTCATGTTTACATTGGACTTCATAAACGCAAGTGCATAGTCGAAGTCCCAAACTCCGGTGCCCTCGAGGTTCTGCTTTCCAAGGTGAACACCAATGTCCAAAACCACACGAGCAGCACGCATGCGCTGGCCATCTAGCATTCCCAGACGATCCGCTGGGTTTGAGAGGAAGCCAAGCTCCTGCATCAGGCGCTCCGCGTATAGTGCCCAACCCTCGCCGTGACCTGAGGTCCAGGAGGAGAGTCTGCGCCAAGCGTTTAGGGTCTCGCGAATGTAGGTGGCCTGTGCAACCTGCAGGTGGTGTCCTGGAACACCCTCGTGGTAAACGGTGGTGGTTTCGCGCCAGGTGTCAAACTCAGTCACGCCAACTGGAACCGACCACCACATTCTGCCCGGGCGGGAGAAGTCGTCCGATGGGCCGGTGTAGTAGATACCACCGTGCTGGGTTGGTGCGATCATGCACTCGAGCTTGCGAATTGGCTCGGCAATCTCGAAGTGAGTGCCGGATAGCTTCTCGATCGCCTCATCACTTAGCTTCTGCATCCACTTCTGGAGTGCCTCGGTGCCGTGCAGCTTGGTGCTTGGGTCATTCTCGAGGTGCTTTACTGCCTCGGCGACGGATGCGCCAGGCAGAATCTCGTTTGCAACCGCGGTCTGCTCTGCGATTACTCGAGCGAGCTCTTCCTTGCCCCACTCGTAGGTCTCGTCTAGGTCAACAGTTGCACCTAGGAAGCGGCGGCTGAGAATCTGGTAGCGCTCACGGCCGATTGCATCGGGGGAGGTGCTGCGAGGCAGCAGTCCCTTTAGGTAGTCACCAAATTCGGCATAACCCTCGGTGGCGGCTGTTGCTGCGGATGCCAGCTCCTTCTTGAGTGACTCTGGAAGCTCACCGCTCTCTGCCTTGGCATGCTTGGCAAAAGTGTGGAAGAAGCCATCTGCGGTGTTGATTTGCTCAACCTGAGCGATTACCTCGGAGATCTGCCTAGGAGCTGGAGCGTCATTGCGCTTAGCTCCCTCCTCCAGGCTTCTGGCGTAACCGCGAAGTGAATCGCCAACCTTGTGCATTCTGGAGGCTAGGTTTTCCCAGTCGGTAACCGTTGCGGTCGGGGAAATGTCGAATACACCGCGAACTCCCTGAGCTGCAGATGCGATGTTGTTCAGGCTGCGGAAGGCAAGTCCAGAGTCGTAGGTTTCAATCTCGCCGCGCAGCGTGAACAGCATGGCTTCTTTGGTAACCATGTCGATGTCATCTGCTGGGGTGAGGGCTTCAAGTTTGGCAATAACCGCCTTGATGTCGGTTTGCTCTTGAGCTAGGGCTTCTGGAGAGTAGTCATCCATGTCGCCTTCGCCACCGGGGTAACCGATTGAAGTGGCGAATGATGGATAGGCTGCCGCCTGGTCTTTGACTAACTGGTTCGCTAGCTGGTCGATCTGAGTTTCTGCACGCTTCATTGCGGAGTCCTTTCAACCCGACAATGTTGCCACACTTTTAGTCCTTGAGGACCTTGAAAGTTGCAAGCGAGCGATCTGATACAAAAGCGATACGCGTGCCACTGTCCCGGGCATCCAAAAGCGCAGTCATCGCACCCTGAGTGATGCGCTCACCGGGAGAGAGCACTGGGACTCCAGGTGGGTAAGGACAGATAAGTTCCGCGCTAACCCGCCCAACTGCATCCTCGGCCGACACCACCTCGTAGGGGGCAAAGAAAGCCTCGCGAGGGGTTGTGACAACCTCTGGTTCGATAGCGAAGGCGGCGGCGATCTTGATTGGTCTTGAAGTCGAGCGGTACTTATTTACCAGCTCGATGATTCGCTTCACCAAGTTATCGATGCGCTGGGGAGTGTCAGCGAGGGTGATCATCGGAATGATTACGTCCTGGTTCGCCATCTCCAAGTCGATGTTGGAAGCCAAAAGATCTGCCTCGACCATATTGCCATCCGCACCGGTTTCGCTCAGCAAGATGACCAGCTTTAGCGGGTCAATGTATTGACCATCAATAACTGGAATCCCGGCATCGCGTAGTGATTGCCTCCCTTTGGCGGTGGCAGCAATTACTGGAGCTAGTAGTTCATGCCCGTGACGCTGCATTAGAGCTCTCGCGGCATCGATGGAAGCCAAGATACGACCGGACATCGAGGTGGTTTGGGTGGAGTCAAACGTCTTATTAAGTCTCGGCAGGTCGACATAGTC
>JARXAN010000065.1 GCA_029865895.1 Actinomycetota bacterium
GCTTAAGTCTACCTTCGCTAAACTTGTCAATACGTAACTGGACGCCTACCCCCAACGAGGTAATCACATGCTCAATCGCCACACCATCGCATCGCTTGCAGCTCAAGCAGATGGCCCTGTAACCATTGGTGGTTGGGTGGAAACCCTGAGAGATCAAAAGCGAATTCAGTTCATCATCATTCGCGATGAGTCCGGTAGCGTCCAGGTCACCTACCCTCGTCCAGCCGACGAGGATGCACTAGCTGACCAGGTCTCAAGCCTTTCTAATGGCTCCTTTGTTGAGATCACTGGAAACCTCAAGCACGACGAGCGCGTAAAGCTTGGCGGCATTGAGATTTTGCTAACCGGCATGAAGATTGTTTCCCTGGCAAACCCAGACAGCCCAATTGCCGATGACACTTCAATCGACAAGCGACTGGACTGGCGCTTCATTGACATGCGTCGCCCAGAAATCAACCTAATGATGCGCGTGCAGACCGAGATCGAGAAGACCTGGCGCGAGGTTTGGTTGGAGAACGACTTCATCGAGATTCACTCCCCGAAGCTAATGGCTTCGCCTTCTGAGTCACACGCTGAGCTATTCAAGCTCGAGTACTTCGAGACCCATGCCTACCTAGCTCAGTCTCCTCAGTTCTACAAGCAGATGGCGATGAGCGCAGGTCTTGGCAAGGTATTCGAGATTGGACCGGTATTCCGAGCCGACCCATCTTTCACCTCCCGCCACGCAACCGAGTTCGTCTCGGTTGACATGGAGATGAGCTGGATTGAGTCTCACGAAGACATCATGCAGTTCCAGGAGCAGCTCTTGGTTCGTGCCATCACCGCTGTGAAGGCTAAGTATGGCGAAGAGATTCAGAAGCTTTACGGCATCGAGATTCAAATTCCTGCCACTCCATTCCCACGTATCCCGCTAGCCGAAGCTCACAAGATCGTCGAGGCTCGCGGCTACAAGGTTCCTCGCATGGATGGCGACCTAGACCCTGAGGGTGAGCGTCAGATTCACCAGCACGTGATGGAGACCTACGGCCACGAATTCGTATTCCTAACCGACTACCCAAAGAACATCCGCCCGTTCTACCACATGCGTCACGCGGACAACGAGAACCTAACCAACAGCTATGACCTGATCTGGAAGGGCACCGAAATCACCACCGGAGCTCAGCGCGAACACCGCATTGAGGTCTTGGAGAAGCAGGTTCTGGACAAGGGTCTTGAGCTTGAGGGTTTGAACTTCTACCTTGACTTCTTCCGCTACGGAGCTCCAAGCCACGGTGGATTCGGTATGGGTCTAACCCGCGTTGTCATGTTGCTGCTAGACCTACCAAACATCCGCGAGGCTAGCTTCCTATTCCGCGGACCTAACAGGCTCCAGCCCTAAAGCCAGTTCTCGAGCTTCAGGCCGAGCAGATTTTCAAAGTGCTTGGTGTTGTTGGTAACCAGCGTTGCATCCAATGACATGGCGTGGCCTGCGATCAGTTCGTCGAAACCACCTGAAGGCTTGCCCTGTTCGCGGAGTTGTATTCGCACCAATGCAGCAGCGTCCGCCGCGGCAGCATCAAAATTCAATGTGGTAGCTATCTCCAAGAAGCGGTTCACGCCATCGACTACTGAGCTGGGTACTCCAGGTAGCTTGATGCCAAACAGCAGTTCGTGGCGAGTGATGCTGGATATTGCCCAGTCCCCAAAGCTTGCCGAGGTCAACTTCTGAGCGACGCCATGCACTGCCCTGATGCCGTAGCTACAGATGTCAGTGTCGAGAAGCAGCATCGTCATCCTGACGTTCAAAAACGCTTCGCTGATCGGGATTCGGATTGCGCTTTAGGGCCTCTTCGAAGACCGGGTCGTCGATAGGGCCCCTTTCGATAAACTCCGCCAACAGCGCTGCCATCTTGGCAGCCCGCTGACTGACAGAAATCTCTCCGGTTTTGGGATCACGAGCAAGAGTTACCTCGCCATCGCTCACCCAGCCAGAAGGAATGCGGATTGCAAGTGATCCGCCATTTCGAAATGTCTTTGTAGTTACCACGTCAGTCACAATGCCATCTCCCCTGTTGTATAGACAGAGTATAGACATTGTGTCTGTGGATAACTAGCCTATTTTCACACCCAGTGAGGCAACTACAACCGCGAGAACTACCGACCAAATCGCCATGCTCAAAGTGATCAACAGCGATACCCTGAGCGGTTTTACGCCTGCTGCGACAGATGCTGCTGCGGCAAACTGAGTGCCGATCAGGACCGGACCAAGTGCAGCCATCCCCCAAATTCCATATTTATCAAAGGCCGCTATCGCCTTCTGATACTTAGGAGAATCTCCGGACTTTCCCTTGGCCTCACGCCGCCGAATCAGCCATTGCCGAATGCTTGCACCGGCATAGGCAAACAGGAAGATTGTTATCGCATTTCCCGAGACTGCGGCTAGCACTGTGAGCACTGGGTCCAGACCAAACAGTATGCCCGCAGGCACAACGGCAATAGCTTCAAACCAAGGAATGGCTCCGGCAATGAAGATTCCTAGCAGTCCAAGTTGTTCTAAGTTCACGACTTCCTCTCAAATAGCTTGCTGAAGTTAGAGAGCAGAGTCTCCATCGGTCCTCTTTGGTTATAGCGGGAGTTGATTTGAGCCAGCACAGCTAATGCAAACCACGTCCAGGCGGCAATCAGCACAACTCCCAGTAGCGACACCTCTGCAAACAACCCAAATCCCCACGCTGAGAACAGGGTTGAGAACACCAAGGACTGGCCGAGGTAGACGCTCAGTGAGTGCCTGCCAGCCGCGCTAAGCAACGGCAGCTTGAATCTTTGCGAAATCAACCACAGTGCGCCAACCAAACCAGCCGACATCAGTGGAGCAGCGATGAAGTTGAGTGCAATGGCACTCAGGTACAGGCCTAGGCCATAGCTCTCAAGCTGCGTGCTCTGAACAAACATGTAGGCAGCAGCAAGCTGGATGCCAAGTCCCAGGGTTAGGCCCCAGACGGCAAATCGCTTCATCAACCGCGGAGACAGATTGGCGGCCAATCCGTCCCTTCTAGCCACCAGCACGCCGACTAAGAAGGCGGCAAAGACCAATGGACCCTGCAGCAAGAATGCTTGTCCAGCCAGCGATAACCAAAGCTCCACTCTTGCCGCCGCGATCTCCAAGAAGCTGCCGTTCTTGAGAGCAACATCCAAGACATCGTTGTAGAGATCTGCCGGCAAACTCTTGCCGTTGGAGGCCAAGAAGAATTCTCCTGCGAATGTGAGTAGCGCCAATGCCGCAAGGAGCACCGCGGTCAGCACATAGATCAGCCAAGCCCATACCTTCAACGTCTTGTCCTTGCGGAAGTAGAAGGCGGTTAGTAAAAGACCAAATGCTCCGTACAGGAACAGAATGTCCCCGTGGAAGAAGAAGCTCAGGTGGATAGCACCCAGCAGTAGCAGGCCAATTGAGCGACCTATCCAGCGGCCACGGTTGCTCTTGTCAGACTTGATCACGTAGTGGGCCGAGTAGCCAAACAAGAAAGAGAACAACAGGTAGAACTTGGCCTGGAACAGCGACCAGATTACAAATGCCACTGTGCCGTTCTCGGGCTCGGAGAGATCAAGGGATTCGGCCCCATTGAATGTGCTGATCGAGAAGAACTGAATGTTCACCATCGCGATACCGAAGAGCGCAAAGCCTCTCAGGATGTCGGGAAAGCTATCCCTTTGTTTCGTCGTCATCTTTCCCCTTCTTTCCAGTTGCCAAGCTGCTAAAGATGATCACACCCAAGCCGCCAAGAATTGCGATCCAAATTTCTAGTGGCATGGCTAGGCCTTCTTACGCTTTTTGAGCTCTAGGGAGATCATGGCCATCGAAGGCAGCATGAATGAGTAGCCCAAAACCAGCCAGAACAGAGCCTGCACCTGTGGCCATGTGAATGCAAGCTGGTAGTTGAAACCGTCCGAGTTGGTCTGGGCGTCTGTGAACACCGCATAAACCATCAAGGCTGTGACCAGAGTGGCTCCAATGGATGCCAGCCAGCGATAGGCAACCAGGTAGCTGCGGTCGCGCTGACGAATCATGCGCTCGTCCAAAGCTTCTTCGGGCGCATCCGCCACCAGGCGCACAGACTGACGAAGAAGGAACCAGCAGACAAAGGTGAGCAAGATTTGAATTAGCGAGTAGGCAGACCAAGCGTTGTCTCCAACCGAGAATAGGAAGCCGGTGCCCGCAAGGATCACAACGTTCGAACCGATCAACAAGAACCGCTTGGCCGCCGGAGTTCTAAGCCCATCCCACTTTGTGTCGTTGAGCTGCTTTTCAACTTCCTTGACCGAGGCAGTCGACCATCCTGCATCTGCGGACCCCTTAGGCGCAAACCCCATCGCCGCCCAATACTCTGCACTTAGACCGCGGGCCTTCAAGTACAGGAGGAAAATCGGTAGCTCAATGGCGAACATCACGAGAACAGTGAAGAAGAACCAGTTCAGCTCCCAGCCAAAGAGACTGAAGACCGGGTCGGATTCCCAAAACAGGATTGCGGATATGGCAACCGGAATACCGGTGACCACGATGTCCAGCCAAAACATCAGCTTGACGTTATTGCCAATCACTTTTGGATAGAACCAGAGATAGGCAACCGCCAGAGTTGCCAAAAGATAGAAAACAACTAAAAGCTCATTCATGCTTGTTCCTCATCCAGCCAAAAGATCTCTTCGACCTTGGCTTCTAAAACTGAGGCAATGCGAAGTGCCAGCACCAAAGAGGGTGAGTACTCGCCGCGCTCAATGTAACCGATGGTTTGATAGTGAACTCCGACCTGCTCGGCGAGCTCTTGCCGAGTGAGGCCGGATAGGGTGCGCAGTTCTTCGATGCGGTTAGCTACCCGCTCTTCTTCAGACTTTGGTTTACGACCCATGGATGTAGCATAAATGCTATGTAGTAATAATGCAACAACTACATTGGAAGTTTTTTGACAGCAACGTGCGCTTTAGCTGCCCAGGTGTGCTTCTTGGCAAGTGAGCCCAGGATCGCGACCAGAATTGGGAACCAAAAGTTCTTGATGATCCAGAAGACAACTTTTCTCATACCAATTTCCTCAGCTGCTCAAAAACTCGATCTTCATCGATGCGCCAAAACGCGACCTGCTTGTCGTTTATCAACAACACCGGGATGTCGTCCGTGTATTTCTCATACTCCGGTTTGCCGTCAATCTCGACCAGTTCAACTCCGTAGCCGGTGTCTGGATACTCAGCGCTAAATCGCCCCAGCACCCGAGCCAGGTCGCTCTCTGCCACCTCGCAGAGATGGCAACCCTGGCGGACCACCATGGTGAGTTGAATTTGTTCTGGCACGCTAACAGCCTAAGTCCTCCAATTGGCGGAATAGACTAAGCCGGTGTCAGAGCCAGAAGAGATGAAGCCCAAGATCGAGGCTGCGTTTTTTGACGTCGACAACACCCTGGTCCGAGGCTCCACCTCAATCCTGTTTGGCAAGGTGGCATTCGCCGGCGGCGCTATCAAGCGCCGCGACATTTGGCGCTTCATGTTCGAGCAGATCATGTTTATCCGCAGAGGCGAAAAGAACTCCAAGATGGCGGACTTCAAAGACCGCGCACTGCAGCTAACCAAGGGTCACCCAATCGCTGAGCTTCGTGAACTTATCCACACCGTCTATGAGTCGGAGATCAAGCCAAGGCTTTGGCCGGAGGCAGTAGCTGCCCTGAAAGAGCACCTCGCGCAGGGTCGTGAGGTCTGGCTGATCTCGGCAGCACCGGTTGATTTGGTGCAGAAGATTGCTGATGATCTTGGTGCCACTGGCGCCCTAGGAACAATTGTTGGTCACGATGGTGATGTGCTGACCGGCGAACTAGTGGGAGAGCCACTCCACGGTAAGGCCAAGCGCAAGGCGGCCAAGCGACTGGCCAAAGAGCGTGGCATTTCCCTCAAGCGCTCCTACGCTTACTCAGACTCTGTGAATGACTTGCCGCTGTTGACCCTGGTTGGTCACGCGGTTGCCGTGAACCCAGACAAGGTCCTCAAGCGCTATGCCGAAGCTGCGGGTTGGTCGATTCTGCAGTTCAAGAAAAAAGAGCTAAAGGCCAATTCCTAACTATTCAGCGCAGCAATTATTTCTGCGACTCTTTTCTCCCTGGTGGCATCGCTTTTAGCCAAATAGAAATTCTGAAGTTTCGCCTTGCGCTGAGCATCAGTGAGCTGACCCCAAGCTTTTGCTAGCTCGCTGTTGGTCGCGAATACAGCGCTGAGTTCCGCTGGCACAACCTGAGCTTCGGCAAGGTCAAACAATGTCCAAGAACCAGAACTCTTTGCCCGCTCGATGGCCTGCCTACCTGGTGCTTGAATAAGCCCCAACGCTTCGAGTTCAACAATCTTTGCTTTGTTTCTAGCAGACCATCCGGAGCCAGGTTTGCGGGGCGAGATGTATATCTTGGTTCTTAGATCATCGACCTTGCCTGGAACGCTATCGATCCAACCGAAGCATAGGCACTCTTCGACCAGGGCATCCCAGCTGAGGTCACTTAGACCTGTTGACTGCTTGTGGAAGATGGCCCAAATGCCGCTGGGCCGCTGGTTGTGCTCCGACAGCCAGCTTCGCAAGTCAGCGCGAGAGATGAAGAAGACCTCGTCCGCCTGAATAGTCATGGGGCAATCCTGTCAATAAAAAACCCGCCCGAAGGCGGGTTTTAGAGAAGATTTACTTCTTATTGCGACGCTGGTGGCGCGTCTTGCGAAGGAGCTTGCGGTGCTTCTTCTTAGACATACGCTTGCGGCGCTTCTTGATAATTGAACCCACAAAGACCTCACAAAACTTGTGTCACTGTCCGATTGGACAACCTAACAAGTTTAGCCCTTACGTCTAAGGCGCTCAACCTCTGCATCAACATCAGCTTCGGTAATTAGCTTCTTCTGTCCAGGGCCATAAGCGTCGATTCCTGCAAACAGTGCACCCACTCCCATGCCAAAGATCACCCAAATTGGCCAAAAGAAGCTTGCAGGGCTGGTTAGAAACCAAATTCCAGTAACCAGAATGCTGACGCCAACCCAGACGCCAAGGTACTGCTTGAATTCCTGCTGCTTCTTTAGACGCTTACGCGCGAAGTCTCTGAGGTCTTGATCTTCACTCATTTGGTGCGTCTGACCTTGCTCTTGACCTCGGTAGCCAAGTTCTTAGCCTCGGCCTTTACCTCGTCCACGACTTCTTCAACTTTGTCGCGGGCAATCTTCTCGAAATCCTTAGCGCTTCGCGCTGCCTCAACCTTGGCGTCGGCAAGCTTGCGACCTAGGCGGTGACCGAGGTCCTTAGGATCAACATCGATGTCAAGCTCGTCGACCTTGGTCTTAAGCTGTTCGCCCAACCAGCCGGCCTTCTCGGTGAGCCAGTGCCCTAGCTTCTCGCCAGCATCGCCCAGAGCCTGTGAAAGCTCGTCGCCCTCTTCCTCCTCAGCATCGAAGCCCAGAGATAGGAAGTTGATCATCCAGTCTTCGATTTCCTCAAGTGGTTCTGGAACCACGGAGTAGAAACGCTTCTGACCCTCTTCACGAGCGGCAACCAGGCCGACCTCGCGCAGAGTCTTTAGGTGCTTGGAAACGGTTGGCTGTCCCAACTTGGTGCGCTCAACCAGTTCGGTGACTGTGAGTTCCCCGCTACCGCCGGTGAGGTGAGAATCTAGAAGCGTCTCAAGCAGCACGCGTCTAGTTGGATCTGCAATTGCTTCAAAGATGTCTGCCATGCAATAAGACTATCCCTGAAATTCAAGAGTTTGCGATTTCAACAGCCCTTGCAACCGCCGCTTTCAGTGACGCATCGAAAATGCCGTGCAGATCCGCCTGCTCCATGGTGGCAATAATGCGTTCTGTGGTTCCTCCGGGGCTGGTGACTTTCTTTCGAAGGTCGGCCGGCTCCTCACCGGTTGATTCCAGAAGCTCAACCGAACCCGCAAGGGTTTGGCGAACCAAGAGCTTGGCATCTTCCTCGCTGAAGCCTTGCGAAACCGCAACCTTTTCCCACTGCTCGATGATGTAGTAGACCCAGGCCGGACCAGACCCAGAGACAGCGCTCAGGGCATCGATCTGCTCCTCGGGGATAACCAGCACGGAGCCCACTGCCTCAAACAAAGCCTTTGCGGCATCGACGGCATCTTGGGATGCAGTTGCTGCCGAGGCAAGCCCGGTTACTCCCTTGCCGACCAGGGCCGGAGTATTTGGCATGGTTCTAATGATGTTTGGGTTCTCATCTAGCACCGCTGACATGGTGGCCAACTTGATGCCGGCTGCCATGGAAATCACAACCGCATTCTTGCCAATCTCACCCTTGAGTTCGGTTAGCACATCGACGATTTGGTAGGGCTTCACTCCCAGCACAATTAGGTCAGCATCGCCTGCCATTAGTGCATTCGCATCCGGTGCGGTTTCGCCTGCCAGAGCGCTGATTCCGCGATCACGTAACGCCTTTGCCTTGGCTTCGGTTCGGGTCGTTGCAGAGATAAGGGCCTTCGGGTGCCCGGCGGCTACCAGGCCGTCAAGAACGGCTGAGCCCATCGAGCCGGTGCCAATAAATGCAATGCGAAGATTGTCCATTTTCAAATCCTATGAGCCAAACACCAATGGGTAGCCAATAAAGACAACCGCATCCATCAAAAAGTGGGCGAGCACCAATGGAGCAACTCGTCCGGATTTATAGAACCAAAAGGCAAATACGATTCCCATCACAAAGTTTCCGAAGAAAGCCGAGAAGCCCTGGTAGGAGTGGTAGCTGGCTCTAAACAGCGCTGACAGCAAGATCAAAGCCCAGATTGAAAGCTCTGGTTTCCACTTGGAGAGTTTGGTCATAAAGAAGCCGACCGCAATTACCTCTTCGAGCAATCCGGCCTTCATAGCTGCCAAGAGCAAAACTGGAATGGTCCACCAGTTATCCCCCAGCGCACTTGGAATCACTCTCGCGGTTAGCCCAAGTTCCAGTGCCAGGAAGTAGAGCCCGATGCCTGGAATGCCCACGCCAGCAGCAACCAAGACAACTTGCTTCAGGTCAGAGAGTTTTGGCCTCAGGCCAAGATCAATCTCGTCCTGCTTCAAAAAGTAGAGCGCCAGCAGCACCGGAACCAAAGCCAGGCTGATGCTAAAGAGCTGGCTTACAAGGTCAAGCCATGGGACTTCTGCTAGCGGTCGATTGAGGGTTGCGGTTGCCTGCGCAAGCCCGCCCTCCTGCAGTAACTTTCGGACTAGCGAGATGGTGGACCAGATTGCCGATGCTCCCAATGACAGCATCAGAACTAGCCAAAACTCATACCTGTGGTTCTTTGTCACTTCTCAACTTTCAACACCAGTGCGTTTGATGAGTTTAGGTGTCACAGGTGTGAGTTAGGTTTCATTCGTGGCTAAGCAAAAAAGCGAATTCAAGTGCTCCGAGTGTGGTTGGACCACCGTCAAGTGGGCGGGACGCTGTGGCGAATGCCAAGCCTGGGGAAGCCTGGATGAGACCAGTGGCACAACCAAAGAGGTTCGAGCCCTCAAGCTCAATGAGTCGCAAGCGGCAAGACCGATCACCGAGATCGAAACCGGTGAGAACCAAAGTCAGCCAACCATGGTTGGTGAGTTTGACCGAGTGCTCGGAGGCGGCTTAGTTCCCGGAGCTGCCATTCTGCTCTCCGGAGAACCTGGCGTAGGGAAGTCGACGCTGCTTCTTGAGGTAGCCTCTCGCCTTGCCAAGCAGGGCAAGAAGGTGCTTTACGTCTCCGCTGAGGAATCCGCCTCCCAGGTCAAACTTCGAGCTCAGCGAACCAATGCCCTAAGCCCAAACCTCTACCTAGCTGCCGAGACCGACCTTGCCACCGTGCTTGGCCAGGTGGAAGCCATCAGGCCTGAGCTGTTCATTGTGGACTCGGTGCAGACCGTCGCATCCAGCGACATCGATGGAGTTGCTGGCATGCCAGCGCAGGTTCGCGAGGTAGCAGCAAACCTGATTCGCACTGCCAAGCAAAATGAGATTCCACTGCTACTTGTGGGTCACGTGACCAAGGACGGCTCGATCGCCGGACCTAGAACTCTTGAACACCTGGTAGATGTGGTCTGCCACTTTGAAGGTGACCGCCAAACTTCGCTGCGCTTTATTCGCACCCTCAAGAATCGCTTTGGTCCAACCGATGAGGTTGGCTGCTTTGAGCTAACTGGTGAAGGAATCCTTGAGGTTCCAGACCCAAGCGCGCTGTTTGTCTCAGGATCTCAAAACCCAGTTTCCGGAACCTGCATCACCGTCACGGTTGAGGGCAAGCGTGCCCTAATTGCGGAGATCCAAGCCCTGGTGGTTCACTCCACCGCCCCACAACCCAGACGGGTCACCAACGGAGTGGACTCATCTCGAGTAGCAATGATTCTTGCGGTGCTGGAGAGGCGGGCTGGCATATCGGTATCCGATAAGGACGTCTATGTCTCAACCGTGGGCGGCATGAAGATTACTGAGCCTGCAGCTGATCTAGCCATCGCGATTGCGATTGCATCGGCAGTGAAAGACAAGCCGGTAGCTAACCAAGTAGCCGCATTTGGTGAGATCTCTCTAGCTGGTGAAATCAGAGGCGTAACCAACGGGGCTCAGCGCAGCCAAGAAGCACTCAGGCTTGGACACCCGACGGTTATTGGAGAAAAGGGTCAACTGGTCAAGGCTGCAATCAGCCAAGCGATTAGTTGAGGATGAAAGTTTTCTCTTCCGAAATTACGCCGTTGACTTCAACCTTGATCTTGTAGGTTGCGCCACCGGTCGGCACGGGATCGTTCATCTCGGCGCTGCAGCCATTCTCAGATGAGTAAACCTTCTCCCAGGGGGAACGCATCGCAGCAACCGCTTGGTTTGATGGCAACACCACATCGGAGTCCGTTAGGCCATCTCTGTCACACTGCTTTGAAGACCAGTAGGTCTGGTCTCCCGAGGTAATTGTGAAGAAGGTTCCGCGCAATCCAACATTGAACTTGCAGTCCTCCAGGCCGGTGTTAACGATGGAATACCAAATCAGTGGGGTGGCATCTGAACCAAAGGTGTTTAGAGTCTCAGTCTCGTTGCCAATCATGACCTCAATCGCAACTACGCCAGGCTGGCAGACCGGTGCCTCACCGCTTGGGGCCGCCTCGGCTGACAGTGTCGCCGAAGAGCTGCTTTCAGTGCTAACCAGTGCCGGCTGTGAAGGGCCAAATGGGTTGGCAATGGAAATCCATGCCCAAATGCCAACGATGAGAAGAGCGAGTAGCAGAACGCCGCGACGGCGAGCATAAATCTGTTGCTGGGTAGGCATGAGACAAATCTAGTTATAGGTATTTCAGCATGCGGGAGTTTCCCAGCGTGTTCTGCTTAACCCTGGCCAAATCCAAGAATTCAGCCACACCCTCGTCGTGAGAACGAACCATCTCGGCATACGTATTCGCATCGACTGGAATGTCGGAGATTGCCTCAAAGCCGTAGCTCTGGAAGAACTCGACCTCGAAGGTCAGGCAAAAGACGCGGCGAATGCCCAACTGTTTGGCTCGCTCCAATAGTTCATTCAGCATCGCAGCACCCAAACCGCGACGTTTGTAATTGACATCGACAGCTAGAGTTCTAACCTCGGCCAAGTCTTGCCACATCACGTGAAGTGCGCCAAAGCCCACCACTTCACCATCAAGTTCGGCAACCACAAATTCTTGGATGGACTCGTAGAGTTCCACCATTTCCTTGCCCAACAGGACGCGGTCAGCAACCAGTGGTTCGGCGATCTTTTGAATGCGCGGAACATCTAGGGTCTGGGCGGAACGAATCAAGAGCATTGGGCAATTATGGAGCAATTAGCCCTGAAGTGGAATTAGAACCTCGTTGTGACGAAGGAAAAAGGGCGTCCAGGGTCCGTCGTAGCGGGCATAGATCGCTGGTCCAGCGGTGACGATTTGTTTCGCATCCAATTGCTTCCTCAAAGACTTCGCCTTCGAGTCAAACAGTGGCTGGCTCGCAAGCCCAGAGAAACTAACCGCTGCAAACGTGCCGCCTGGCTGTTCGGAGAAGGACAGAGTTCGATCTGAACTGGATGGCATTTCACTCATCGACATGCTCGCCGGCATCACGAAGGAGGTGACGAAGCCATCCTCTTTTTGAGCCTGCAGCACCGGTGCGGTCATGGCAATTGATCTACCGGCATTGTTGCCACCGAAGATGTAGTTTGCCAACCTGCGAAAGGCCTGATTGCCAGCATTAGACATTGAGCCGGATTCGTTAGTGCTCACCAAGATGTGCGGTGGGTACTGGCGAATCTCAAAGTCACCGAGGTTCTCAATGACTTGATACCCCAGCTTCTCGGTCATTTAGGAAACAATCGATTCTGCGCGATCTGAGGACACGAAGGTGAATTCACCGGAGATGTAATCAACCAGGATGTCCTGCGAGTTCTGCACGGTTCCGCTGAGGATTCGCTCTGAAATCGCATCTTCAATCTCGCGCTGCACAACTCTGCGCAAAGGTCTTGCTCCAAGCGATGGCTCGTAGCCAAGCTCGATTAGCTTCTCCTTGGCGTTGCTGGTCAGGATCAACTTCAGGTCACGGTCGTCAAGACGCAACTGCAGACGCTTGATGAACAAGTCAACAATCTGCAGTAGTTCTTCGCGGGTGAGCTGTGGGAAAACGATTACCTCATCGACACGGTTTAGGAACTCAGGCTTGAAGTTCTGCTTCAAGGACTCGTTCACACGCGCACGCATCTGGTCGTAGTCATTCTTGGTGTCACCCTCGAGGGTGAAACCAAGTGCACCGCGGGTGATCTCCTTGGTTCCCAAGTTGGTGGTCATGATGATCACGGTGTTCTTGAAGTCCACGACTCGACCCTGGCCATCGGTTAGACGACCCTCTTCAAGAATCTGAAGTAGCGAGTTGAAGATGTCTGGGTGGGCCTTCTCGATCTCATCGAACAGCACAACCGAGAAAGGCTTGCGGCGAATCTTCTCAGTCAACTGACCACCCTCGTCGTAACCGACGAATCCCGGAGGGGCACCGAAGAGCCTGGACACAGTGTGCTTTTCGCTGAACTCGCTCATGTCAAGCGCAATCAAAGCGTCTTCATCATCGAATAGGAACTCTGCTAGAGCCTTAGCCAACTCGGTCTTACCGACACCGGTAGGGCCGGCGAAGATGAATGAACCGGAAGGACGCTTTGGATCCTTTAGGCCCGCACGCTGACGGCGAATTGTCTTGGATAGTGCAGCGATAGCGAGGTCTTGACCAATCACACGCTGGTGCAGCTCCTGCTCCATGAAGATCAGCTTGGCGCCTTCTTCTTCGGAAAGGCGGAACACCGGAATACCGGTGGCCTGAGCCAATACCTCGGCAATTAGACCCTCGTCTACGATGCCTGGCTTTTCGACATTCCCGTCACGGAATTCCTTCTCGAGACGCATCTTCTCGGCGGTGAGCTTCTTCTCCTCATCGCGCTTGGCAGCTGCAAGTTCGAAGTCCTGGTCGGCAATGGCCTGCTCCTTGGCCTTTTTTACAACCGCAACCTTGTCTTCCATCTCGCGAAGCTCAGGAGGGGAGGAAAGGAAGCTAAGGCGCAATCTTGCACCGGCCTCATCGATTAGGTCGATGGCCTTGTCCGGTAGGAAGCGATCGGAAACGTAGCGGTCAGACATACCTACCGCTGCAACAATCGCAGCATCGGTGATGGAGACCTTGTGGTGTGCCTCGTAGCGGTCGCGAAGACCCTTGAGGATGTTGATTGCCATCGCAGGCGTAGGCTCTGCGACCTGCACCGACTGGAAGCGACGTACTAGCGCAGCATCCTTTTCGAAGTGCTTGCGGTACTCATCCAAGGTGGTGGCACCGATGGTCTGCAGTTCCCCTCGAGCAAGCATTGGCTTGAGGATCGAGGCGGCATCGATAGCACCCTCGGCAGCACCAGCGCCGACCAAGGTGTGAATCTCGTCGATAAAGGTGATGATGTCACCGCGGGTGCGGATCTCCTTGGTTACCTTCTTCAATCGCTCTTCGAAGTCACCGCGGTAACGAGAACCTGCGATCAGGCTTCCCATGTCCAGGGTGTAAACCTGCTTGCCGCGAAGGGTCTCCGGAACGTTGTTGGAGACGATTGCCTGCGCAAGCCCCTCAACAACCGCGGTCTTACCAACGCCTGGCTCTCCGATGAGGATTGGGTTGTTCTTGGTACGGCGGGAAAGAATTTGCATAACGCGCTCGATCTCACGCTCGCGGCCAACCACCGGGTCCAACTTGCCTTCGGCAGCAGCCTGAGTCAGGTTGCGACCGTACTGGTCCAAAATCTGTGAGCTCTTTGGCTGAGGGTTAGTCTCGCCGCCAACGGCGACTGACTCCTTACCCTGGTAGCCGGATAGCAACTGAATGACCTGCTGGCGCACCTTGTTGGTGTCTGCACCCAGCTTGGTAAGCACCTGAGCGGCAACACCCTCGCCCTCGCGAATCAGGCCAAGCAGCAAGTGCTCGGTTCCGATGTAGCTGTGGCCTAGCTGCAGCGCTTCGCGTAGCGAGAGCTCTAGAACCTTCTTGGCTCGCGGAGTAAATGGAATGTGACCGGAAGGAGCCTGCTGGCCCTGGCCGATGATCTCCTGAACCTGCTCGCGCACCTGCTCCAGGTTGATGCCGAGCGCTTCTAGCGCCTTAGCGGCGACGCCCTCACCCTCGTGGATCAGTCCGAGCAAAATGTGCTCGGTGCCGATGTAGTTGTGGTTTAAAAGCTTGGCCTCTTCTTGAGCAAGCACGACCACGCGTCGGGCCTTGTCGGTAAATTTCTCGAACAAGTTGGCACCTCCAAAATCTCTAATAGAGATGCTAGGTGGCGAATGGGGTAACTACTAGGGCTGTTCGCCCAAGGCGTTAGCGCGCTTTGCACGCTCCTCAGCCTCGATCTTGGCGTAAGCGTCTCGCTCGCCCTTGTCGGCTCGCAAAATCGAACGCAGCATGACCCAGAAAAGAACTCCAACAAGTGCTGGTGGAATCAGAGAAATCAGTGCATCTAGCAATAAGTCGCCGGTTGTCATAGCCCCTACTTCACCAATGGGAACAGGATAGTTTCGCGAATGCCCAAACCGGTCAAGCTCATCAGTAGGCGATCAATACCCATACCCATGCCGCCCGAAGGTGGCATTCCAAACTCCAACGCCTTCAGGAACTCTTCATCAAGCTTCATCGCCTCTGGGTCGCCAGACTTAGCAAGTTCCATCTGAGCCATAAAGCGCTCACGCTGAACCACAGGGTCAACCAGCTCGGAGTAGCCGGTGGCCTGCTCGAAGCCGCGGATGTAGAGGTCCCACTTCTCAACTACTCCCGAAATTGAACGGTGGTCACGGGTTAGCGGCGAGGTGTCTACCGGGAAGTCGGTAACGAAGGTTGGGCGGTCGAGACCAGGCTTTACAAAGTGCTCCCAGAGCTCTTCGACATACTTTCCGTGCAGCGGGTGCTCGATGTCGATATCGACGCTCTTGGCAAGCTTCTTTAGCTCCGCGATGTCAGTCTCTGGAGTGACCTCAACTCCGGCTGCCTCAGACAGCGAATGGAACATCGAAACCTTTGGCCAGACACCACCGAGATCGTTTTCAGTTCCATCATCAAGTGCAACCTGGTGAGTGCCGAAGACATCCATCGCGGCGTTCTGAATCAACTCTCGAGTTAGATCGGCCATGGTGTTGTAGTCACCGTATGCCTCGTAGGCCTCGAGCATTGCAAACTCAGGTGAGTGGGTGCGGTCCGCTCCTTCGTTTCTGAAGTTGCGGTTCACTTCAAACACTCGCTCTAGTCCACCGACCACCGCACGCTTCAGGAAAAGCTCCGGTGCGATGCGAAGGAACAGCTCGGTGTCGAAGGCATTTGAGTGGGTCTTGAATGGTCGTGCAGAGGCACCGCCGTGCACCACCTGCAGCATTGGAGTCTCAATCTCCATGAATGCACGGTTTGCAAAGGTGTTTCGAATCGACTGCATAACCTGAGCGCGAATCTTGACAACCTCGCGAGCGCGATCACGAACGATTAGGTCGATGTATCGGTGACGAACACGGAATTCTTCACCCAGCTCATTGTGCAGGTTAGGAAGTGGCCTAATGGTCTTGGCGGCCATCAACCACTCATCCGCCAAGATGCTGAGCTCACCGCGCTTGGAGGTGATTACCTCACCGCGAACAAAGATGTGGTCACCGAGGTCAACCAGTTCTTTCCAAAGCTCAAGAGATTCTTCGCCGACCTTATCCAAGGAAATCATGGCCTGAATTCGCTCACCGGTTCCTGCCTGCAGGGTGGCAAAGCAAAGCTTGCCGGTGTTACGCAGGAACATGATGCGGCCTGCTACCGATACCTCTTCGCCGGTTGCGATGTCGGCTTCAAGGTTTGGATAGTGAGCACGAACTGACTCGATGGTGTGAGTGATAGGTAGCGAAACCGGATAAGCGTTTGAGGTCTGGTTTAGACGCTCGCGCTTTTGCAGGCGAACAGCGATCTGCTCAGGAAGGTCGTCGACCTCAATCTCTTGCTCGCTCACGATTTCCTATCGATATACACATTGTCAATTAGTCGAACCTCGCCCACCCTGGCAGCCACAATCAGCGCTGCCAGACCAAGGCCCGGTTCGGTTGGTTCAAAGCTATCGGCATCGACTAGCTCTAGATACTCAAGTTTAGCCTCCGGGGAAATCTCTGCCCTCGCGTGTGAGAGGACTTCTTCCCTTGAAGTTCCAGCGCTGCCAGCGAATAGTGCCTTGCTTAAGGACAAAGCAGCCGGCATATCTTCTGGCTTTAGAAACTTGTTTCTGGAAGAAAGCGCTAGTCCGGACTCGTTTCTGATGGTTGGACCAACCACTAGATCGATTGGTGCACGGCTTCCGGATCGGATTTGCTCCCGCAGCATTTGCTTGACCAGCGCCACCTGCTGAGCGTCTTTTTGCCCGAAGTAAACCGAATCCGGCTGAACGATATCGAATAGGCGATTCACCACGGTCAGCATGCCATCAAAGTGACCGGGTCGAATCTCACCCTCAAATTTCTCTCCGATTGCACCGGCGGTGAGCTGCTTCACTGGATTAGAGGTTGGATAGACCTCTCCCGGGGATGGCGCAAACAGCACATCCACCTCGTGATCAGAAAGCAGGTTGGCATCGATGCCCAAGGTCCTCGGGTAGGTATCAAAGTCTTCGTTTGCACCAAATTGCAGTGGGTTCACAAAAACCGAAACCACAACAAAGTCACACTGTCTTTGGGCTATTTCGGTAAGCGAGAGGTGACCCTCATGCAAAGCGCCCATGGTTGGCACAAAGCCAATTCGGTCGCCAGAGCTTCGTCGCTCCGAAATGAGTTTTC
>JARXAN010000032.1 GCA_029865895.1 Actinomycetota bacterium
TTCGCTAGGAATGCACCGGAGATTTCGCCGGTGAAGGCACCGGAATCGTGACGGGATAGGTCCTGTGCGCCAAGTGAGATCTCAAACTTCTCAGCGTCGATAAGGGTTTGTGCGCTTCTTAGGTCGGTAAATGGTGGAAACACTGCAACCTCTACCGCGCGGTAGTCGTGGTCGGCATCGTTTAGGGTCCAGCAGAGCTTCTGGATCAGGGCAATCGCCTGCATGTGATCTAGGTTCATCTTCCAGTTGCCCGCGATTAGCGGAATGCGGTTAGTCATTTAGGACCTCCAGTCCAGGCAATACTTTTCCTTCAAGATACTCAAGTGAAGCACCACCACCGGTGGAAATGTGTCCAAAAGCGGCTTCGTCGAAACCAAGTGCTCGAACCGCTGCTGCGGAGTCTCCCCCACCAACAACCGCCAATCCCTGGACCTCGGTCAGCGCCTGCGCCACAGCCTTGGTGCCGTGAGCGAAGTTTGGGAACTCAAACACGCCCATTGGGCCATTCCAGAAGACGGTAGCTGACTCGCTGACGGCTTTTGCGAAGGCTTTAGCACTCTCAGGCCCAATGTCCAACCCAATGCCGTTAGCGCCGAAGCTAGATACTTCAATGTTTGACGCCGCTACAACCTCGAACTGAGCATCAATCGCAAATCCAGAAGCAACCACGATGTCAGTTGGAAGCACGACCTCAACACCCAGTTCCTCGGCCTGCTTGAGGAAAGTCTTTACAGTCACGATCTGGTCGCTCTCCAAAAGGCTCTTGCCCACCTTGTGACCAAGGGCTGCAAGCACGGTGAAGACCATTCCGCCACCGATTACCAGGCGGTTCACCTTTGGCAGCAGGTGGCCCAATACCCCGAGCTTGTCGGAAACCTTAGATCCACCCAGAACCACGGTATATGGACGCTTTGGCGATTCGGTGAGCTGCTTCAGCACCTCAAGCTCAGCTGCAATCAGATCGCCCGCGTAGCTTGGGATTAGCTCGGCTAGTTCGTAAACACTTGCCTGCTTGCGGTGCACAACACCGAAACCATCGGAGACCAACACATCGCCAAGGGCTGCAAGCTCTTTGGCAAAGTCAGTTCGCTCTGCAGCATCCTTGGAAGCCTCACCCGGGTTGAAACGCAGGTTCTCGAGTAAGCAAACTCCGCCGTCTGACAACAGGTCAACGGCGGCAGTCGCCTGAACGCCAACGGTGTCCGAAGCAAAAACCACCGGCTGTCCCAAAAGCTCTTCCAATCGAACGGCTACCGGGGCAAGGGAGTACTTCGAATCAGGCGCACCCTCAGGGCGACCGAGGTGTGAGCAGATGGCCACTCGAGCACCGGCCGAAATCAATCGCTTGATTGTCGGCACGGATGCACGAATACGACCATCGTCTGTAATAACGCCGTCTTTTAGCGGAATGTTTAGGTCACAGCGAAGAATTACACGCTTGCCGGCAAGGTTTCCGGCGTTATCCAGACTGCGCAGCATTAGAGCTTTGAGGCAACCAGCTCGGTTAGCTCAACGAGGCGGTTGGAGTAACCCCACTCGTTGTCATACCAGCTTGAAAGCTTCACGGTGTTGTCGATAACACGAACCAGGCCTGCATCGAAGATTGAGGAGTGTGGGTCGGTAACGATGTCTGAGGAAACGATTGGGTCCTCGGTGTAAAGCAGGATGCCCTTCATCGGACCCTCAGCTGCAGCCTTGTAGGCAGCCTTGATCTCATCGATGGTAACTGGCTTCTCAGAAACGATGGTTAGGTCAGTGATCGAACCGGTAGGAACTGGAACGCGAAGCGCAAAGCCATCTAGCTTGCCCTTTAGTTCTGGAAGAACCAGACCGATTGCCTTTGCGGCACCGGTGGTGGAAGGAACGATGTTAATCGCAGCCGCACGTGCACGACGAAGGTCCTCGTGAGGGCCGTCCTGAAGGTTCTGGTCAGCGGTGTAAGCGTGAACGGTGGTCATTAGACCGTTCTTGATGCCCCACTTGTCGTTGAACACCTTGGCTAGCGGAGCTAGACAGTTAGTGGTGCAAGACGCGTTCGAGATGATGTGGTGGTTAGCAGGGTCGTACAGGTGCTCGTTCACGCCGATGACGAAAGTAGCGTCCTCGCCAGTTGCAGGAGCGGAAATGATGACCTTCTTGGCACCGGCATCGATGTGCTTACGAGCATCAGCTGCGTTGGTGAAGCGACCGGTGGACTCGATGACGATGTCTACACCTAGGTTGCCCCAGCCCAGGTTGGCAGGGTCACGCTCAGCCAGTACCTTGATGGACTTGCCGTTCACAACGATCGAGTCACCCTCAACCGACACCGCAGCGTCTAGACGACCGGTAACCGAGTCGTACTTGAGAAGGTGAGCCAGACCCTTAGGGTCGGATAGGTCGTTTACAGCAACGATTTCTAGGTTTGAGTTTTGAGCCAAAGCGGCACGGAGGTAGTTACGACCAATGCGTCCAAAACCGTTAATACCAATGCGAGTCACGGGAATACTCCAGATTCTAAAAGGGGATATTTATTGCGCCCTACGCTTCATTGAGCGGACTAGGTCAGCCTAGCAGCAGAGAGCGGCTGTTGACCTTAACTGATGCGAACCTTGCGGCCACATCTTCCCAATTAATGATGTTCCAGAAAGCCTTCACATAGTCGGCTTTGACGTTCTGGTAGTCAAGGTAGAAGGCGTGCTCCCACATGTCCAACATCAATAGCGGTAGGGTGCCAATCGCTAGGTTGCCCTGCTGGTCGTAAAGCTGTCCGATGATCATGCGGTTGCCGATGGAATCCCAAGCTAGGTAGGCCCAGCCCGACCCCTGAATGGTCATCGCAGCTGCGGTGAAGTGCGCCTTGAATGCCTCGTAGGAACCGAAGTACTCGCTGATGGCCGCTAGCAACTCTCCCTGAGCATCGCCACCGTTTGGGGTTAGGTTCTTCCAGAACACGCTGTGGTTGATGTGTCCACCGAGGTTGAAGGCTAAGTCCTTCTCCAGCTTTGGAAGGTTTGCGAAGTTGTTGGATGCGCGAGCTTCAGCCATCGCATCTAGTGCGGCGTTTGCACCCGCGACGTAAGCAGCGTGGTGCTTTGAGTGGTGCAGCTCCATGATGCGAGCCGAGATGTGAGGCTCGAGGCTGGCGTAGTCGTAGCTGAGCTCTGGAAGGGTGTAGGTCATTTGTTGCTCCTTAGTTTTCATCCAATAAATCTGTAATCGCACTCTCGGTATCTGGAATTCCCTGATCCTGTGCTTTTCGGTCGGCGGTAGCCAATAGTCGACGAATTCTGCCCGCAATTGCATCCTTGGTCATTGGCGGATCGGCCAGGCGGCCAAGTTCATCCAGTGAAGCATCGCGGTGTTGCAGGCGAAGCTCTCCGGCGTATTTGAGGTGTTGCGGAGCATCTGGACCCAAGATCTCCAGCGCACGCTGGACCCTGGCACCGGCCGCTACGGCAGCCTGTGCACTTCTGCGAAGGTTGGCATCGTCGAAGTTAGCAAGTCGGTTAGCGGCTCCCCTGACCTCGCGACGGTTGCGAAGTTCTTCCCACTTCACGACCTGCTCGGTGCAACCCATTTGCTTTAGAACCTCAGTAATGCCATCGCCATCGCGGATAACCACGCGATAGACGTTTCTTACCTCGCGAGCCTTAGCGCTGACACCTAGACGGCGAGCAACGCCAACCAGTGCCATGGCCGACTCGTTTCCTGGTGCGGTGATCTCCAAAGAGGTGCTTCTGCCCGGGTCGGTAAGTGTGCCGTGTGCCAGAAAAGCTCCGCGCATGATGGCACGAGCCTCATCCATGGTGGAACTCACCAAGGTTGCTGGTAGACCTCGCACTGGGCGGCCACGATTGTCGATTAGGCCGGTCTGACGCGCCAATAGCTCGCCATCCTTTAGGACTCGGATCTGGTAACCGCTGTGCTTACGCAATCCTCCGGCCGATACCACCGAAAGCTCCGAGTGAATGCCGTAAAGCTCCAGGATTGCTCGGGAGATGCGACGGGCAAGTGCTGCGCTGTCGAGCTCAACTTCGATCGCAATGCGTCCAGAGATCAGATGCAGTCCTCCGCAGAATCGCAGAATGGTCGCTAGCTCTGCCGCTCGCTCGAGCCCTTTGCCCATTGGTGTGCGAGCTAGCTCTTCCTTAATTTCTTGAGTTAATGCCATCTTTACTCTCTACCCAAATCACGGTGCTTGACCGTGATTCTCACGTCGGCTTCATCCGAAAGGATTTCGGCAATTCGGTTTGCGATGGCTACCGAGCGGTGTTTGCCACCGGTGCAGCCAATCGCGATTGTTGCAAAACGCTTGTTCTCGGTTCGGTAGCCGGCAAGCACGGACCGAAGAGCCGCAGCGTAATTCTTAATGAAGTCCTGAACCCCAGGCTGAGCCATCACATAGTCAGCTACCGGAGCATCGTTGCCGGTCATTGCCCTAAGTTCGTCTTGCCAGTGAGGGTTGGCAATGAATCTGGCATCCGCCACCAAATCGGCGTCGGCAGGTATGCCGTACTTGAAACCAAAGCTCATCACGTTGACTTTCAGCCCCTTGGCATTGGTAGCAAAGGCCTCCGCCACGCGGTTGGTGAGCTGGTGGACGTTCAGTTCGGTGGTGTCAAAAACGATGTCTGCCATTTCACGCAGGGCGAGCAACTCTTTACGTTCGGCACCGATGCCATCAACGATGGTGCCTTCGCCCTGCAGCGGGTGTGGCCTGCGGACCGCTTCAAATCGCTTCACCAGGGCCGAATCGTCCGCCTCGAGGAAGAGCAACTGAACGTTGATCTCACGTGTTCTAAGCTGCTCGACGCTGCTGATTAGGTCGTTGAAGAATTCGCCACCACGAACGTCGATGATGATTGCGATTCTCGGCAGACTGGCCTTGCTCAATGAGAAAAGGTCCGAAATAGGACCAAGCATTTGAGGCGGAAGGTTGTCGATGACATACCAGCCCTGATCCTCCAAAGCGTTTCCAACGGTGGAGCGACCAGCTCCCGACATGCCGGTTACGATCAGCAGCTCAGGCTTGCGTGTCGTATCCATGTCACCCCTTGGTTTATGCGATAGCCAAGGTTACTCCTTCGGCGTGTCGCGTGGGTAAACAAATCAGGAATCGCTGAGTGCTTTCATCACAATTTCAGCAATTTTGGGGCCAAATCCAGGTAGTTGGGCGATCTCTTCAGCGCTTGCCAACTTGATTCGTTTGATTGATCCGAACTTGCGTAGCAGAAGTCTTGCTCTGCGCTCCCCCAAGCCATCGATTTCAAGCAGCTGGCTTGAGATCGATTTGCTGCGGGAGGCCCGCTGCGCGGTGATAGCAAAACGGTGAGCTTCATCTCGAATTCTCTGCAGTAGGAAAAGCTCTTCGCTGGTCCTGGGGAGAATCAGCGGGTAGTCATCGGCATCGGTGTAGATCTCCTCCAGGCGCTTGGCCAGGGTGGCTACCGTGATGCCCTCGACTCCGGAATCCTTTATTGCGCGCATAGCTGCATTGCGCTGTGGTAGTCCACCATCGATAAGCATTAGCGCTGGGCGATAGCTGAACTTCTCCCCCAGATCATCCTGGGCCAGGTACTTCAATCTTCGAATCAACACCTGGTAGATCGACTCGGTGTCATCCGCTGTCTCAAGATTGAACCTGCGGTACTGGTCCTTCTTCGGAAGCCCATCCTCAAAGACCACCATCGAACCCACGGTTCCGGTTCCCCCAAGGTGTGAGATGTCGTAGCACTCGATTCTTAGCGGTGCATTTTTCATCTTCAGGCTGCGCTGGATGCCAGAGAGTGCATCGGCGCGTGCGGTGAAGTCTGCGGATCGCTTGAGCTTGTAACTCTTCAGAGCGTGGCTGGCGTTTGTGCCAGCGGTCTCCAAGAGTTTTGCCTTATCTCCTCGTGAAGGGTTTAGCACCTCAACCTTGGATCCTCGAAGCTGGCCCAGCCACAACTCAAGCTCCGCTGAGTCATTTGGCTTGGTGCTTACCAGTAGCTGTTTTGGAACCTCTAGGTGCTGGCCAGACTTATTCGGGGTGTAGAGCTCTTGGATCACGTATTCCATCAGCTCCGCGTTGGTTCGATCTAGTTCTAGGTCTACAACCATGGATCGATTTCCACGAATACGGCCACCGCGAATGAAGAATACCGACACCGCAGCGCTGAGCTCATCTCTAGCAATGCTGATCAAGTCTGCATCGGTCTTATCGCCAAAGACCAGGGTGCTCTTCTCCAACACTTTCTCAAGTGCAAATACATCATCCCTGAGCTGTGCGGCTAGTTCGTAGTTCTGCTCATCAGAGGCGGTTTTCATTCGATTGCTTAGCTCTTGAATGTAGCTCTCATCGCCACTTGCTAGAAAATCCCCCAGTCGCTTGGCTAGGGCCTTGTGATCAGGTGGGCTGATTCGATCCACGCAGGGAGCTGAGCACTTGCCGATGTCTGCCAAAAGGCAGGGGCGGTTTTGTCGTTTGGCGCGCTGGTAGATGCCAGTGGTACAGCTTCTAACCGGGTAGACCTTGAGCAGGGTGTCCAGGGTTTCTCGGATTGCCCAGGCTTGAGTGTATGGACCGAGAATTCTCGCGCCTTTGATGTCACGGTTTCTGGTGATGAATGCTCTGGGAACCTCATCACTCACAGTGATCGCGAGGTATGGGTAACTCTTATCGTCTTTGAAGCGAACGTTGAATGGCGGATCGAATTCCTTGATCCACATGAACTCCAATTGCAGGGCTTCGTATTCGCTTGCAACGATCGTCCACTTCACATCCGCAGCCGCCAGAAGCATGCGCTGGGTGCGCTCGTGCAGTGAAGCTAACGGCCCGAAGTAGTTGCTTAGCCTTGCCCTTAGGTTCTTTGCCTTACCGACGTAGAGCACTCGACCAGAGTCATCCACGAAGCGGTAAACACCCGGCTCAGTCGGAATCTCGCCGGTGGCAGGACGAAAGGCTAGGTCATTGGCCATTATTAGCCCAGGATCTCCGCCAGGAACTTGCCGGTGTGGGACTGCTTTACCTTTGCGACCTGCTCGGGAGTGCCTTCGGCAATCACCAGTCCGCCGCCGGAACCGCCCTCTGGACCTAGGTCAATAACCCAGTCCGAACACCTGATGACATCAAGGTTGTGCTCAATCACAATCACGGTGTTGCCCTTGTCCACAAGTCCAGCCAGCACCAGCAGCAGTTTTCGAACGTCCTCGAAGTGCAGACCCGTGGTTGGCTCGTCCAGAACGTAAATGGTCTTACCGGTGGATCTGCGCTGCAGTTCGGTTGCAAGCTTCACGCGCTGCGCCTCACCACCTGACAGGGTGGTTGCGCTTTGACCTAGGGTCACATAACCCAAACCGACGTCAACAAGGGTGTTTAGATACCTGGCAATTGCATTGATTGGTGCAAAGAATTCAGCCGCCTCGCTGATTGGCATGTTCAGGACATCACCGATGGACTTGCCCTTGTACTTCACCTGCAGGGTCTCACGGTTATAGCGAGCTCCCTTGCAGTCCTCACACATTACGTAGACGTCAGGTAGGAAGTTCATCTCGATGCGGATGGTGCCATCGCCAGCACAGGTCTCGCAGCGACCGCCCTTGACGTTGAAGGAGAAGCGTCCCTGCAGGTAGCCGCGCACTTTTGATTCTTGAGTATCGGCGAACAACTTGCGAACGTGATCGAACACGCCTGTGTAGGTAGCCGGGTTAGATCTTGGGGTGCGGCCAATCGGTGCCTGGTCAACGTGCACAACCTTGTCCAGTTGCTCAAGTCCCTCGATGCGGGTGTGCTTTCCAGCAACTCCCTTGGCATTGTTGAGCTTGTTGGCAAGGACCTCATAAAGCACGTCATTCACAAGCGAAGACTTACCAGAACCGGATACTCCGGTAACCGCCGTCATGACGCCCAATGGGAATTCAACATCAACATTCTTTAGGTTGTTCTCACGTGCCCCAACAACTTTGATCTTGCGCCCTGGGTCAACGCTTCTGCGCTTCTTAGGGGTGTCGATTTTTAGTCGGCCGGCCAGGTAGTCGCCGGTAATGGATTTCTTGTTCTCCAAAAGTGCTTTATAGCTTCCAGAGTGAACCACTTCCCCACCATTGAGGCCGGCGCCAGGACCGATGTCAACTAACCAGTCAGCTGTCCGGATGGTGTCCTCGTCGTGCTCGACAACGATCAGAGTGTTGCCTAGGTTCTTGAGCTTGACCAAGGTCTCAATCAAACGAAGGTTGTCACGCTGGTGCAAACCAATCGACGGTTCGTCTAGAACGTAGAGCACACCTGTAAGTCCAGCACCAATCTGGGTTGCCAAACGAATGCGCTGGGCCTCACCACCGGATAGTGACCCGGCAGCGCGCTCAAGCGATAGGTAGTCCAAACCGACGGCCAGTAGGAAGTCGAGTCTCGCGCGAATCTCCCTGAGTACCTGAGCAGCAATCGTTGCCTCGCGATCAGTCAGTTCAATGTTGTCGAAGAAAGCGTGGGCGTTTCGAAGGCTCATGGCCGCAACGTCGTGAATCGACTTGTCATGTACCTTTACGGCAAGAACTTCAGGTCTCAGTCGAGATCCATCACATTCCGGGCAAGGAATCTCTCGCAAGAACTCAGACCACTTACCACGAGCCCAGTCCGAGTCCGCCTCCAGATAGCGTCTCTCGACGTATGGCAGCACTCCCTCAAAGCCAGAGGTGTAGCGCATTTCGCGACCATACTTCGAACGCCACTTGACCTGCACTTCGAAGTCATTGCCGTTCAGGATCGCATCTTGAACTTCCTCTGGCAGGTCCTGCCAAGCAGTGTCCAGCGAGAAATCGAGATCCTGGGTTAGGCCATCGAGGAGCCTCACGAAGTAGCTGTAAAGCCCCTTGCCCTGGGTCGACCATGGCAACAGCACACCCTCATTGATACTTGCAGCTTCGTCTCCAATAACCAACTGGGAGTCCACCGCCATCTTGACGCCAAGTCCAGAACAGGCAGGGCATGAACCAAATGGCGCATTGAAACTGAAGGTTCTAGGTTCGATCTCCGAAAGTGCAATGTCGTGCTCATTTGGGCAGGACAGTCTTTCCGAGAATGTGCGCTGCTTACCATCGTCAACAAAGTCGACAATGATGCGGCCATCGGCAAGCTTTAGTGCTGTCTCGACTGAGTCTGTGAGTCGCGAAATCACATCGGACTTTATTGCTAGACGGTCAACGACGACAGAGATGTCGTGCTTGAAACTCTTCTTTAGCGGCTTGGCTTCGGTGAGAACAACCGTCTCGCCATCGACCACGGCCCTTGCGTAACCCTGAGACTGCAGCGATGCAAACAAATCCTGAAACTCACCCTTTTTCTGCTGCACGATCGGTGCCAGCAGCTGGAATCTGGTGCCATCTGGAAGTGTCAAAAGCTGGTCAACAATCGCCTGCGGGGTCTGCTTAGAAATCACCTCACCGCAAATGTGGCAGTGCGGAACACCGATGCGGGCCCAGAGCAGCCTGAGATAGTCGTGAATCTCGGTGATGGTTCCCACCGTTGAACGTGGGTTTCGGTTGGTGGATTTTTGGTCGATGGAAACGGCAGGGCTTAGGCCCTCGATGAAATCGACGTCTGGGCGGTCAACCTGCCCAAGGAACTGACGCGCATAAGCACTCAGAGATTCGACGTAGCGGCGCTGCCCCTCGGCAAAGATGGTGTCGAAGGCGAGCGAAGACTTTCCAGAGCCAGACAGGCCGGTGAATACGATCAGAGCATCCCTTGGAATCTCAAGGTTGAGGTTCTTGAGATTATGAACGCGCGCGCCCTTTATGGAGAGCTTTGAGCCGGTCGGAGTCTGTATGGTCACCGTAGAAGTTTAGGCGTGTCCCGCGGACTCAATCTGCCTCAGCTCACGCTTGAGTTCAGAAATTTCGTCACGAATTCGCGCCGCTAGCTCAAACTGCAGTTCCGCGGCGGCCAACTTCATTTGGGCATCCAGGTCGAGGATGGTTGAAAGCAGCGCATCCTTGCCGGCTGATCCGATGTTGGTGCGTCCGCGCATCGGGACGCTGGTCTTTCGCTTTGGCTCTTTTTTGAGCTCTTCAATCAATTGAGCGGTGTCTACCTCTTCGCGCATCAGCTGATCTGTGATGTCAGCAATTTGCTTGCGGAGCGGTGTTGGGTCGATGCCATTGGCGGTGTTGTATGCCACCTGCTTCTCACGCCTGCGGTTGGTCTCATCGATGGCCTTGGCCATCGAGTCGGTGATGCGGTCGGCATACATGTGGACCTCACCGTTGATGTTTCTAGCTGCTCGCCCAATGGTCTGAATCAATGAGGTAGCTGAGCGCAAGAATCCCTCTTTGTCGGCATCCAGAATCGCAACCAGCGAAACCTCCGGTAGGTCTAGACCCTCGCGCAACAGGTTGATACCGACCAGTACATCGAAGATTCCCTGGCGAAGTTCACGAAGCAACTCCACTCGTCGCAAGGTGTCGACATCCGAGTGCAGGTAGCGAACCTTGATCCCCATCTCGGTGAAGTAATCGGTTACTTCCTCGGCAAGGCGCTTCGTGAGGGTGGTAACCAAAACGCGTTCATTGCGCTCGGTCCTGGTCTTGATCTCTTCCAGTAGGTCATCAATCTGGCCTTTGGAGGGCTTCACAACAATCTGAGGATCAACCAAACCGGTCGGTCGAATGATCTGCTCCACCACCCCATCGGCTTTTGCCAGCTCATACTTTCCAGGCGTCGCAGAAAGGTAGAGCGTCTGGCCGGTTCGCTCCAAGAACTCCTCGAATCGAAGTGGTCTGTTATCCAATGCCGACGGAAGTCTGAAACCGTGCTCTACCAGCGTGCGCTTTCTGGAGGCATCTCCGGCAGACATGGCACCAATCTGCGGGACTGTTACGTGCGACTCATCAATTACCGTGAGGAAGTCCTCCGGGAAGTAATCCAACAGGCAAGCAGGCGGCTCACCTGGCTCGCGCTGGTCAATCTGTCTTGAGTAGTTCTCGATGCCCGAGCAAAAACCGAGTTCGCGAATCATCTCCAAGTCAAAAGTGGTGCGCATCTTGATGCGCTGAGCCTCTAAGAGCTTCCCCTGCTGCTCGAACTCTCGGTAACGCCCCTCTAGCTCTTCTTCGATAGCCTCCATGGCCTGCGCCATGCGCTCCACGGGAGCAACGTAGTAGGAGGCCGGATAGATGGCGACAGATTGACGCTCCATCAAGACCTCGCCGGTGAGCGGGTGAATTCGATAGATCTTCTCGATTTCATCGCCGAAGAATTCGATGCGAGTGGCTTCCTCATCGTAAACAGCGATGACCTCGACGGTGTCACCCTTCACCCTAAAGTTTCCTCGCACGAATTCAATGTCGTTGCGCTGATATTGAATCTGCACCAAACCGCGAATTAGCTCGTCTCGGTCAATTCGCTGCCCTACCTGCAGCGGCAAGGACTGAGCTAGGTATTCTTTTGGAGCACCGAGGCCGTATATGCAGGAAACAGTGGAGACCACAATCACGTCGCGCCTGGAAAGCAGCGACATGGTAGCGGAGTAGCGAAGGCGCTCAACCTCCTCGTTGATGGTCGAGTCCTTCTCGATGAAGGTATCGGTCTGAGGCACGTAAGCCTCCGGCTGGTAGTAGTCGTAGTAGCTCACAAAGTATTCGACAGCGTTGTCGGGAAACATCATGCGCAGTTCGCTGGTGAGCTGGGCAGCAAGGGTCTTGTTGTGGGCGATGACCAAGGTTGGTCGTTGGAGCTTCTCAATCAACCAAGCGGTGGTTGCCGATTTACCGGTACCCGTTGCACCTAACAGCACGACATCGCGCTCTCCGGCTTGGATGCGCTCGGTCAGCTCCTTGATGGCCTGTGGCTGGTCTCCTGATGGTTCGTAGGGCGTAACAGCTCTGAATACCCTGACGTCTTCGGGCGTCACTTAGATTCCTTGAAGCTCTCGAAAACCGAATCGGCACGGCTAACGAGCTCAGCCATAGTGCAATTTGAATCGATCACAATGTCCGAGACGGCTTCACGCTGTGCATCGCTGGCCTGCGCCGAGATGCGGCTAATGGCTTCACCCTGAGACATGCCTCGACTCTCAACCAATCGCTTCACCCGAACCGCTTCATCGCAACTGATGGTTACAACCTTGTCGAATTTCAACTTCGAGTTGCTCTCCACAAACAGCGGAATTGTGTAGACGATGACTCCGGAAAGGCCTTCGACCTTCTCGAGTGCCAACTGTTGGATCAGCGGGTGAAGGATGCTCTCCAGAAGCTTGCGATTCTCTTCGCTGCTAAAGGCGATTTTGGCAAGGGCCGCTCTGTCCAAGGTTCCATCGGACGCAAGAACCTCAGAACCAAATTGCTTCGCTACTAGCGCGAGTCCCGCGCTACCGGGAGCTACTACCTCGCGGGCTAAAACATCGGCATCTATCTCGGTTGCACCGAGTTCGACCCAGCGTCGAGCCACGGTCGACTTACCGGATCCAATACCACCTGTTAGCGCAATCAGCACTGGCTAAGGATAAACGAAAGCGGGGGTGCTTTCGCACCCCCGCTTCGCTTTAGGTTTATTTACTTGTCGCCAGCTAGCTTGTCGCGCAATGCGGCTAGGGACTCGTCGTCTGCCAAGGTGCCCTCGGTAGATGCGGATCCCGCAGAAGCGGTTGGCTCCTGAGCTGGGGTTGCTGGAGCCTCTGGCAAAGCAGCAAGCTGTGCGCGAGTTGCCTTCACCTGAGTCTTGTGGGTCTCCCAACGAGTGTGAGCCTCGGCATACTCTGCCTCCCACTTTGAGCGAGCCTCTTCGAAGCCAGCCTTCCATTCGCTGGTAGCTGGGTCGAAGCCCTCTGGGTAACGGTAGTTACCGTTCTCGTCGTAGTCAGCGCTCATGCCGTAAAGCACAGGGTTGAAGTCGCTGCCGTCTGGGTCAACCTCGTCCAAAGCCTGCTTTAGGGATAGCGAGATGCGACGACGCTCTAGATCGATGTCGATCAACTTGACGAATACGTCTTCGTTGACAGATACAACCTGGTCAGCGTGCTCAACGTGCTTGGAGGATAGCTCCGAGATGTGAACTAGACCCTCGATGCCGTCCGCAACGCGAACGAATGCACCGAATGGAACGATCTTGGTGACCTTGCCCGGGATGTACTGGCCAATAGCGTGAGTACGGGCAAATAGCTGCCATGGGTCTTCCTGAGTTGCCTTCAGCGATAGCGAAACGCGCTCGCGGTCGTTGTCAACCTCAAGTACCTCAACGGTAACTTCCTGGCCAACCTCAACTACCTCGCTGGCGTGCTCAATGTGCTTCCAGCTGAGCTCGGAAACGTGGACAAGACCGTCTACGCCACCTAGGTCGATGAATGCACCGAAGTTTACGATCGAGGAAACCACACCGGTACGAACCTGACCCTTTACAAGGTCGTTTAGGAAGGTGGTGCGGTTAGCGCTCTGGCTCTCCTCTAGGAGTGCGCGACGTGAAAGCACAACGTTGTTGCGGTTCTTGTCTAGCTCAAGGATCTTGGCCTCAACCTCGGTACCAAGGTATGGTCCTAGGTCGCGAACGCGGCGAAGCTCGATAAGAGATGCAGGCAGGAAGCCTCGAAGACCGATGTCAACGATTACACCACCCTTAACAACCTCAATAACGACACCCTTAACCACGCCGTCGGCTTCCTTGATCTTCTCAACGTCGCCCCAGGCACGCTCGTACTGAGCACGCTTCTTGGAAAGAATTAGTCGGCCTTCCTTGTCTTCCTTCTGAAGAACAAGTGCCTCGATTGCATCGCCAACCTTGACGATATCGTTTGGATCTGCATCCTGACGGATGGATAGCTCGCGGACTGGGATTACACCCTCGGTCTTGTAACCGACGTCTACTAGGACTTCGTCGCGATCGATTTTTACGATGGTTCCAGAGATTAGGTCACCGTCGTTGAAGAACTTTAGAGTGGCCTCGACTGCAGCTAGAAAGTCTGCTGCTGAACCGATGTCGTTTACTGCTACCTGCTTGTTAGCGGTCTTGTTGGTTGCCATATGTGGTGTTATTCACTTTGTTTTACTCGGGCCGTGCAAAACCAAAAACCTTAGAAAAGCTTTCCGATTTGTCCGGCGATTGGACAGGGATTTGTGCCAAATGGCACTCGCGCAAGCTTACAGGTATATCTAGTGACCTGCTAGTTCCCAGTTAGCACCAATTCCGATGTGAACCTCGAGCGGCACGGACAATTGAGCGACATCGCGCATCGCTGTGATGGTCAGTTGTTTTAGAGCTTCAAGTTCGCCCGGTGCCACCGCAAAAACCAATTCGTCGTGGACCTGGAGCAGCATTTGGGACTTCAGACCAGCTGCAACCATTGACTCGTGAACCTTGATCATCGCTAGCTTCATGATGTCGGCGGCGGTACCTTGAATTGGAGCATTCAGAGCCGCTCGGCGGGCAATCTCTCTGAGCTGGAAAACCTTGGAGTTCAGATCCGGGAATGGCCTTCTTCTGCCATAAACGGTGGTGGTGTAACCGAGGTTCTTTGCCTTCTGAACCACCTGGTCCAAATAGGTCTTCACTCCCCCGAAGCGGGCAAAGTAATCCGCCATCAACTGCTTGGCTTCCTTGCTCTCAATCCTGAGCTGGCGAGCAAGCCCGTATTCGCTCAGGCCGTAAACCAGCCCATAGCTCATGGCCTTTACCTTGGAGCGCATCTGCGAGGTGACCTCGGAAGGTTCAACCCCGTAGATTCGCGCGCCAACGAAGCTGTGGAGGTCCTCACCCTGGTTGAACGCCTCAATTAGGCCTTGGTCCTGAGAGAGGTGCGCCATGATGCGCATTTCAATTTGCGAGTAGTCAGCGGTGAGTAGAGTCTCAAAGCCCTGACCGGCAATAAATGCGCTTCTGAGCTTCTGGCCTCTGGCGGTTTTGATCGGAATGTTCTGCAGGTTTGGATTCTCGCTACTGAGTCGTCCGGTTGCGGTTCCGACCTGAGAGTATGTGGTGTGGATTCTGCCATCCGGTTCAATGGCCTTGATCAGGGTCTCGGCCATCTGGCGAAGCTTGGTGGCGTCTCGATGAGCCAGTAGCCGCTCCAGGAATGGGTGCTCGGTCTGCTCGTAAAGGGTGGCAAGCGCTTCAGCATTGGTCGAGAAGCCGGTTTTCACACTTCTGGTGCCCTGCATGCCAAGTTCTTCAAACAAAACGGTTTGAAGCTGCTTCGGGCTGGCGAGATTTACCTCGTGCCCGATGATCGCGTAAGCCTCTTTCGCAACGGCATCGACCTCTTGGGTTAGCTCGTCAAACTGCTGTTCAAGGTTGGCTCGGTCAATCGAGATTCCCTGTTGTTCCATCTGCGCGAGCGCAACGCTGGCAGGAAGCTCGATGTCGCGATAAACCCCAAGCGAACCTTCGGTCTCCAGCTGCAGAGTGGCGAGTTTTGTGAGCACCGCAAAGACCCAGGCATCTAGCGATGGATCACTTTCGGCAAATAGTTCATTGGCATCTTGCCTTGCGATGTCGATACCGGCATAGGTGCGAATCAGGGCATCCGGGTTTAGATCCTTGGTCAGCGGGTCAATCAGGTAGCAGGCCAGCATCGGATCGTCGCTGATTGTTCCCAGCTTGATGTCGATTGCTGCGAGTTGCTTAGAAAGCTCCTTGAAGTTCCAGGTGCCAAAACCGCCGCCGGTGATTAGCTTGCCCGGGTCCTGCTGGCCATCCCAGTTGAGTCTCTGGGTCAGGGTTGCAGCTCCTAGGCCAACGACTCGGCCATTTGAGACTTCCAGCTTCAGGTGGGTAGGTTCTGCCGCGACCAGCGCAGTTATCTCCGCAAGGGTTGCCTGTTTCGGTTCAACCGGCTGGGAGGGTAATTGCGAAATGAACTCGCTGGCAGCCGCCGATACCGGCTCCGCTGAAAGAGATTCAGCTACCTTTTCTGGCTCAATCTTGGCGCTGATTACCTTGTGCTGGCTTCCGGCGGTACCGCGAAGCTTTAGAACTCGAGTTAGCAGCGTCCTAAACGAGAGTTTGGCAAAGACCTCTTTGACGCGTTCTTCGTTTACTGCACCTAGTTCAAGGTCGCCTAGAGAGAATTCAAATTCGAGGTCACGCAGCAGGTGGTTCAGTCTCCGGTTGCGAACTGCCAGCTCTTTGTGCTCCCTGAGGCTCTCGCCGACCTTGCCGGGAATTTGATCGGCGTTATCCAGAATGGCCTGAAGCGAGCCATATTCCTGAATCCACTTGGCAGCGGTCTTTGGCCCAACACCCGGGATTCCCTTTAGGTTGTCCGAGGTCTCCCCTACCAGAGCTGCTAGCTCCGGATATTGCTTGGCATGGATGCCGTACTTTTCTAAGACCGCGGCATCATCCATTCGGGCAAGGTTCATAACACCCTTGACCGGATAAAGAATCGTCACTTCATCTGTGATCAGCTGGAAAGTGTCTCTGTCGCCAGATACCACAAGCACCTTCATGCCGGCGGCTTCTCCCTGAACGCTGAGCGAGGCCAGTAGGTCATCGGCTTCAAACATCTCCCTGGAAACACTGGTGATGTTCATCGCGGTTAGTGCTTCTACCAGTAGCTCGGTTTGCCCCAGGAACTCCGGCGGTGTTTCGCCTCGGGTGCCCTTGTATTCCGGCAGCTCAATGGTTCTAAAACTCTCTCGAGAAACATCGAATGCGACGCAGAGGTGGGTTGGCTTCTCAAGCTCCAGAATGTTCAGCATCATGGAGATAAAGCCGTGAACCGCATTGGTGTGCTGGCCGGCAGCATTTTTGAAGTTGTCTGGGCTCAACGCATAGAAAGCGCGAAATGCCAACGAGTGCCCGTCAATCAGTAAAAGGGTAGGCTTTTCGCTAGCGCTCATGCCCGCTAGCCTACTTCGCCAAGGAGTCAATTTATGTCCGATCAGCCCATCAAAGCCTCCGACGCCGCACTGGAGCTTATGAAGCAGCGTGGCCTCGGTGCACTTGCCGAAAAAATGGGCATCGAGTTGTTAGAGCTCAGCGCGGAGCGCGCTGTTGCGACTATGCCAGTCGCGGGTAACACTCAGCCAATTGGACTCTTGCACGGTGGAGCACACGTCGTACTCGCCGAATCTTTGGGCTCATTTGCCGCAAATGTTCACGCTCACCCATGGGGCTATGCGGTCGGTATCGAGCTAAACGCCACCCACCACGCTTCGATCACCGAGGGTGTTGTCACCGGAACCTGTGTGGCAATCAAATTGGGCAAAACATTGACCAGCCATGAAATTTCTATGACGGACGAAACCGGCAGATTGCTCTCTACCGTTCGAATTACGAACTATCTCAGACCTAAAGGTCAGTAGTTACTTATCGCCGAGCTGTTCGATAACAGCTTTTGCAACCTGAGCCATCGTGAGCCTGCGATCCATGGAAGCTTTTTGAATCCAGCGGAAGGACTCTGGTTCGCTCAGTTTCATTTTGGACTGCAATAGACCCTTGGCTCGATCCATAAGCTTTCTGGTTTCTAAGCGATCGCTTAGATCGGCGATCTCAGCCTCGAGTGACACCAGTTCTTCGTGGCGGCTCAAAGCGATTTGAATCGCGGGTAAAAGGTCCGTTGGCTTGAATGGTTTGGTTACATAGGCCATGGCGCCGGCCTCGGCAGCCCTGGCGACTAGGTCGGATTGCGAGAACGCCGTCAAGAGCACAACTGGAATCTTTAGTTCGCCGATCTTCTCGGCAGCGCTGATGCCGTCGAGTTTCGGCATTTTGATGTCCATGACAACTAGGTCCGGCTCCAACTCAGTTGCTAGCTTGATAGCTTCCTCGCCGTCCGCTCCCTCGCCAACAACCTCGTAGCCAGCCTCCTGCAGGGTAGCCACGACATCCATGCGAATTAGACCTTCGTCTTCAACAACAACAACCCTGAGTGCATCTGCCATGGCAATACTTTATAACTACCCGAGCAACATCCACTAGAATTTAGGGGCTTGCCGGGATGGCGGAATGGTAGACGCGTCGCACTCAAAATGCGATGTCCTCTGGGCGTGTGGGTTCGAGTCCCACTCTCGGTACAAAAGAAAAAGCGGTGGTTTCCCACCGCTTTTCTTTATTTAACGCTTGTTAGTTGCCGTAACCAGGGGCAGCTAGGTGCACTGCATCTCCCACGCGGTGAACGCGAAGGCTGTTGGTCGAACCTGGGATTCCCGGAGGGGAACCGGCAACGATTACTACCTCGTCACCAACGCGGCACTTACCGCTGGACAGCACGATCTCATCGACCTGGCGAATCATCTCGTCGGTGTGCTTGACCTTGTCTACCTTGAAGGTGGTTGCTCCCCAAACTAGCGATAGCTTGCGGCGCACCTCCTCATTAGGGGTGAAGGCCAACACTGGAACCCTGGAGCGTAGACGGGATACTCGGCGCAGGGTGTCACCAGACTCGGTGAACACGCAAACAAACTTTGAACCAAGTAGCTCTGCGATTTCCATAGCCGCCAGAACCACCGCACCGGAGTGGGTGTGAGGCTTGGTGCCAAGGGCTGGAATGCGGTCTAGGCCGTTCTCCTCGGTTGACTCGATGATGCGAGCCATGGTCTGAACGGTCTCGATTGGGTACTCACCAACCGAGGTCTCACCCGAAAGCATTAGAGCGTCTGCACCATCTAGCACTGCGTTGGCAACATCCGAAGCCTCGGCGCGGGTTGGACGGGAAGCGCTAATCATGGTTTCAAGCATCTGGGTGGCAACGATAACCGGCTTTGCCCAGCGACGGGAAAGCTCAACGGCACGCTTTTGCACCAGTGGAACCTGTTCCAGTGGTAGCTCAACACCAAGGTCGCCACGAGCAACCATGACACCGTCGAAGGCATCAATGATTTCCTCTAGTGCCTCAACTGCCTGTGGCTTCTCGATCTTTGCGATGGTTGGAACAAAGCGTCCCTCCTCCGCCATGATCTCGTGCACGCGGACGATGTCCTTGGCGTTTCTAACAAAGCTCAAAGCGATCATGTCGGCACCAAGCTTGAGAGCCCAGCGCAGATCGTCCTCGTCCTTCTCGCTCAGTGCAGGAACGTTTACCGCAACACCAGGAAGGTTAATTCCCTTGTTGTTCGAAACCGGTCCGCCGACCTCGACCACGCAGGTCACGGTGGTGGCGTCGACTGCAGTGGCACGAAGACCAATGCGGCCATCGTCGATCAAAAGCTGATCTCCTGGCTTCACATCGCCCGGTAGGCCCTTGTAGGTGGTGGAGCAGATGTTTACATCGCCCGCAATCTCATCGGTTGTGATCTTGAAGGTTGCACCATTTACCAGGGTGACTTTGTCCTCGGCAAAGCGGCCAAGACGAATCTTTGGGCCCTGAAGGTCAACCAAGATGCCAACGCTCTTACCCACGTCGGCAGCCGCCTTGCGGATGGTGGCGTATACACCCTCGTGAACCTCGTGAGAACCGTGGCTGAGGTTCATGCGAGCAACGTCAACACCGGCCTCAATAACTGCTCTTGCCTTGTCATAGTCCGCAACAGCAGGACCGAATGTTGCCACAATTTTGGCGCGTCTCATTTATAACTACTTACCTTTTCAATTGGTTAGCTGTAAACCGAAATCGGTCTATCAGTTGGCTTCACTGGGAACGGAAGCCCTGTCTCACCTTCGAGATATTCGTCGATCGCGGCAGCGGCGGCACGACCTTCGGCTATAGCCCAAACTATCAGGCTTTGGCCTCTTCCGGCATCACCTGCGACAAACAATCCATCGGCTACCTTGTAGCGGCCATCTCTGGCAACGTTTCCGCGGGAATCCAGCGGCGCGTTGAGCTGAGTTGTCAGGTCATTGGTCTCTGGACCGACAAAACCTAGGGCCATAAACACTAGGTCGGCAGGGAGAATGCGCTCTGTGCCAGCCTTAGGAACGCGCTTGCCGTCGACAAACTCGGTGTCTGCCACCTTGACTCCGGTTAGAACGCCGTTCTCCCCCATGAATTCGACGGTCGACTGCAAATACTTGCGCTCACCGAATTCCTCGTGAGCAGAGGCAACCTCAAATAGGTTCGGCATCATCGGCCAAGGCTGTTCTGCGCCGCGCTCCAACGGCGGCTGCTTGCCAATTGCCAAGGTGGTAACGCTCAATGCACCCTGCCTGGTGGCGGTACCGAGGCAGTCTGCACCGGTATCTCCACCACCGAGGATGATGACGTGCTTGCCATCTGCAGTGATCTGCTCCCCCAGCGAGTCACCAGCAACAACCTTGTTTGATTGGGCGAGGTACTCCATGGCGTAGTGCACGCCCTGCAGGTTTCTACCGGCAACTTCGAGATCCCTTGGAACCATGGCTCCGGTCGCAATCAACACTGAGTCGTAGCGCTTTTGCAGCTCATCCCAGGTGATGTCGACTCCAACGTTCACGGAGGTTCGGAAGCGAGTCCCCTCAGCTTCCATTTGAGCAACTCGACGGTCGATGTGGTGCTTCTCCATCTTGAAATCTGGAATTCCGTAGCGCAGCAGTCCGCCGATCCGGTCATCGCGCTCGTACACTGCAACCGTGTGGCCCGCTCTGGTTAGCTGCTGGGCAGCTGCCAATCCGGCTGGGCCTGAGCCCACCACCGCAATTGTCTTGCCGGTTAGACGCTCTGGAACGCTCGGAGTTACAAAGCCATTGTCGAAGGCATCGTCGATGATCGAAACTTCGATCTCCTTGATGGTCACAGCCGGCTGGTTGATTCCCAGCACGCAAGAGCTCTCGCAAGGTGCCGGGCACAATCTGCCGGTGAACTCCGGGAAGTTGTTGGTGGCGTGCAGGCGGTCGATGGCCTCGCGGTTTCTGCCGCGGTGCGTGAGGTCATTCCACTCCGGAATCAGGTTGCCAAGTGGGCAACCGTGGTGACAGAACGGAATGCCGCAGTCCATGCAGCGAGAAGCCTGTCGCACGATGGTCTCGCCATTGCGTTCGGCATAGACCTCCTTCCAGTCCTTGATTCGAACTGGAACCGGTCTGCGGGCTGCAGTCTCTCGCTCGGTTACCTTGATAAAGCCCTTTGGATCAGCCACCGGTCACCTCCAGAATCTGGGTCCAAACTTCTTCGCCATCCAGGTCAATACCCTCGACATTGGCATTGCGCTGGATCTCCATCACTCTTGCGTAGTCACGCGGGAGCACTCGAACGAAGTTCGAGACTTCGGAAGCGAAGTTGGTTAGCAACTCTTGTCCAAGCGGAGAGCCAGTCAGCGCGACATGCTGCTCGAGTAATTCGCGAAGTCTTAGTTCGTCGTCGAGTTCGAGGTGTTCCAACGAGATTTCACCGGTGGAGAGTGCTTCTCTGTTTACTCGAGCCTCTGATAGTCGGTAGACATAAGCCACACCGCCAGACATTCCAGCGCCCAGGTTCACACCGGTTCGACCAAGAATCACAGCGGTGCCACCGGTCATGTATTCAAGTGCGTGGTCACCCACACCCTCGACAACAGCCTCGGCACCAGAGTTTCTAACCAGGAAGCGCTCGCCTACGACACCGTTGAGGAAAATCTTGCCGCTGGTTGCTCCGTAGCCAATCACGTTTCCAGCAATGACGTTCTGGTCTGGCACAAAGCCGGAATTCGCTTCAGGCTTCACCACGATGGTGCCACCGGATAGGCCCTTGCCAACGTAGTCGTTGCAATCACCCTCCACTGCGATGGTGATTCCCTGCGGCACGAAAGCACCAAGAGATTGACCGGCTGAACCACGAAGGTTCAGGGTCAAAGTGCCCGGCTCTAGACCCTGCTCACCCCAGCGCTTGGTCAGCTCATTACCGAGCATGGTTCCAATTGCCTGGTTGGTGTTGTTGATTTCTATGTTGTGAACCACAGCCTTGCCCTCGCGAAGTGCCAGCTGGCTCTTCTCGATCAGCGGGAAGTCAAAGTGCGACTCCAGCTCGTGATCCTGATGAGTGGTGTTGCGCAGGTTCTGGGTGAGGTCAATGTCCTTCGCCGCAAAGATTGGGGTGAGGTCAAGGCCATCTGCCTTGTAGTGCGAGACGGCTCGGTTGACATCCAATAGGTCAACTCGACCAACTGCTTCTGCCAGAGTCCTAAACCCAAGCTCGGCCAGATACTCACGCACTTCCTGAGCTAAGAACTCAAAGAAGTTGACCACGTGGTCAGCCTGTCCGGTGAATCTCGCTCTGAGGTCAGGGTTCTGGGTGGCAACTCCAACCGGGCAGGTGTCTAGGTGACAGACGCGCATCAAAATGCAACCCTCAACAACCAGCGGTGCGGTTGCAAAGCCATATTCCTCAGCACCCAATAGCGCTGCAATAACGACGTCGCGACCGGTCTTCATGGAACCATCAACCTGGACCACGATGCGGTCACGAAGGCCGTTGAGCAACAGCGTTTGCTGAGCCTCGGCAAGACCCAGTTCCCAAGGGGTTCCGGCGTGCTTCAGCGAGTTCAACGGGCTAGCACCGGTGCCACCGTCGTGCCCCGAGATCAAAACAACATCAGCCTTCGCCTTGGCAACGCCGGCAGCAACTGTGCCGACGCCGAACTGGCTAACCAGCTTGACGTGCACACGAGCGGCACGGTTCGCACGCTTGAGGTCAAAGATCAACTGCTTTAGGTCTTCGATGGAGTAGATGTCGTGATGCGGTGGTGGGGAAATCAAACCAACACCTGGAGTGGAGTGACGCAAGGTTGCGATCCATGGGTAAACCTTGTGCGGTGGAAGTTGACCACCCTCACCTGGCTTTGCACCCTGTGCCATCTTGATCTGAATGTCGTCCGCGTGGGTCAGATACATCGAGGTAACGCCAAAGCGACCAGATGCCACTTGCTTCACAGCACTGCGACGGTTGCGGTCCAAAAGGCGATCCACCGATTCTCCACCCTCACCGGTGTTGCTCTTAGCTCCCAAGCGGTTCATTGCAATCGCAAGCACCTCATGGGCTTCTGGTGAGATTGCTCCCATAGACATAGCACCGGTCGAGAAGCGCTTCACTATCTCCGAGACCGGCTCTACTTCCTCGATTGGAATCGACGGGCGCACGCCGTTCTTGAAGGCAAACAGTCCACGAATAGTCATCAAACGCTCGGATTGGTCATCCACCGCGTTGGTGTACTCCTTGAAGACGTCGTAACGCTTCTGCCTGGTGGAGTGCTGAAGTTTGAAGATGGTTTCTGGGTTGAAAAGGTGCGGTGGACCTTCGCGGCGCCACTTCATCTCACCGCCAACCTCAAGCGGTAGGTGCACCTTGGAGGCGCCCTCAATTGGGTAGGCAGCGCGGTGACGCTTCTCAATCTCCTGGTGCAGAATCTCAAGCCCAACGCCGCCGAGCTTGGTGGTGGTGCCGGTGAAGTACTTGTCAACCAGGTCCTGGCTCAGCCCAATGGCCTCGAAGCACTGCGCGCCACCGTAGGAGGCAACAGTGGAGATGCCCATCTTGGACATGATCTTGAGAATGCCCTTGCCGAGTGCCTTGACCATGTTCTTGCTGGAACGCTCTGGCGTAATGCCGGTGATCAAACCCTTGACAACCAGGTCCTCGGCGGTCTCCAGCGCCAGGTATGGGTTGATGGCAGCTGCTCCGTAACCTATCAGGGTTGCTACGTGGTGCACGTCTCTAGCATCGCCACACTCCACGACAAGACCTACCTGGAGACGTGTTCCGGTGCGGATCAAGTGGTGGTGCACGCTGCTTAGCGCTAGCAGCGATGGAATTGGAGCTAGTTCGCGGTTTGAGTCACGATCGCTGATGATGATGAAGGTTGTGCCGGCGGCGATTGCCTCGTCGACCTCGGCAGCCATCTCGGTTAAGCGCTCTTCTAGGGATTCAGCTCCGTCGTCAACGCGATACAGCGCTGAGATGGTGACTGCCTTACCAATGTTGTTTCCCTTGTCGATGTTCTTGATTCGAGCAATCTCATCGTTGGTGAGAATCGGGAAGTCCATTACCAGCTGCTTGGCGTGCTCCGGAGTGGCAGCCAAAAGGTTCAGTACCGGGCCAATCGAAGCTGTCATCGAGGTCACCACCTCCTCACGAATGGCATCCAGCGGAGGGTTAGTAACCTGAGCAAACTGCTGCGTGAAGTAGTCAAATAGCAATCGAGAGTGCTGCGAGATAGCAGCGATTGGGGTGTCGGTACCCATTGCACCGATTGGCTCTTGGCCAGAGCGTGCCATCGGGGCAATAAATTCTTTGAGATCTTCTTCGGTGTAACCAAAGACGCGTTGGCGACGGTTTACCGAGGAGCTGGAATAGCGAACGTGCTCGCGCTCTGGCAGATCGCGCAGGTTGATCATGTTCTCTTCGAGCCAGTTCCCCCACGGTTCAGCGGCGGCAACTTCGCTCTTGATCTGCTCGTCCTCAATGATTTGACCAGAGGCGGTGTCGATCAGGAACATCTTGCCCGGCTGCAATCTGCCCTTGCGGACGATCTTCTCGGGTGGAATGTTTGCTACGCCGATTTCAGAGGCAAGAATAATGAATCCGTCTTCGGTCACCACAAAGCGACCTGGGCGAAGGCCGTTACGGTCCAAAGTTGCGCCAACTAGAGTGCCGTCGGTGAAGATGACCGCGGCGGGTCCATCCCACGGCTCCATGATCATGGAGTGGTACTCGAAGAAGTCCCTCAGTTGTGGGTCCAGATCGAGCTGCTTCTCCCAGGCACCAGGAATCATCATCATCATGGCGTGAGGCAGTGATCGTCCAGAGAGCACAAGTAGCTCGAGGACCTCGTCAAAGGTTGCAGAATCTGAGGCGCCCGGGGTAACGATCGGCTTTAGCTGCTCGATGTTTCCAAGCTTGTCGCTGCTGAGCTGTGATTCGCGAGCTCGCATCCAATTGGCATTGCCCTTAACGGTGTTGATCTCACCATTGTGCGCAATGAAGCGGAATGGGTGAGCCAGCGGCCAGGAAGGGAAAGTGTTAGTAGAGAAGCGAGAGTGCACCAGCGCCAACTGCGACTCAAACTCCGGCTCAGAAAGATCTGGGTAGAAAGGCTCAAGCTGCAAGGTGGTAACCATGCCCTTGTAGACCATGGTTCGCATCGAAAGCGATGGGTGGTAGATGCCAATCTCGCGTTCGCTTCGCTTGCGAAGTCGGAACAAACGTCGTTCTAGCTCTAGTCCGCTCGCGGAGTCGGTCGCGCCAACAAACACCTGCTCGATCAGTGGCATTGCCGCCCTAGCCTGGTCTCCGAGAACCTCTGGTCTGGTAGGCGGAGTGCGCCAACCTAGGACAACCAGCTTTTCCTCGGAGGCAATCTTTGCAAACTGTGCCTTGTCGTTAGCTGCCTCGCCTTCAACCAGGAAGACCAAGCCGGCGCCATAGCTACCTAGCTCGGGAAGTTCAAATGAAAGTACTTTTCTAAAAAAGCGATCTGGAATCTGAGTGAGGATTCCGGCACCATCTCCGGTTCCCGCATCGGAGCCAACGGCACCGCGGTGTTCCAGGTTTCGAAGCGATGATAACGCCATGTCCACAATGTCGTGACCCGGAGTTCCACGAAGGGTGGCAACCATAGCCAGACCGCAAGCATCCTTCTCAGCGCTCGGGTCGTATAGACCCTGCGCCGCAGGACCAGCGTTAAATCGCTGGAAAGGGCTTACTGCCGACATGCGTGTCTCCTATCGAAAAATCAAAAGGGACATCGTCGGCCCGGGTGGCTAATACTTAGTTTTCTGTTGGCTCTTTTGCTGTCTTGCGCGGCTTTTTAGCCGGTTCCGCGACAGGTTCAGGTTCTCTAAGCCAGATGCTCGGTTCTAGGCCGGGGTGGCGGCGGGACTGAACAATCAGGAGGGTAACTCCGATGGCAATTCCGATCAACGCTGACCAGATGTTTACTCGTAGTCCAAGAATAATCTCACTTGGGTCAATTCGGATACTTTCTATCCAAAATCGTCCAGTTGAGTAGAGGATGAAATAGACCGCTAGTTGCTTGCCCCACTGCAGATTCAGGCGCTTGCCAAGGAAAATCAGGAGTGCAGCAGCTGCAAAGTTCCAGATCATTTCGTAGAGGAAAGTCGGGTGGAAGGTTAGCCCCTCCGGCAATCCAGCAGGATAAGCGGCGTTGCCAAACGGAATCTCCAGACCCCATGGCAGATCCGTAGGAAGACCGTAGAGCTCCTGGTTGAAGTAGTTACCAAGACGACCGATGCCCTGAGCAATCAAAAGACCCGGTGCCAATGCATCGGCAACCGACCAGAAGCGCAAACCAGCCTGTTTCGCTCCGAACCAGACTCCCACGGCACCGAACAACAGTGCTCCGTAGATCGCCATGCCGCCCTCCCAGATTCGGAAGACAGCGAAGAAGTCTGCACCCTCGAAGAAGTAGTCCTTCGGGTGGGTGATCACGTGGTAGAAACGGCCACCGATAATTCCGGCTGGCACGGCCCAGAGTGCAATGTCTAGAAACAGACCGCGCTCAGCACCGCGAGCGTGCAATCTCGAGTCCGCCAGCCATGACGCAATCACGATGCCGGTAAGAATGAACAGTGCGTAAAAGTGAATGCGCAGCGGGCCTAGGTCTAGGTAGCTGATCTCAGGAGAGGGAATGCTGGTAAGAAAATCCACTGGGCTATCCTAATCCGCCGGCAAGCTCTTTGGTCTTTGCGACAAGTGCTTCGAGGCCACCCTGCTGGTAGGCCTTAACAAACGCAGTTCCAACAATCGCACCATCGGCATAACTGTTCACCTCACGCACCTGGTCCGCGGTTGAGATACCAACTCCGACGCAGGTTGGTGTGGTTCCTAGCGACTTCACCCTGGACACCACCGACCTGGCAAGTCGGTCCAGTTCAGTTCGCTCTCCGGTGATTCCCATTGTGGAAACCGAATAGACAAAACCCTTCGAAGACTGCGAGTTGTTCTCAACGCGAGCGTCTGAGCTCGATGGTGCAACCAGGAAGACTCGATCCAGCCCGTGCTTGTCAGATTGTGCGATCCAGTCCTTGGCCTCATCGGGGATTAGGTCTGGAGTGATCATGCCCTGCGCTCCTGCGGCAGCTAGATCCTCACTGAATCGCTCCACACCGTAAGAAAGCACCGGGTTCCAGTAACTCATGACCAGAAGTGGGGTATCAACCTTTTCGCGAACACCCTTGATGATGTCAAACAGATCGCGCAATCTAAAACCATTGGCAATCGCATCCTCGGTGGCGTGCTGAATAACCAAACCATCCATAACCGGGTCGCTATATGGAACGCCAATCTCCAAGATGTCGCAGCCATTCTCCGCCATCGCGACTAGCGAGTCGATGCTGTCTTGCTTCGATGGGTAACCCGCCGGGAAATAACCCACCAGCGTGCCGCGACCTGATTCTCGATTACGTTCTAGGACTTCGTTGGTAATGCTCACTTGTCCCCCAGCAATCCAAAGTAGCGGCCAGCAGTCTCCATGTCTTTGTCTCCACGTCCAGACAGGTTCACCAAGATGTGTGCACCAGCCGGCAAGACCGTCGCTAAGTGCTTCATGCCGGCAAGGGCGTGAGCGGTCTCGATGGCTGGAATGATTCCTTCGGTTCTCGATAGCAAGCGCATGGCTTCCATGGCTTCGGCATCGCTGATACCGAAGTAGTTGGCACGTCCCAGATCTTTGAGCCAGGAATGCTCCGGACCAACACCCGGATAGTCAAGACCTGCGGAAATAGAGTGAGACTCCATGGTTTGGCCATCTTCGTCCTGCAGCATGTAGGAGCGAGCTCCGTGCAAAACACCCGGGCGTCCCCTCGACAAAGTTGCAGCGTGCTTTGGGGTGTCGATGCCGTCACCCGCTGCTTCAAAGCCCCACAGCGCTACGTCTTGATCGTCTAGGAAGGGGTGGAAAATTCCAATGGCATTTGAGCCACCACCGATGCAGGCGGCAATCGCGTCCGGCAATCTTCCGGTAAGAGCGAGCATTTGCTCCCTCGCCTCAATTCCAATGATGGAGTGGAAGTCGCGCACCATGGTTGGGAAAGGGTGGGGCCCAGCTACGGTGCCAAGTAGGTAGTGGGTGCTGTCCACGTTGGCTACCCAGTCGCGAAGAGCCTCGTTGATGGCATCTTTCAGAGTCCTAGAACCAGTGGTTACCGGAATGACCTGCGCACCCAAGAGCTTCATTCGAGCAACGTTTAGTGCTTGGCGCTCGGTGTCAACCTCACCCATGTATACGACGCAGTCAAGTCCGAAGTATGCCGCTGCAGTTGCACTGGCAACGCCGTGCTGTCCGGCACCGGTCTCGGCGATGATGCGCTTTTTGCCCATGCGCTTGGCAAGCAGAGCCTGACCCATAACGTTGTTGATCTTGTGGCTACCGGTGTGATTTAGGTCTTCGCGCTTCAGGAAGATTCTCATGTCACCGAATTCCCTCGCAAAGCGAGGTGCCTCGGTGATGATCGATGGTCTACCGGTGTAGTTCTTGTGTAACTCCGCTAGTTCCAACTGGAAGCTCGGATCGGCCTTGGCCGCTAGGTAGGTTGCCTCTAGCTCATCGAGGGCGGCAATTAGCGGTTCCGCAACAAATCTGCCGCCGAATTCGCCAAAGTATGGCCCAGCCTGAGAACGGAGATTTGTTTGCATGCCCTAAATCCTAAGCAACACTTGTGAACTCTGGGATCAAAATCTCAGGATCCGAGGTAACCAGGGCTTCCCCAACCAAAGCTACGTCTGCTCCTGCGTTTCGATAGCGGATCACATCCGCAACACTTTTCACAGACGACTCGGCTACTTTTATGGCGTCAGAGCTCAGCGCCTGAGCCATCTGTTCGAATAAGCCAAGGTCAGTCTTGAAGGTCTGCAAATCTCTGGTGTTGATTCCAATTAGTCGAGAACCCGCGTTATTTGCGATTGCTATCTCATCGAGGGTGTGTGTCTCCACCAAAACCCCAAGACCCAGTTGTTCTGCATAGGCGTATAGGGCTCGAAAGCGTTCTTCTGGAAGCCAGGCCAGAATCAACAGAACAAAGTCTGCACCTGCGGCCCTTGCCTCGAGAATCTGGTACTCGGTGCTGATGAAATCTTTGCGAAGCAAAGGAATGGTTGTGGTGGTTCTCGCGTCAACCAGGTCCTGGAGCTCTCCGCCGAAGCCTGACTCTTCGGTGAGGACAGAGATGGCGTGAGCGCCTGATCTTTCGTAAAGCTCTGCTTGGTTTGCGGCTGAGGGTATTTCTGCAAGAAAGCCACGCGAAGGGCTTCGCCTTTTGATCTCCGCAATAAGTTTTATGTGATCGGTCTTCTCCAAGGCAGCGTAAACGTCAACTGGCTTTGGGATTTGTGAAATCTTGTCGAGCAGATCTTGCTCGCTAATTGAGGCCTCTCGTCTTTGAGATGCTTTTAGGGCTGCGTCAAAGAGTTGATCAAGCACTAGTGAGCTTTGGTGTGCTCGCCGCCGACACCGTATCCGGCGCGCTTTAGAACCCAACCCACCGCAGGAGCTACAGCAGCTAGCGCGGCCGAAGCCCAGACCATAGCTGGGACATCAAGCCAAAAGAAGAGCGTGCCAATCGAAAACGCGACGATGATAATGATGACCGTGGTCCAAGAAGCTACCGAGTTGCCGTGGCCTGGATCAGTTGAGTTTTGCGACATGTTGTTCTCTTTCGACTAGTAAATTCTAGCAACCATCAGTTCTGTTCATCCCACAGCGAGCGGTTGTCGTCATTTGCCGACTCACCCTCCTCGCGCTCTGCCCGTTGCTGATTACTCCGCAAGCCGAATAAAGCCGTAAGCATGGCCACTCCGTTGACAGCAATGGCTGCATACTTTCCCCAGGAATCTGAGATGGTCACGCCAGCCTGGTGAGAGTCGGGGTTTAACACTCCACTTAGTCGCTCGAGTTCTGCGACCACAACCGCACTGACCGAAAGGTCAACTGAAACACTCAGGTATAGGCCAATTGCCAGAACTGAAGCCGCTGAAATCAAAAGCGTCTTTCGAAGCTTTCCATACATCGAAATAAACAGTGCGGTGAGGGCGATTGCCGGAAGCAGATTCAGAACCGGAATCAATTGACCACCGGTGAATTCTTCTTGACCGACCTGTAGCCAAGGTAGGTTCACCAGCACCCACCAGGTTGCAACCGAGAGCGCTATTAGCGAGGCTTTAGCGCGCATGACCCATCGCATTCGCTGCCGCAATGGCCTTGAGCATCACGGCTGCCTTGGCACGCGTTTCTGCATACTCGCTCTCAGGTACAGAGTCCAGCACAATGCCGGCACCAGCCTGAATTCTGGCTACTCCATCCCTGATGAAAGCGGTTCGAATTGCAATAGCCAAATCGGAGTTGCCCTGGAAGTCGAAGTACCCAACTACGCCGCCAAAGAGTCCACGGTAGCTGGGCTCTAGGTCGTGAATGATCTCGAGGGCTCTCGGCTTTGGCGCTCCAGAGAGCGTGCCGGCAGGGAAAGTTGCTCGCAGAGCAGAAACCGGCCCCTGATCTTCTCGCAGATCCCCCTCGACCGTGGAAACCAGGTGCATGATGTGACTGAACCGGTGAATCTGCATGAACTCTGTGACCTGCAGACTTGCTGGCTCGCAAACCTTGAGCAGGTCATTTCTAGCAAGGTCAACCAGCATCAGGTGTTCGCTCTGCTCCTTGGCATCTGCCAACAGTTCTTCTGCCAAACGCATGTCTGTGGATGTGTCCATACCTCTTGGACGCGAACCGGCAATTGGATGCATGATGGCTTTTCCGCCGGTTACCTTCACCAGCGCCTCTGGGCTAGAGCCCACAATCGTGAAATCCCCAGAGGCATCTTGCCAACGTGTGAGATACATGTATGGACTTGGGTTTAGCGCTCGAAGTGCTCGATAAACCTCAATCGCATCGACCGTTACCTTCTGGTCAAATCGCTGGGATAGCACAACCTGGAAAACATCCCCGAGACGGACATGCTCCTTTGCCTTTTCAACCTGAGCTAGAAACTCAGCTTCTTCGGTTCGCTTCTCAAACTCCGGCTCCGGCCAGCTTGGCTCTGAAATTAGAGCCGGGGTTGGATTCCTGAGTGCTGCCTCGATTTCTGCCATCTCGGTAAGAACTTGCTCATAGCTTTGATCGATATCTGCCCCATCGACGAATACAACTCCGACCATCAGGAGCTCTGCGCTGAGGTGATCCATCACAATTAGCTGACTGAACTGGTTGAAGGCCAAGAGTGGAATTTCGTAGTCCGCCGGTTTTGGCTCTGGGAGTCTTTCGAGTAGGTTCACCGCACCCCAACTCACAAATCCAACCAGGCCTGAGCTCAGCGGGAAGTCAACCGGCGCTGAATGCCAACTGGATTGCAAGGCTTCAAGCGCATCTAGCGGTTCTTTAGGGAGGTCTCCCGAAGGCAATGCAGGGAAATCAGAGATCCACTGCACTTCCTTTTCGCTCGCCACTAATTGGCCTCTCGAGCGAACTCCGATAAATGAGTAGCGCCCCCACACCCCCTGCTCGGCAGACTCCAGAAGGAAGGTGTTGGCACTCTGGTCGCAGAGTTTTTGATAAATACCAAGTGGAGTTTCAGTTCCTGCAAATAGCCGCTTGCTGATCGGGATGACGTTGTAGGTCTTGGCAAGGTCGCGAACTTGATCAAGCGATAACATCAGTCCTCCTCAAAGCAACTAGTGGTGCCATTGTGGCAGGCTGGGCCAGCGGTTGTGACACGTGCTAAGACAGTATCCCCGTCGCAGTCCATACTCAAAGAGACCACCTCCTGAAAGTTCCCAGAGGTGTCACCTTTAAGCCAGCGTTGGTTGCGTGAGCGGGAAAAGTAAACCATCTTGCCAAGTGAGAGGGTTTCCTCGAGAGTCTCTTTAGTCGCATAGGCCAGCATGAGCACCTCGTTTGTCTCGGCACTCTGAGTTATCACGGGTACTAAGCCATTGCTATCAAATTTGAGCTTGGAAACATCGAACAGTCTCATCTGACCTCCAATCCAGCAGCCTTCATGGCTTCCTTGACGTCTGAAAGAGTAAACATTCCCTCATGGAAAACGCTGGCTGCTAGAAGCGCATCAGCACCAGCTTGAGCAGCTGCAACAAAGTGCCCCAGCGTCCCTGCTCCCCCAGATGCGATTACCGGGACCTGAGAGATTTGCTTCACGCGATCGATCAACTCAAGATCAAACCCGTCTCTGGTGCCGTCGGCGTCGATGCTATTTACCAGCAGCTCACCCGCTCCTAGGTCCTGAACCTGTCGAACCCACTCCATGGCATCCAGATCCGTTAGTTCGCGACCGCCGTTAGAGGTGACGCCAAAGCCTGATTTAGTTGATGAGCGTTTCAGATCTAGCGAGATCACCAGCACCTGGTTGCCGTGTTCCTTGGCGATCTCGGATAGCAGTTCTGGTCTTCTAATTCCGGCAGAACCCACCGAGACCTTGTCCGCACCGCTTGCTAGAAGTCTCGACACATCTTCAAGCGCACGAATTCCGCCACCTACCGTGAGTGGGATAAAGACCTGTTCAGCGCAGCGAGTGACCATGTCCAAGGTGGTGCCTCGGTTCTCATTGGTGGCCGCAACATCCAAGAAGGTGATCTCATCGGCTCCCTGAAGGAAGTATCTGTTTGCGAGTTCAACAGGATCGCCAGAATCCTTCAGGTTCTGAAAGTTGACTCCCTTGACCACGCGCCCGTCGGCAACGTCAAGGCAAGGGATAACTCGAATTGCTGGCACTAGATTCTCGCGGCGTGGATTGCACTAACCAGGATCGCCCGAGCACCAATCTCATAAAGCTGATCCATGATTTGGTTGGTTTGATCGGCCTTCACCAGCGCACGAACCGCTACCCAAGTCTTATCTGCCAGAGGTGAAATGGTTGGAGACTCGATTCCCGGAGTAAGGGCGGTTGCCGCATCAATTAGTGCGACCGGGCAGTCGTAATCAAAAATGACATACTCGCGAGCAACGATGACTCCCTGCAAACGTCTCAATAGCTTTGAAGCCTCGTTTGCCTTACCAGGGGCGCAAATCAAACGGGCGGTCGACTTGAGAATGACCGGTCCAAAGATTGCAAGACCAGCCTTGCGCAGGGTGTTTCCGGTGGAGACCACATCGGCAACGGCGTCCGCCACGCCAAGTTTCACTGCAGATTCGACTGCACCGTCCAGCTTCACGATTTCTGCCTTCACACCGTGCTGAGCTAGGTAGTCAGAAATCAGGTGCGGATAGGCGGTAGCAAGTCTCTTGCCTTGAAGATCAGCTACCTGAGTGAAACCCGCCTCGACAGGCGCGGCAAATCGGAAAGTTGATCCGCCGAAACCTAGATCCGCAACTTCATCCGCCTTGGATTGGGCGTCCTTCAAAAGGTCAAGACCGGTAAGGCCAACATCCAATGATCCGGAACCCACGTAGGTCGCGATGTCTCTTGGGCGGAGGTAGAAGAACTCAATCTGGTTCTGCTCGTCCACTAGGTGCAGTTCTGCGGTGTCCCTGCGAACGGCGTAGCCGGCCTCCTTGAGCATCGAGATGGCCGAATCTGAAAGGATTCCCTTGTTCGGGACTGCAACCTTGAGCATTACAACTGCTCCTCTACCTTGGAAAGCGGAATACCCCTGGCAATCAGAATCAGTTGCAGGTGGTAAATCAATTGGGAAGCTTCAAGAGCCAATTGTTCATCAGACTCGTGCTCGGCAGCCATCCAGACCTCGGCGGCCTCTTCGACAACTTTCTTGCCGATTGCATGAACGCCCTGCTCCAGCAAATCCGTTGAGCGCGAACCAACTGGGCGCTCCAAATTTCTTATGCTGAGCTCTTCAAAGAGCTGGTCAAAGGATTTCATGGCTCTAGGTTACCGCCCCAGAGCTAGTGCGAGTGGGCCAGTTCCCTGAGCTTTACGATTTCTAGGTTGCGATTCTCGGCGTTGAAAACAGCGCTTCCCGCCACAAAAACATCCGCTCCGGCGTCTGCCAGCTGCGCGATATTTGACTCGGTAACTCCCCCGTCGACTTGGATCGCGACTGAAAGTCCATTTGCTCGAAGAGCTGCTTTGGCTGCCACGACCTTGGAAACTGTCTCTGGAATTAGCTTCTGACCGCCAAAACCGGGTTCAACTGTCATCACCAGGAGCATGTCAATCTCACCGAGCAATTGCTCGACTTCTGAAAATGGTGTGTTGGGCTTGATGGCAATTGCGGCCTTCGACCCAATGTCTCGAATTCTTCTTGCTAAGCCAATCGGGTCCTTGGCAGCTTCCAGGTGGAAAGTGACTGAGTCGCATCCGACCTCAGCAAAACTTGGAGCCCAGCGATCTGGGTCCTCAATCATTAGGTGGACGTCAAGCGGAAGCTTTGATACCGCAAATAGTCTCGAGACGATGGGCAATCCGAAAGTTAGGTTCGGCACAAAGTGATTGTCCATCACATCCAAGTGAGCAGCGTCAGCCCCTGAAATGGTGGCTAGCTCGGCCTCGAGGTTCGCAAAGTCTGCGCTGAGGATTGACGGATGGATCTTCATGATTTGAGCTTACTTCTTGCGGAGGATTGCGATGAACATGGCATCGGTGGCATGCAGGTGTGTCCAAAGCTGTGCTGTCTTTCTGGTGGTGGACATCCCAAGCGCCGGTGAGATTCGGTTCAACACCTCGTTGGCATTCACAAGCTCTAGTTCCAAATGAGTGTCGAGCAGCTGTTTGATTTGAGTGTTGGTTTCAATCACCAGTGGCGAGCAGGTCGAATAGAGCAGATACCCACCGGACTTCAGCGCTTTCGCGGCAGCCGCTAGCAACTCTGACTGAGTCTTGGTGAGTCCCGATAGCTGTTCCGTGGTTTTTCTCCAGCGTGACTCGGGTTTTCTTCGCACCGAACCAAGTCCGGAACATGGGGCGTCAAGTAGCACCGCATCATAGAAGCCGGCTTTTGCATCCTGACCGTATCCGACCATCACATTTGCCTGCAGCTTTGGATTGAGCGCTTGTCTCACCAGGTCAGCTCGGTTCGGGATTGGTTCAAGGCAGTCCAAAACACCACCGGAGGGAGAGATACCCGCCTGCAGCATCGCCGCCTTGCCGCCGGGACCAGCGCACATATCCAACCAGCGACCAGATTTGTCGGCCACCTCTAGCAGGGCAAGAGCCACAAGCTGTGAGCCTTGATCCTGGACTCTGACTCCCTGGGTTGAAAGGTAGTTTTCGGGATTTCCCTGTGCCAGAAAAGCAGTCGGCGCCGCTCCGCCGGGCTCTAGCCCCTGATTGGTCAGATACTCGGCTGCCGAAGTATTTGGAAGAGCCGCCAGATTCACGGCCGGGGTTTCGTTGTTCGCCTCAAGTAGCTGTTCAAGCTGATCTTGTTTGCCATCAAGCTCCAGAGCGCTTCGCAGTGCACTGATGACCCAGGAGGGATGGGAATAGCGAATCGCTAGCGATTCCTCCATGCGCTTACCTGCGATGCACTGATCCAGCAGCGCCTCAAAGCCCGCGCGATCCGCATTGCGCAGCACGGCATTCGCCATACCCGCAGCACTTCGCTCAAAAATCTTGACCAGCTCGACGGTTTCATGAATCGCAGCATGGGCAGGGATTCGCATCCGGAACAGCTGGTGCAATCCCAATCGGATGGCAATGCGCAACTTTGGTGACAGAGTTTTACCGGCGGTGAAGTGGTCGATGAAACTGTCGTACTGCAATTGCCAGCGCAATGTGCCGTAGCTCAACTCTTGAATCAAACCTCGATCGCTATCCGGAACCTGTGCCTTGGTCAGAAAGCTAGGTAGCAGCAGGTTGATGTAGCTATCGGTTTCGGAGACTCTTGCTAGTAGGTCGATGGCAACCATTCTTGGATTAGGCAAGGACGACCTCCCCGCCCAGCCCGCGATACCAATCAGCTGCGGGCATGACTTGCTTGCCGGCCGGTTGAACTCGAACAAGTTCCAGCTGAGTACCTTCGCCGCACTCTAGAAGAATGCGCTCGGCAGATTTGGTGACTCGGCCCGGCTTCTGAGCATCCTGCACCCAGCTGGATTTACCCATGGAGCGGCTCTCTAAGATTCTGACCGGACTGCCGTTTAGTTCGCACCATGCCATCGGCTCGGGATTGAATGCCATCACCACGCGATGCACCTCTAGTGCATTTAGACCCAGCCCCAATCGAGCGGATTGCCGGTCTAGTTTTGGTGCATAGGTAGCATCGCCAACCTGTGGCTTTGCCACTGGAAATTTTTCAGCTGCGTCAAGGAAAAGATCGATCCCAGCCACCGTGAACCTCGTAAGTGCCTCGCCGGTTGTTTCATTCTCAAGAGGCTGTATTGGCGTCTGGGCAAGAATTGGCCCGGTATCCATGCCAGCATCAAGTTCAAATAGCGATACTCCTGCGCCCACTCCCCCGGAGAGGATTGACTGTTGCAGCGGAGACGCTCCACGCCAAAGTGGCAAAAGGCTGAAGTGAATGTTCCACCATGGCAGCGCGTCCAGGGCTGATTGTGGAATCAAGCTGCCGAATGCAATCACGAGAGCAATTTCTGCGTCGGCAGCGCTTACAAGCTCCAGCTCGGCACCGCCAACTCGATTGGCCTTGAGAAGCGGAAGCCCTAATTCGGAAGCCTTCTGTGCCACTGGAGATGGCGTGAGAAGCCTTTTTCTCCCGACCTCGGCGTCCTCGCGAGTGATCACCAATGCCACTTCATGGTGCTTGGAAACTAAATCGAGGCCAAGGGCCGCGTTTTCTGGGGTGCCAGCAAAAATAATTCTCATTTAGAAATCACCTACAGTGCTCCCGGATCGTCCATGACAATCTTGAGACCTCTTCGCTTGTTTGCACCAACCAAACGAGCATTGGTCTTCAGAGCCAATGACTTGAGGCTAGCGGAAACCTCAGGACCTTGGCTGTAGCTGAAGCGGATGAGCGCAGAAGCATTCTCGGCAAGGTTGCTGCGAAGTATCACCGCACCGAGCTTGGTTACTGCATCCAGGGCCAGCGAAATGGTCTCCTGAGTCCCCTCAAGGGTTGCGATACGAGCAGCAGGTGGAAGCGAGAGGCTGTTTACCTCCCTGAAAGCGGTGCTGGCAAGTTCGCGATGCTGTCCCAGCGAGATGGCCTGACCTAGATCTGGATCTAGGCCCGCGATGTGGGCTCGACCGGAGTCGGAGAGCAACTCAATCGCCTCCATCCAATCTCGGACCGCACTCTGTTCGGCGCGAAGGTTCGGCATGGATAGCCAAACATCGGAGTCCAGGATGAGTAGCGCTGCGTAGCCGCCCTCCACTCTGGGTGCTGATCCGGGAGTCGCAAGAACTAGGTGCTTACTCTTTTTGACCGCAGAGACCTTGGTGTCCGATGTGAATTCAGAGATTGTGATACCGGGAAACGCTTTACCGAATTCGGCAGCGGTCCGGGTGCTTCCGGTGCGTCCTCTTCTGAGTTTCGAAGAACCGCAGTTTGCACAACCGTGGCTTATCCCCTGGCAAACTCGACAGCGATACTCGCCCTTCTCTGTTTCCCAGATTGGCCCCTTGCAGCTTTGGCAAACCAGTCTCTCGTCACACCCAGCGCAGTAGACGGTTGCCGAGTTTCCCTTTCGAGGGATAAGAACCAGTACAGGCCCATTTTCAAGAGCATCCCTCATCAACTTGAAGCTCGCGGCATCAAGGCGTTGCGCCGGAGGTGAGAAGGAAATACGTGCCGGTGGCAGATTGATAGATAGGTCCTTTAGGTAACCAATCTCAACAAGGCGCTGGACTTCGAGGGAGCGATAGTTGCCGGCCAAAAGTAACTTGATTCCGCTCACGGCTCGCATCAGGGCTATTTCCCGAGCGTGGGTGTAGGGCGAACCCTGCTCACGAAGCGAATCGTCAGCATCATCGAAGATCGCAATCAACCCAAGGTTTTTCACCGGTGCATAAATAGCGGAACGAGTTCCAACCACGATCGATACGTCCTGTTCGAGAACCCTGTGAAAGCCAATGAATCGATCTGACTTTCTGGCCCCGGGTAGCGCGGTCGTAACGGCACTTTCAAGTCCAACCGCCTTGAATAAAGACGTTAGTTGGAGGATTTGGTCTTTCTCAGGTAGCACCAATATCGATGATTTCCCTTGAACCAAGGCATCATTGGCAGCCTTGAGGAAGAGCCAGCACCAATCTGGATATCTGAGGGTTTCAAATGTGATGGACCGGGCTGACGTCAGCACCGCCGATCTTTCAGGAAGCGCACTAATACCTGGAATCTGCGGAAGTGAGATAACGCCCTGAGGTGAGCCCTGAACCTCCGACTTCATAATGCGTGGCATGTGCTCTACAACTGCCTGCTGCAGAATCTCCCCGAGAGCTACCGCCTGACGATTGGCGACTTGGCGCGCCAAGGCAAAGATTTCGACTGTCACCACGGGGGTCTCATCAACTATCTCAACCAGCTCTGAGGTTGCAAATGAGCTTTCTGCCGGCAACGCGGAGATGAATCCGGTTGCAAGTTTCTTGGTTCTACCGAGTTGGAACTTAACGCGCTGCCCAACCTTCACAGTTTCGGAAAGGTTTGCGGGCACCAAAAAGTCAAACTCCCGATCAAGCTGAAGCAAGTCGGACTCTACAACTACGCTCGCGTAGTTGGCCACCTAGCGACCCGCTGCCTCGCGAAGCGCATCCGCACGATCGGTGCGTTCCCAGGTGAATTCCGAAAGCTCGCGGCCAAAGTGACCGTATGCAGCTGTCTTTGCGTAGATAGGACGCTTTAGGTCTAGCTCACGGATGATTGCCGCGGGTCTTAGGTCAAATACCTGGTGGACAGCTCTCTCAATAGCCTGAGTGTCGACCTTCTCGGTGCCGAAGGTCTCAACGAAGACTGCAACCGGCTTCGCAACACCAATCGCATATGCCACTTGAATCTCGGCTCGATCTGCGAGGCCAGCAGCAACGATGTTCTTTGCCACCCAACGCATTGCGTATGCAGCCGAGCGGTCAACCTTCGATGGGTCCTTGCCGCTAAAGGCGCCACCACCGTGACGTGCCATGCCGCCATAGGTGTCGACAATGATCTTGCGTCCGGTTAGGCCAGCGTCACCCTGAGGACCACCGATAACGAACCTGCCGGATGGGTTAATGAAGAACTTGGTGTCATCAGATTTCAAACCAGACTCGCTCAAAACAGGTTGAATCACACGCTCAAGAACTAGCCTGGCAAGGTCGTCTTGCGAAATGTCTGGGTGGTGCTGAGTTGAGAGCACAACGGTATCGATGGAGACAGGAATCGCGCCGTCATAGTTGACCGAGACCTGCGCCTTTCCATCTGGGCGAATCATGCCGTTATTCAGTTCTCTTCTGACAATGCTCAAACGCTCGGTGATTCGGTGTGAGAGCAGAATCGGCGTCGGCATCAGCACGGAAGTCTCATTGGTGGCATAGCCAAACATCATGCCCTGGTCGCCGGCACCAAGCCTGCTGTCTTCATCTGCGGAGCCGGCTCGTGACTCAAGTGCGTCATCAACGCCGCCTGCAATGTCTGGCGATTGTGCGCCGATGGAAACCGAAACTCCACAGCTGTTGCCATCAAACCCAATCTGAGAGGAGTTGTAGCCGATGTCGATAAGTTTTTGACGAACCAGCTGAGGAATCTCAACGTAACCGCTTGTGGTTACCTCGCCGGCAACGTGAACTAGGCCGGTGGTAACGAGGGTTTCAACGGCAACGCGAGCGTCAGGATCTTGCTCAAGCATGGCATCGAGGATGGTGTCACTGATTTGGTCACAGATCTTGTCTGGGTGACCTTCGGTTACAGATTCCGAGGTAAAAGTGCGTAGCGTCATGCCTGAAAGTTTAGCTGGAAGCTACTTGATTAGCTTGGAAACCAGTTCGATGATCGACTTACTGACTTCTGTCTTGCTACCTGTTAATTCGACCGCGTCATCCTTGGTTACAAACTGAACCAGGGTCTCTTGACTGCCTAGGGCTTCGAACGAGTTGCCAATCACCGCCGTCACTGATTTGTCCCAGAGTTTTCCCCGAGCGATCTCGATCAAGCGTTCCTGAGTTTCCTCTGCCAGGGCGAATGCGATGCTTACCGAGTTCGGGTGATTAGCCGCGAAGTTGGCAATCAGGTCCTTGGTTGGAGTTAGTTCAAGATTCAAACCGTCGGAACGCTTCAGCTTTCCAAGATATGGATTCTGAACCCTGAAGTCCGACACGGCTGCTGCCATGATGATCGCATCACAATCGCGGTCCATCGCTAGCTCAAGTTCATCCACCGTACCCACGCGAGTAACCTCAATACCCTTAGGTAGCGGCAGGTCAATGTTTGCCGCAATAAGGGAAACCTGGGCTCCGGCATCGCGTGCTGCCTTGGCAAGTTCGATCCCCATTCGGCCGGAAGAGGAGTTGCCGATGTATCTCACGGCGTCGATTGGTTCTCTAGTTCCACCGGCTGTGACTAGCACGTGCTTTCCCTTGAGCGGAAGATCCTGCATCGCGAAGGCGATAATGTCTTCGGTCTCTGGAAGTCTTCCCGGACCCGAGTCATCTCCGGTTAGTCGACCTGAAGCCGGTTCCATTAGGCGCACTCCCCTGGATTCCAAGGTGCTCACATTGTCTTGAGTAGCTTGATTCAGCCACATCTCGGTGTGCATTGCAGGGCAGACAATCACCGGTGCGTTCGAAGCCAAAATGGCATTCAGCATAAGATCATCAGCAATACCGGCTGCGTACCGCGCCAAGAATGACGCTGTGGCCGGAGCAATAAGAATTAGGTCTGCCTGCTGACCAAGTTCAACGTGCCGAACTTGTGCGACATCCTCATACATGTCGGTTTCGATTGCGTGACCGCTCAGTGCTTCTAAGGTTGGCTTGCCAATAAATCGAAGGGCGTTTTCGGTTGGAACGACAGTCACCTGGTGACCGAGTTCGCTTAGACCGCGAATGAGATTGGCGGCCTTATAGGCAGCGATTCCGCCAGTGATGCCAAGCAGAATGCGCATGGTGGGAAATTAGTTAGCGGACTTCTTGATGAGCTTGCCCTCGTAAGCCTCGCGAAGTGCGATGCTCAAAGGCTTGTCATCGATTGAGGAGTCAACCAGTGGTCCAACGTAGTTGAACAGGCTTCCCTCGTGCAGAGCGCTGTAGTACTCGTTGATCTGGCGAGCGCGCTTGGAAGCGAAGATGACTAGCTCATAGTTTGAGCCGACCTTGCTTAGCAACTCGTCGATTGGCGGGTAAACAATTCCTTCAAGCTTGTCGCTCATGATCCTCTTTCAGCTCTGTGAACCAATTCTACGACCTCACGGGCGCAAGCCTCTAGGTCCAAGTTGGTTAGTTGGTAGTCAAACTCCCCCGCAGCTGCAAGTTCTGTGCGGGCTGTGCTCAGTCTAGTTTGAATTTGCTCTTCTGTCTCGGTTCCTCTTGATCTCAACCTGCGCTCGAGCTCCTCAAAGCTTGGCGGGTTGATGAAAATCATCAGGGCTTGAGGCATTTTCTTGCGGACTTGCCTTGCACCCTGAAGGTCGATCTCGAGCAATAGATGCTTGTTCTGAGCTTCTGCGCGCGAGAGTTCGCTCAGTGGCGTGCCATAGAGGTGCCGGCCGTGCACTTGCGCCCACTCAAGCATTTGATTCTGAGAAATCAACGTCCGAAATGACTCCTCAGTAACGAAGTGGTAGTGCACCCCGTCCACTTCGCCGGGTCTAGGGTCTCGAGTTGTGGCCGATACCGACAGCATGAAGTCATCGGTGTTATGCAAGATCCACTTCACAATGGAACCCTTACCAACACCGGCTGGACCGGCTAGAACAATCAGGCTCATAGCTTTGCCTTTGCCTTCTCAATCAGGTTTGAAACCTGCTCCGGACCGCTCTTGGTCAATTCTCGAGACATCGAGGCAATCACGCGGTGCGAGGAGGCCCCGAAGGTAGTTGAGAGATCCTCTAGTCGAGCGCCCTGAGCGCCGAATCCCGGGGCAAGAATTGGAATCCCCACGTCCGTATCCAGGATGTTGCCGATGCCAAAGTCAGTGAGGTTCTGGGTGGCACCGATGACCACTCCCATCTCCCCCTTACCGATCTCTTGGGCAGCGTCGATCACGGTGCGAGCAACGGTCCTGCCGCCAATCAGAGCTTTCTGCAGTTGGGCTGCCTCTGGGTTGCTGGTTGCAGCGAGGATAAACAGCCCGCCCTCAACATCCTGCGCGTAGTTCAATGTCTCCCGAAGCGATTCGGGACCAAGATAGCCACTAACCGTCAGGGCATCTGAGCGCAACGGTGAATCATCTCCAAACCAAGCGGAGGCGTAGCCAAGCATGGTTGATCCAATATCACCGCGTTTCGCATCTGCGATCACGATAAATCCGGCATCCCTGGCTTCTCGAATGATCTCCTCCAGGGTTTGGTATCCCAGTGAGCCATATCGCTCAAAGAAACCGACCTGTGGCTTGATGATTCCAAGCTTGCCCTGTGCGCTGTCGATAATTCGCAATCCAAATTCTCGAGCACCTGCCGCGGTATCGGGCAGGTCCCAATTGTCCAACTCGCTCTCCGAAGGATCGATACCGATGCAAATTGGAGAGAACTTGGCCATCGCCTCGCTCAGGCGAACTGAGAATTTAGCCACCGATCATTGCCTTTCGCTCACGCGCATATTCTTGCAGTGGCTTGACCTTGAACTTGCCCTCGCGAATAACCTCAAATGATCCAATTGCCGCGCTCAGCTGAGCAGCGGTGGTAAAGATTGGCTTATCGGCAGCTGTGGTGGCGGCACGGATCTCGTAACCATCGATACGAGCATCTGCTCCGCTTGGGGTGTTGACTACGACATCGACTTCGCCGGCAGTGATCATGTCCACAATCGATCGCTGCCCGTCTGTGGCCTTCGAGTGCTTGATTACTGCCTCCGCGGTGATGCCGTGACGTCCTAGCATCTTGGCCGTTCCCTCGGTTGCCAGGATTCGATAACCAAGCTGCGAGAGCCTGCGAACTGGCAGCAGGAGTTGCGGCTTGTCTCTATCCGCAACCGATACGAACACCGTGCCGCTGGTTGGAAGTGATGAACCCGCTCCAGCCTGGCTCTTTGCAAAGGCGGTTGGGAAGTCCACGTCAATGCCCATCACCTCACCGGTTGAACGCATCTCTGGTCCAAGGAGTGAGTCAACAAAGCGACCATCCTTGGTTGCAAAGCGCTTGAATGGCAATACCGCTTCCTTTACAGAAATCGGCGTGCCAGCAGGCAGGTGCCTTCCATCCTGAGCAGGTAGGTGGCCCTCTTGAACCAGTCGCTCGATGCTCCAGCCAGCCATAACCAGTGCTGCTGCTTTGGCCAAGGTGATACCCAGTGCCTTCGAAACAAATGGCACGGTTCGGGATGCTCTTGGGTTTGCCTCAAGCACATACAGAACGTCTGATGCCAAAGCGAACTGAACGTTCAGTAGTCCCTTCACCTTCAAACCGCGGGCAATCTGCTCGGTGGCTTGCGACACGCGATCGATTTGGGTTTCACTGAGTGTGATCGGTGGCAGGGTGCAGCTTGAGTCACCAGAGTGAATACCGGCCTCCTCGATGTGCTCCATGACTCCACCGACAAACAGTTGCTCGCCATCAAACAGGGCGTCGATGTCGATCTCGATGGCATCGTCCAAGAAGCGATCAACCAAGAGCGGGTGCTGGTTATCAACAAGAGCGTGTCCCGCAATTCGGTCGAAGTAGCCATTTAGGGTCGCCTCGTCGTAGACAATCTCCATTCCACGTCCACCAAGCACGAATGATGGTCGAACCAATACCGGATAACCGATCCGATTTGCGACCGCTACTGCCTCCGAAAGGTCGGTTGCCATTCCGTTTGCTGGAGCCCTCAGGCCGGCCGCGTCCAAGATCTGCTGGAACTGGCCGCGCTCTTCTGCCTGATCGATCGACTCTGGAGTGGTTCCGAGAATAGGAATCCCATAGGACTCCAAGCCCCTGGCCAGTCCAAGTGCGGTTTGTCCTCCGAGTTGCACCATGACGCCAAGTAGTTCGCCTGACTGCGACTCAGCGTGGATAACCTCCAGCACGTCCTCGAGCGTCAAAGGCTCAAAGTAGAGCCGATCAGAGGTGTCGTAGTCGGTTGACACTGTTTCTGGGTTGCAGTTGATCATGATGGTCTCAAACCCAGCATCACGCAGTGCGAAAGCAGCGTGAACGCAGCTGTAGTCAAATTCAACTCCCTGACCAATACGGTTTGGCCCTGAACCCAAGATGACCACCTTTTTACGCTCAGAAGGCCGCACCTCGGTCATTTGCTCGTAAGAGCTGTAGTGATATGGAGTTAGGGCTGGGAACTCTCCGGCACAGGTATCAACGGTTTTGAATACCGGTCTGAGGTCCAAGCTGTAGCGAAGTTCACGAACCTCGGCCTCGGTTAGCCCGCGAATCTGAGCGATCTGAATGTCCGAGAAACCGTGCTGCTTGGCTCGCTTTAGAGAATCTCTGTCAAGCTCTGGAAGCTCCCCCAACCATTTGGCAATCTCGTTGATCAGAACGATCTGGTCGATAAACCAAGGGTCAATCTTTGTCGCTTCAAAGGCTTGTTCTGCTGTGGCGCCAAGTCGAAGAGCCTGCTGCAACTGAACTACGCGCTCATCGGTCGGAGTCTTAATCTTCTCTAGTAGCTCATCAGCAGATAGTGACTGCGGTCCCCAGTGGAAGGAGCTCCCGCGCTTTTCCAAGGACCTCAGTGCCTTCTGTAGCGCCTGGGTGAAGGTTCTACCGATGGCCATGGCCTCGCCAACACTCTTCATGGTGGTTGTAAGGGTTGGGTCGGCTGCCGGGAACTTCTCAAATGCAAAGCGAGGTGCTTTGACAACGATGTAGTCCAGAGTTGGTTCGAACGACGCCGGCGTAACACCTGTGATGTCGTTAGGAATCTCGTCCAAGGTGTAACCAATTGCTAGCTTGGCCGCGATCTTTGCGATCGGGAAGCCGGTTGCCTTAGAGGCCAATGCAGAGGATCTAGAAACACGCGGGTTCATCTCGATAACGATGATGCGGCCATCAACCGGGTCAACCGCAAACTGAATGTTGCAACCTCCGGTGTCAACACCAACCGCTCGAATGATGTCGATAGATATGTCGCGCAGCCTTTGATACTCACGGTCGGTCAGCGTCATAGCGGGAGCCACAGTGATCGAGTCACCGGTGTGCACGCCAACAGGGTCAAAGTTCTCAATCGAGCAAACCACAACCGTGTTGTCGTGTCTGTCGCGCATGAGCTCCAGCTCATACTCTTTCCAGCCGAGAATCGATTCTTCGAGCAGAACTTCGGTGGTTGGCGATGCTTGCAAGCCAGCACCAGCAATTCTTCTTAGGTCAGTCTCGTTGTAGGCAAATCCCGAACCCAGGCCGCCCATGGTGAAGCTTGGGCGAACCACTACCGGATAACCGAGTTGGTTTGCTCCGGCAATTACCTCTTCGATGGTGTGGGCAATTACACTCCTTGCCACGTCAGCACCAGCATCGATCACCAGCTGCTTGAAGATTTGACGGTCCTCACCGGCGTTGATGGCAGCGACATTCGCACCAATCAGCTCAACACCGTACTTCTCGAGTGACCCTCTGGCGTGTAGCGCCATCGCCGCATTCAAAGCAGTCTGACCACCCAGGGTGGGCAAAATGGCGTCCGGCTTCTCCTTCTCGATGATCGCCTCGATGACCTCCGGAGTGATTGGTTCAACGTAGGTGGCGTCTGCGAAGTCTGGATCGGTCATGATGGTCGCAGGGTTGGAATTGATCAGGATTACCCTGATGCCCTCCTCCTGTAGGACTCGGCAAGCCTGAGTTCCCGAATAGTCAAACTCACATGCCTGTCCAATCACGATTGGACCGGAGCCGATAACCAGTACGGACTTTATATCGCTGCGCTTTGGCATTAGCGGCTCTCCTCAATCATGCGAACAAACTTGTCGAACAGGTAGTGGCTATCGTGTGGACCAGCGGCAGCCTCTGGGTGATACTGAACCGAGAACGCTTTAATGTCCAAGCACTCAAGACCTTCGACAACCTGGTCATTCAGTCCGCGGTGACTCACCCGGACTCTTCCAAAGCCCTCTGGGGATTCCTGCTCATCGCCATCCACTCGAACCGCAAACCCGTGGTTGTGAGCTGTTACCTCGACGCGACCCGTCTCCGAGTTCATAACCGGCTGGTTGATGCCGCGGTGTCCAAAGGCAAGCTTGTAGGTTTCAAAACCAAGCGCTCTGCCAAGCAGCTGGTTACCAAAGCAGATTCCAAAGAATGGCACTCCCTTGCGAAGCACCTCGCGCAGCATCGCCACCTGAGATCCGCTGGCCTGAGGGTCACCTGGGCCGTTCGAGAAAAAGACCGCATCGGGCTTGCCGGCCAGGATCTGCTCCGCGCTTACATCCGCGGGGTGGACCTCTACCTCTAGGCCTCTTTCGGCAAGGTGCTCAATGGTGGATCGCTTGATTCCAAGGTCCAAAATTGCCACTTTTCCGATTCGGTTCCCCTCAGCCGCAACCGTGTATAGCGAATCGGTTGTTACCTGGGAGCTGAAGCTGGCGCCCTTCATCTCGGGCGCTGCGGTTACTTTGGAGAGCATCTGTGCGCTGGATGCAATGGCCTCACCGGAGAAGATTCCGGCGCGCATTGCTCCAGCGTCTCTGATTTGAAGGGTAATTGCCCTGGTGTCAACGTTGCTGATGCCAACGATGCCCTGATCGATTAGATCTTGTGCGAGGTCACGCTCAGCCCTGAAGTTACTCGACAGTCTGGAAGGCTCGCGAACCACGTAGCCGGCGACCCAGATTCGCGAAGATTCCTCATCTCGCTTATTGGTTCCAACAATTCCGATGTGTGGCGCGGTCTGAAGCACAATCTGACCTGCGTAGGAGGGGTCGGTGATGGTTTCCTGGTAACCGGTCATTCCGGTGGCGAAGACCAGTTCGCCAAGGCTCAGACCCTTGGCACCGTAGCTTTCACCTTCAAAGACCTGGCCGTTCTCTAGGACTAGATAAGCCTTATCCAACTTGTGCTCCAATCAATTTCGAAACCTTGTTTTCAAACTCTTTGCGAACATCCGGGTTGGTAAACCTAAAGTGAGATGCCACCTTGGTATCCCCTAGCGACCAATGAATCATTGAGAGACCACCACGCTCAACACCCTTGTCGATGGTTGCGGTGGCAGCATCAATCCCGGTGATGGTCTGGGCTGGAATCAGGAAGCTTCTCTCACCGGTTCTGTGAACTGAGACGCCATCGCCACCGACGGACAGGGCTGCACGCCCGCGCATAGCAAAGCCATGTGCCCAGATTCTGTCGAGCGGAGCTGCTTCAAAAACGGTGGACACGTAGAAGGTTTCGAGATCCCCTTGCGTTGTCGCAGCAAGCGGCGCAGCAATTAATTTCTCCTGCGCTGCTCGCCGCTTTCTCACGCTCAGCCAGATTGCCAATGCAATTACCGCAACCAGAGAAAGCATTAGGAAGCCAATAGTTTCGCGAATCATGAACGCTCCTGTAGTTGTGAATCCTTGACGGTGAATTGTCCCTTGAAGATGGTGTGGACGACAGCTCCAGGCAGAGTGCTGCCGGCAAATGGGTTATTCGTGCTCTTCGATTTTGTGGCGCTGTGAATTAAGCGCTTGGCACTGGGGTCAATGAGGGTCAGGTTCGCCATCGCACCAACCTCAAGCTTTCCCTGGTTTACCAGGCCGGCAATTTCAGCAGGCCTGGTGCTGAGAATCTGAGCAAAGCGCTCCCAGTCTCCCCCGCCATCGATAAGCACTTCTTGAAGAACAGAAGCTGCGTGTTCTAGTCCCACCATTCCGAAAGCGGCATTCTGCCACTCGCACTCTTTCTTCTCCGCCGAGTGAGGTGCGTGATCGGTTCCGATCACGTCAATCGTTCCATCCAAAAGTGCAGCTCGAAGCGCGAGGGTGTCCTCTTGGCTTCGAAGCGGAGGGTTGACCTTATACAGCGGGTCATAGCTTCGAACCAACTCTTCGGTGAGCATCAGGTGATGCGGAGTGACCTCGGCGGTGATGTTGATGCCACGCTTCTTTGCCCAGCGGACGACCTCGACCGCACCCGCGGTAGTCAGGTGGCAAATGTGTAGTCGAGAACCGGTGCCTTCGGCCAATAGCGCATCTCGCTCGATGATTGACTCTTCGGCTATTGCCGGCCAACCCGTCAATCCGAGTTCGGTTGCAAGCGCTCCCGCATTCATTTGAGAACCGACGGTGAGCAGTGGATCCTGGGCGTGCTGAGCGATCACACCTCCGACGTTCTTCACTGCAAGCATCGCAGCGTGCATCAAGTCTTTGTCAAAAACACAAACGCCATCATCACTGAACATGCGAACCTTGGACTTTGATGAAGCAAGTCCTGGGATGTCGGATAGTGCTTCACCCTTCAGGCCAATGGTAACTGAGCCGATCGGGTGAACCTCAACGTATCCAGCTGCTTGACCTGCATCCAGAATGAAGTCTGCAATAGCGGCATTATCAGTTACCGGAGCGGTGTTAGCCATGGCCATAACCGCTGTGTAACCACCGGCTGCGGCGCTCTGGCTACCAGTGAGGATTGTCTCGCTGGCTTCAAAGCCAGGCTCTCTAAGATGAGTGTGGACGTCAACGAAGCCAGGTAGAGCTATTAGGCCTGCGCAATCAACGCCTCGAGATAGCGATTCTCCAATGCTCACGATTCTGCCATCGCGGATCTCAATGTCAGCACCTGTGCCGTTAGGAAGGGTGACATTGTTGAGGACTATTGAGTTCATAGCTGCTCCCCGCTTAGGCACTGGTAAAGGACTGCCATTCTTACCGCCACACCGTTAGCTACCTGCTTCAGAACCTGAGATCTAGGGTCATCAGCAGCCTGACTGGAGATTTCAAAGCCGCGATTCATTGGGCCGGGGTGCATGATCAAAGCCTTGGGTGACAGCATGGCGAGTCGATCGCCCTCCAAGCTCCAAGACTTCGAGTAGTCCGCGGCCGAACTAAAGAACTCGCCCTGCATGCGCTCTTTCTGAACTCGCAACATCATCACGACATCTGGCTTTTCCTCTAGAGCCTGCTCGAAGGAGTTCAGCACCTCGGTTCCCATGGCCTCAATCCCCTCAGGAATTAGGCTCTCTGGTCCGGCAACCGTGACCTTTGCACCCAGAAGCTTTAGCAGCAGGATGTTTGATCTTGCAACGCGAGAGTGTCGAATGTCTCCAACAATCAAAACCTTTAGTCCAGTTAGATCCTCGTGAAGCCCGAAGCCTTGACGAATGGTTAGTGCATCAAGCAGCGCTTGAGTTGGGTGCTCGTGAGCGCCATCTCCCGCGTTGATAACGCTGGCTGAAATCCAACCTTGTTCTGCAAGTAACTTGGGAGCTCCTGAAAGCGGGTGTCGAATAACAATGGCGTCCGCTCCGATTGCCTCCAAAGTCTGTGCGGTGTCCTTAAGTGATTCACCTTTGGAAACCGAGGAACTGTCGGCAGAGAAGTTGATGACGTCGGCGCTTAGCCGCTTGGCGGCAACTTCAAAGCTAATTCGGGTTCTAGTGCTGTTTTCAAAGAAGAGATTGACAACCGTCTTGCCCCTTAGGGCCGGCAGCTTCTTGACCTCTCGCTCATTGACCTGGGATAGCTGCTGGGCATTGTCTAGAAGCCCAATCGCACTCTCGCGGCTGAGTTCTCGCATTGACGTGAGATGCTTCACTGGCTAATCACCACCTGGTCTACCCCGTCGGTCTGGGATAGCAGAACCCTTACTCGCTCCGTCATTGCGGTCGGTAGGTTCTTTCCCACAAAGTCCGGCCTGATTGGCAGTTCACGGTGACCACGATCTACCAAGACGGCCAGTTTTACCTGCCGAGGTCTACCAAGGTCAGTGAGCGCATCAAGCGCTGCACGAACAGTGCGGCCTGAGAACAGCACATCATCCACCAGCACCACCACCTTGTCGGTTATGCCACACTCCGGAATCAGGGTCTGGTGGATCTTTCGCTCTGCACTTGCCACATCGTCTCGATACATGGTGATATCGAGCACGCCGAGACTTGGTTGGTAATCAGGATCAATCTGCGTAAGAAGTGCGTTGATTCGCTCGGCTAACTGCTTGCCCCTGGTTGGAATGCCAAGCAAAACAAGTCCGCTAGGACCTTCGTTGGCTTCGAGAATTTCGTGAGCAATGCGCTTTAGGGCCCGATCGATGTCGGGCGAATCGAGTACGACGCGCTCTTGCATTTGCAATCCTTCTTCGCCTCACTGGACGAATTTAAAGGTGGTTTCGAGAAAGTATACAGCTATTAGAGGGCTTGGCGACCCTTAGCAAGGCGAGCCAAAACTCCGTTGATGAACTTTGGGGATTCATCGGTAGAAAGCTCCGCGGCAAGCGAGACAGCCTCCGAGATGGCAACCTCATTTGGGACCTCTGAATTGTGCAGAATCTCCCAGGCAGCCATTCTCAGGATTGCCCGGTCAACCGCTGGCATTCTCTCGAGCGACCAGTTGTCGGCCAACATCTGAATCTCGGAATCGATTTGGTAGGCGTTCTCGAAGTAGCCGGTCACCAGCATCTCTGCGTAGTCAAAGATCGGCTGTTGGTTCTGTCGATCCTCAACTTCAATCTCGGTCTGCTTTAGAAGCTCAAGAGCCTCAACGCCACGAACATCGGATGCGTAGAGCGCGTCAAGAGCGCGCTTTCGTGCTTTAGATCTAGCGCTCAACTATTCGCTCACACGGCCAAGGTAGTCACCGGTTCTGGTGTCGACCTTAACTCTGGTGTTGTTCTCAATGAAAAGCGGTACCTGAATCTGGAAGCCGGTCTCCAAGGTCGCAGGCTTGGTTCCACCGGTCGAGCGATCGCCCTGCAGGCCAGGCTCGGTGTAGGTGATTTCCAAAACCACCGATGGTGGAAGTTCGATGTAGAGCGGAGCACCCTCGTGCAGCGCAACGGTGGCCATCTGGTTCTCCAGCATGTAGTTGGCAGTGTCGCCCACAGTTTCGCTTGGGATGGTGATCTGGTCGTAGGTGGTGTTATCCATAAATACGTAGCCGGTGCCATCGTTGTACAGGTACTGCATGTCACGGCGGTCAACGGTTGCGGTCTCAATCTTTACGCCAGCGTTGAAGGTCTTCTCAACAACCTTGCCGGAGAGCACGTGACGCATCTTGGTGCGAACGAAAGCTGGGCCCTTGCCTGGCTTTACGTGCTGAAACTCAATCACCGACCAGAGCTGGCCTTCCATGTTGAGGACCATGCCGTTTTTGAGATCGTTTGAGGTTGCCATTTTTCTCCTTGATAAACCTGTGAAATTCTAGTTGCGAGTTAGCTGCTGGAGGGCCAATAGGTAACTATCGACACCAAATCCTGCGATCACTCCGGTCGCAACGCCTGAAATAACGCTGTTGTGGCGGAATGCCTCACGGGTGTGAGGGTTTGAAATGTGCACCTCAATTAGCCTTGAGCGACCCTTCAGCATTGCGCATGCGTCCCTAAGGGCGTATGAGTAGTGCGTGAAAGCTGCAGGATTAAGAATTACGTCGGCGCTGTCATTGAAAGCAGCCTGCAGCCAACCGATGAGCTCGTCTTCGCTGTTGGTTTGCCCGAATACCAACTCAACCTCGGGAGCCTGCTGACGAAGCTTTGCCTCGATGTCAGAGAGATTCATGGTGCCGTAAATCTCTGGCTCGCGAGCACCCAGCATGTTTAGGTTCGGTCCGTTCAGGACGTAAATCTTGGTCATGAGTAAACGCTATTCCACAATCGCCTGAAATGCAGTGAATACTAGCTCCGGAGTTGGTGCGCTTAGAATCCCCGGCTTGCCAATCCCGTCCAAAACCACAAACCTCAACGACCCAGCCCGGCTCTTCTTATCGCGCTGCATAGTTGCCAGTAGCTGCTCCCAGCGGTCTGCTCGGTAGGTCATCGGCAACCCCAGCTTGGAGAGCACATTTCGGTGTCTTTCGACGTCAGCCTCTTTGAGTCTGCCGCTCAACATGGAAAGCTCAGCCGCAAAGACCATGCCGATGGATATTGCCGCACCGTGACGCCACTTGTATCTTTCGGCATGCTCGATTGCGTGCCCAAGGGTGTGTCCGTAGTTCAAAAACTCGCGCTGTCCGGCTTCCTTGAAGTCAGCTGTGGTGATTTGCTCTTTGATTGCCACCGAACGCCTGATAATTTCTGCAAACACATCGCTCTTTACATCGGTTGCCTCGTCCGAAGACTCAACCGCCTCCAAGATCCAAGGGTCGGAGATGAATCCGTACTTAACAACCTCGCCCATGCCGGCAAGCAGTTCGTTTCGCGGCAGCGTCTCTAGGGTGTCCAGGTCGATGATTACCCGGTGTGGGAGGTGGAACGCACCCACCAGGTTCTTGCCCTCTGCGGTGTTTATTCCGGTCTTGCCGCCGATGGCTGCGTCAACCATCCCAAGTAGCGTGGTAGGGATAAGGATTGAACGAATCCCTCGAAGCCAGGTTGCAGCGACGAATCCAGCAAGGTCGGTGGTTGATCCGCCGCCAATTCCAACTACCGCATCATTTCTGTGGAAATCGGCTTGGCCCATTACCTGCCAGCAAAATGTTGCGACCTCGATGCGCTTCGCATCCTCCGCATTTGGTACTTCGACGACCAGTGCTTCAAAACCCTTTTCACGAAGATCTTCCTGAACCGCGAGAGCGGTTGCACTCAGGGCCTGAGGGTGCAGAATCAAGACCTTCTTTACGCCATCTAGTGCCTTGGCGACCTCGGGAAGTAGTGATCGCCCAATAATCGAAGTCATTTGCTTGCCTCTTGCTTGAGTTGTGAGATCAGTGCCTTTATTGGCTTACCGCCTGTGAAAACGGTAGCAGTTGCGCATTCTTGATACAGGGACTTGCGCTCGTTGTAAATAGCGTCCCAACGTTCAGGATTGTCTTTCAACAGCGGTCGCTTTGAGAGATTGATCTTGCCCAGCACGTGCTCGCTGGAGGTATCGAGAAAGACAGTGCGGTATCCCCCAAGTAGCCTGCGGTTCTCTTCACTTAGAACGATGCCACCGCCGGTTGCAATCACACCGCCCACTTCTAAAGCCTTGATCAAAGCGCTGGTTTCTAGGGTGCGAAAGTGCGGCTCGCCAAACTTGGCAAAGATGTCGACGATGGCCCCATGTTCCTTGGCAACCAACTTGTCGGTATCCGAGAAAGGAACTTCCAGCTCCTTGGCAAGTTTTTTACCGAGAGTGGTTTTCCCAGATCCCATCGGTCCAATCAGGATGAGAGTTTCCACTATGGCTGCGCGATGCGTGACTTGAGGACGTCCGGGATGTTGGCAAGGTAGGACTCTAAGTTGCGCTTGGTCTCACCAAGTGAATCTCCCCCGAACTTCTCAAGCACCGAGTTTGCAACCACTAGTGCAACCATTGCCTCAACCACAACACCGGCCGCTGGAACTGCACAGACGTCTGATCTCTGGTGATGTGCGGTAGTGGCATCACCGGTTGCGGTGTCGATGGTCTGAAGAGCTCTTGGCACGGTGCTAATTGGCTTCATACCCGCGCGAACACGAATTACTTCGCCGTTTGACATGCCACCCTCGATGCCGCCGGCACGATCGGTGAGTCGGTGAACCGAGCCATCCTCGCGGACGATTTCATCGTGTGCAACGCTGCCGCGGCGCTTGGTGGTCTCTAGGCCATCGCCAATCTCAACCGACTTCATGGCCTGGATTCCCATGACTGCTGCGGCAAGCTGTGCATCCAGTCTGCGATCCCAGTGAACGTAGGAACCAAGTCCCGGAGGACAGCCGTAAACCAAAGTTTCGGTGACTCCGCCAATGGTGTCACCGGAAGAGTGGCAATCATCGATCTCGGCAACCATAGCCAAGCTGGCATCCTTGTCGAAGCAACGCACAGCATCCTCATCAAGCATTGCCTTATCGCTTGGCTTAGGAAGTGCTGTGCTGGTGTTCTGCGCGGTGCCGATCGCAACGGTGTGGGTAACCAGTTCGATTCCGAGCGCGCTCAAAAAGTTCTTGGCAACCTGCCCAAGTGCAACGCGGGTCGCGGTCTCTCTAGCGGAAGCTCTTTCCAGGACCGGCCTTGCCTCATCGAAGTCATACTTCTGCATTCCGGTGAAGTCAGCATGTCCCGGACGGGGGCGAGTTAGCGGAGCGCTTCTGGCGCCGGTGAGATCCTCCTGCGAAACCGGTGCGGCGGACATAACGGTTTCCCACTTAGGCCACTCGGTATTGGCAATTCTGATCGCGATTGGACCACCCTGAGTGAGGCCAAAGCGAATTCCGGTGGAAAGGGTGACCTGGTCAAGTTCAAACTTCATGCGGGCACCGCGCCCGTAGCCGAGACGACGTTGAGCGAGTGCCTCTTGGATGTCCTCTACTAGAACAGGAACGCCCGCAGGCAAACCCTCAATGACACCAATGAGTTCAGGGCCGTGGGATTCCCCGGCAGTTATCCAGCGCAACATCTGTCTATTTTGCCATGTTAAGGGCGCTGCGAATCGCCTGAAGCAATTCTTTCTCGTTCTCAAGTGGCTCGTCGAGGTCGTGTCCGGCGAACAACCGCTGTTGGCCAAGTGCCTGCCACAGCAGCATCTCGATACCAGAAATGGTTCGATCCTTACCCCAGAGTTCAGCTGCCTTCGATGGCCAGGGGTCGTAGGCGACATCCAAAAGCACGCCGCGAGGCGCTGTCTTCAAAGACGGCAGGTGCTCGTCTAGAGCTCTTGGAGGAAGCGTCGAGATGACTAGGTCCGCCTCGCATGCCTTGTGTAGTAATGGCTGGGAAGAAACATCAAACTCGGCACTAAGTTGCCTGACCGATGCAGGGTTTCTCCCCCACAGCGTGACCTGCTTGTCCAACTCCTGCATGGCTACGATTGCACTTCGAGCCGTGGCACCGGTTCCAATTACCGAAACAGTCCTAAAGCGAAGCCCAGAAACTGCCTGCTGAATGCCAAACACATCGGTGTTGTAAGCATCCCAACCGCTCTCGGTCTTCACCAGCGTGTTGGCCGCTCCGGTGCCAATCGCCAGCGAGTCTGCCCGCTCAGCAAAGTTCAACGCCTCTTCCTTCAGCGGCATCGTGAGGCTAAAGCCTTGGAAACCAGCACCCTGTTTGGCCATAAAGTCAGCGAGATCCCCTGCTAACTCGATTGCCTGATAGTCCGAATCTGCGCTCAGAGCGGCGAAAGCTGCCGTGTGAATAATCGGTGATTTTGAGTGTGAGATCGGAGATCCGAGAACTGCGTAATGACTAGTCATTCCACTCCGGATTCTCTCGGAGCCAGGCGTAGAACTCTTGAGCCGCTCTTTCATGTTCGGCAAGTGTGACGCTGAACTTTGTCTCACCGGTCTTGAGGTTCACGGTCACAAAGAACAGCCAATCCCCATCGGCTGGTCGTATTGCTGCTTCGATAGCCAGTTCGCCGGGGTTAGAAATCGGTCCAGCTGGCAATCCGGTGTAGACGTAGGTGTTGTATGGGCTCTTATCGGCACGTTGAGCATCTGTGGTGGTCACGGTTTTACCGTTGGTGCCGTAGTTCACCGTCGCATCGGATTGGAGCATCATGCCGATGTCCAGACGGTTCTGGAATACCCGTGCGACCTTATAGAAGTCTTCTTCCAACTTGGCCTCAGACTGAATCAATGCCGCCAGATTGATGACATCAAAGGAGTCCTTTAGCGCAATGTCGTATTGCTCAAGCTCTGCTTCGGTTCTATCAACCATGGTGTCGATCACAGTCTGCGCAGTGATTCCCGGATCAAAGGTGTAGGTTGCCGGGAACAGATACCCCTCGGCGTTCAAGGCCTCGTCCGGCAGGCGAGACTGAATCGCTTCGATTGCGGCTTCGATGTCTTTGGCCTCAAGCTTCAGATCGGACACCAACTGCGGAACTATCTCACGGATTCGGAAACCCTCGGGAATCGTGGTTTGAACAACAACCCGGTTCTTCCCCTCGATCAAAATCTCAAGCGCGCGCTGCCCCGATAGCTTGGTGGGGAATTTGTAGGTGCCGGGGTAAATGGTGAAATCGGCTGTCAGCATGTCTCGGTAGATGGCGTCAAAGCTCAAGATGATATCCGCATCAACCATCTTTCGGGCAACCGCCGCCCCATCATCCCCAGGCTCGATCACAATCATGGTTTCCGGACCCGGTTCTCCTGAGTAGTCTGCGATCTGGAACTTAGAGATGAACTCTCTAATCGAATCCGATGCGACTGTCGTGATGCCGGCTAGTAGTCCGACGGAAACCAGCACTGCAAGGAAACCAAAGAGGACTCTTCGTCTTCTAATGGTTTTATCGGTCTGCGATGTCATTCAGTGTCATCCCTGCTAGGTTGCCGCGCTCAGAGCTCAACGCAAAGTCAAGAATAAGTGCCGCGGCCTGGGCATCGATGTATTCACGTGACTCTTTGACCTTCTTGCCAGCTTTCCGGAGCATGTTTTGGGCAGACTTGGTGGTCAAACGCTCATCGATCAGCCTGACCACAAGCCCAACGTTCTCGAGCAGCTGTGCAAATTCGATGGCCTTGGTTGTGGAAGGGGTGAATTCGCCCTTGAGGTTCAGCGGCAATCCAACGTAAACAACGTCAACATCTCTAGAAGACGCTATTTCTTGGATTCGAGTTGTTGCTTGTGCATCGGCAACCAGGGTCTCGAGTGGAAGCGCGAGCGTTCCCTCGCTAATCGCCAGGCCGATTCTGGCCGAGCCAACATCAACAGCTAGCCGACGACTCACTTGATCGCAGCAACTGCTTCTTGGATGGCCTTTGCCAGCTTGGAGGAGTCAGTTCCGCCACCCTGTGCAAAGTCGGCTTTTCCGCCACCGCCACCGCCAAGCGCTGCAGCTGCAATCTTGGCCAAATCGCCCGCTCGAACTCCCTGTCGCTGGGCGGCAATTCCGGCGGCAATCATCGCCAGCGGCTTACTAGAGATGGATGCTCCGAGGATAACCACTGAGTCAGCTCCAAGCTGCTCAGATGCCGCAGCGGTAAGTGCTTTGAGTTGCTCGGCATTTACATCCTGATCGATGTTCACTGCCACCACATTGAGACCTGCGACCTTGGTTGCGGCTGCCACCAGCGATGGAAGCAGCTGCATGGCCTGTTGAGCTTCAAGTTCAGCAATTCGCTTCTGTGCGGTCTTCAGTTCATCTAGGGCGTCGTTGATTCTGTTCTCAAGTTCAGTGGTTGGCGCCTTCACGGTGGCTGCAAGTCGACGCGTAATCTCGCGATCCGCGGTTAGTGACCGAAGCGCATCAATTCCAACGAGGGCTTCGATTCTTCTTGAACCCGATCCAACCGATGATTCACCGGTCAGGGAAACTAGTCCAATCTGCGATGAACGCATGACGTGGGTACCACCGCAGAGCTCTCGTGACCATGGGCCACCGACCTGCACGACGCGGACTTCCTCATCGTATGTTTCACCGAAAAGCGCAATCGCTCCCCACTCGCGAGCAGCCGGAAGCGTCATGAACTGCGCACTCACAGCCAGATCCGCGCGGATTGCCAAGTTTGACACTTCTTCAATCTCGCTCTTGGTGGCATCAGAAAGGGCTTGAGTCCAGGAGAAGTCAAGTCTCATGTAACCAGGGCGGTTATAGGAACCAGACTGCAATGCTTCTGGGCCAAGAACTTGGCGCAGAGCTGCGTGAACAACGTGGGTAGCCGAGTGAGCCTGAGCGGCACCGAGTCTCCAGTTGGCATCTACCAACGTCTGCGCGTCAGCTCCAACTACGACCTCACCGGAGGTCACTCTTACCTTGTGGGAGAAAAGACCCTTTACGGGCTTTTGTACATCGAGCACCTCGAGCTCGAAGCCATCCCCCACGATCCAACCGGCGTCAGCTGCCTGTCCACCGGATTCGGCATACAAAGTGGTTCTATCCAGGAACAGCTCACCGAGTTGACCTGCGGACAGACTTGGCACCGAATCGCCATCCCGGATTAGACCTAGCACCTTACCGGAGGTCTTTAGTCCTTCGTATCCAAGGAACTGAGTCTCGCCTAGGCTTCTGAATTCGCTGTAAACCTGAAGGCCAGCGCCACCGGTCTTCTTGGACTTGGCATCTTGCTTAGCGCGATCCTTTTGCTCCTTCATGAGCTCATCGAAGCTATCGCGGTCGACGGTTAGGCCATTCTCTTCGGCAATCTCAACGGTTAGGTCAATTGGGAAGCCATAGGTGTCGTGCAAAAGGAAAGCGGTTTCAGCAGAAAGGCTAGAGCTTGAACCAGCCATCGCTTCAGAAAGCACAACAAGACCAGCATCCAAAGTCCTGGAGAACCCGGTCTCCTCGGCGATTGCTGAGCGAAGCACCCTCGGGAAGCTCTCTTCCAGTTCCGGGTAAGCCTCAACCATGGCGTTTTTGCTGGTGGTGAATAGCTCTTCGAAACAAGGCCTGTCAACACCAAGCAGTCTTAGCGATCGAACCGAGCGGCGCAGCAAACGTCTCAGAACGTAGCCGCGACCTTCATTCGACGGGGTCACGCCGTCAGACATCAGCATTAGGGCTGAGCGAATGTGATCGGCGATGACGCGCATGCGCACATCGTCAGATTCGTCAGCACCGTAGGTCTTGCCGGATAGTTTCGCTGAAAGATCTACCAGCGGTCTTACCTGGTCAATCTCATAGATGTTCTCAACACCCTGTAGCAAGAACGCAACGCGCTCTAGGCCCATACCGGTGTCGATGTTCTTCTTTGGTAGATCCCCGAGGATCTCAAAGTGATCTTTGGTGCCGCCATCAGCACGCTCGTACTGCATGAAAACTAGGTTCCAGATCTCGATGTAGCGATCCTCGTCAGCCTCGGGTCCACCCTCAAGGCCATACTCAGGCCCTCGGTCGTAGTAAATCTCCGAGCAAGGACCAGCTGGGCCACGCTGGCCAGTAGACCAGTAGTTGTCCCGCATTCCGCGCTTCTGAATACGCTCCCTTGGCACGGAGGATTGCTCCAACCAGTAGCCGATGGCCTCATCGTCATCGTTGTAGACGGTCACCCACAGTCGCTCAGGATCAAAGCCGAGTCCGCCATCTTCGAGTGAACCGGTCAATAGCTCCCAGGCAAAGCCGATTGCTTCCTTCTTGAAGTAGTCACCGAAGGAGAAGTTTCCATTCATCTGGAAGAAGGTGCCGTGACGAGTGGTTTTACCGACCTCATCAATGTCCAAGGTTCGCACGCACTTCTGAACGCTGGTCGCGCGGGCATATGGTGCAGGCAAGACACCTGTCATGTAAGGGATAAACGGAACCATTCCAGCAACCACAAACATTAGGGTCGGGTCTTGGCTGATCAATGGAGCGCTTGGAACTACGGTGTGACCATTCTTCTCGAAGTAGTCAAGCCACCGCCGCTTGATTTCGGCAGTCTTCATCGTGCTTACTTCTTGGCTGGAGCGCGCTTTGCAGCAGGCTTTGCGGCAGCAGGCTTCTTTGCAGCAGGCTTTGCAGCGGCTTTAGCGGCTGGCTTTTTTGCGGCAGGTCTTGCTGCTGGCTTGGCAACCGGCTTAGTCAGCTCTGCCTCACGCTCTTGGTAGCCGGCGGCAACAGCCTGGCTGAAATCTTTTGCAGCGGCGATTGCCTCATCGAGAGCAACCTGCGCCTTTGGGTTGTCGCGAAGCTGAATCACTGCCAGGGCGCCTAGGCCAATGCCTGCTGCGAACCATCCGAGTTTTGACATTTCTACCTCCGTTTTCCAATGACTGAGAACAGTCCTTTGGTGACACCAAAAAGCTTAGTTAGCGGGGCTCCCACCGATGCAGTGAAGACAGCGACAAGGCTGTTGATGTTTTCAGTTACCTGCTCAACATCCTCGGTGATCGAGTCAATGCGCTTGAGCTGACGGTTAGCCTCGCCGAGAGTGACTCGGGCCTCTTGGAGCATTGGCTCGAGCTCTTTGTTGACGGTGCTGATGGTGCGAGCACTCTCATCAATTAGTTTTGCAAGCTTCACAAGTGGGAAGCCGATAAAAAGAACGAGCAGGGCGAAGCTGAGGGCAAAAATTATGCCGACAACCTCGCCACCGCTCATCAGATTTACTTACCTAGCTGCGTAGTACTCAACAACGAGCTGAACTTCACAGGTAACTGGAACTTCAGCGCGCTTTGGACGGCGAACAAGGGTCGCCTGCAACTTGTCTAGGTCAACGCTTAGGTACTCAGGAGTCTTGTTAAGAACGTCTGAGTTTCCACCGGCAGCTGCAACCTGGAATGGTTCAACCTTCTCGCTCTTGGCGTGAACGTGAATCATCTGGCCAGGCTTGACGCGGAAAGATGGGCGGTCAACGCGCTCACCATCAACAAGGATGTGGCGGTGAACAACCATCTGACGGGCCTGAGCCATGGTGCGAGCGAAGCCAGAGCGAAGCACTAGAGCGTCAAGACGCATTTCTAGTAGCTCTACTAGGTTCTCACCGGTTAGGCCTTCAGTGCGCTTTGCTTCCTGGAAGGTCTTGCGAAGCTGAGCCTCGCGGATACCGTACTGAGCCCTGAGGCGCTGCTTCTCACGAAGACGAACTGCGTAGTCTGAGTCAGACTTGCGCTTGGTGCGGCCGTGCTGGCCCGGTGCGTACGGGCGCTTTTCCATATACTTAGCAGCTTTAGGAGTAAGTGCGATGCCTAGGGCACGTGACAAACGGGTCTTGCTGCGGGTTCTAGTTGTCTTTGACAAAAAGTTACCTTTCGAATTTATCTATGGGATCTTGCTCTACGTCCCAGCCGCTGGAGCAGAGCAACCCTGAGAGCTTAGCAGTTTGAGCGCTAGCTGTCACTATCCTTCTAGGATTTCGCGGATCGCCTTCAGGCGTTCGGCAACCGTCTTCTCGAAACCATGGTTGGAAGGTTCATAGAGCCGATTGGACAGCTCCGAGTATTTTTGTTTGATGATTCCCCTCGCATCATCGTGCGGGTACTGATAGCCAACCGCACCAGTGGATCTAAGCGGGGCTGGGACTGCTGGGACAGTTCCGGTCTCTAACTCCGCGAGAGCCTTGTTTATCGCTAAGTATGCTCTGTTGGATTTTGGAGCGGTAGCAAGATAAATGGTCACCTCGGCTAGTGGAATTCGTCCCTCCGGCATGCCGATTCTCTCAACCACATCAGCTCCAGCACTTGCGATAACCAAAGCGTTGGGGTCTGCAAGCCCGATGTCTTCAGCAGCGAGGATCATCAGCCTTCTGGCGATGAATCTTGGATCCTCTCCCCCTGCAATCATTCTTGCGAGGTAGTGAATTGCCGAATCCACATCCGACCCACGCACCGACTTGATGAACGCGCTGATGGTGTCGTAGTGAGCATCGCCAGTTGCATCGTAAGCAATTGCAATCTCACTTGTCGACTTTGCAATCGCAAAGTCGATGGCAGTCTCGGATTGAGCTGCAGCTGCCTCAAGCAGGGTCAAGGCCCTGCGGGCATCTCCGGATGAGACCTTTGCCAGATAGTCGATGGCCTCTTGAGTGACCTCTTTGCCATTCCAGTCTTTTCGCTCGATGGCCCTTCTCAGTAGCGTCGCGATCTCTTCCTCGGTGAGTGGATCGAGTTTTAGAACTAGGCAGCGTGAGACCAGCGGTTTGATGATGCTGAACGAGGGATTCTCTGTGGTAGCAGCGATGAGTGTGACTAGTCCCGATTCCACAGCAGAAAGAAGAGAGTCCTGTTGACTCTTTGAAAACCTATGGATCTCATCCAGAAAGAGGATCGTTGGTCGGTCGTAGACTTCTAAAAGCTTCTTCGCGGAATCGATTACCTCGCGGACATTTGCCACTGTCGCAGAGATCGCACTCAGTTCTACGAAGTTTGAATCGCGGGTTTGAGAGATAAGGCGCGCAAGTGTGGTCTTTCCCGAACCTGGTGGCCCCCAGAGGATGATCGAGCTAAGCGGCGAAGCCGGATCACCTTCAATTAGTCGACTCAGTGCCGAGCCTGGCTTCGTGATTCGTGCCTGTCCCACCACCTCCTGCAGGGAGGTTGGACGCATACGCGAAGCTAAGGGAACGGATACCACTTGTTGATTGTATGCAACGCCTAGAATTACTACCTGCGGATAGACAAGGGTGTTATGAAGAACAATGACAAGCTGGCAAGTTTCCAGGCCAAGCAGGGAATCAAGGTAGAGCGCGAAGGTATTCGTCGCAGGGATAACCGTCTCGCACTGATCGTCTCTGGAGCCGCAATCGCTCTTGCGGTGGTAGGACAGCTGCTTTACTTCTCTGTCGGACCAGGCTTTGTTACTCCAATCGAGGAACTGATCAGCGAGGAGGCGACTCCAACCCAGACTAACTCCGATTTGGTTCCGGACCCATCGATTGCCGAAGGCCGCACATGGACTGGCTCGCTGAACCTAAACGATCAGAGCATTGGAGTAGAGCTTTACGGTGATTTGGCACCGCAGGCCACGGCAAACTTCGTCTCCTTGGCCAAGGATGGCTACTTTGAGGGAGTTAGCTGCCACCGACTTACCACCGCAGGCATCTACGTCCTGCAGTGTGGTGACCCAGAGGGCACCGGAACCGGTGGACCCGGCTACACCTTCGGACCAATCGAGAACGCTCCAATGGACGACATGTATGGCGAGGGCCTTTTGGCGATGGCAAGAGTTGGAGGCGATGGTTACTCAATGGGCAGCCAGTTCTTCATCGTTTACGGCAGCTCTCAGATCCTTAGCGACGCTGCCGGTGGTTACACGGTGTTTGGAAAGGTCACTTCCGGCCTAGACGCCGTGAAGGCAATTGCCGCCGCGGGAACAGCAGATGGCTCCAGTGATGGAGCTCCGATTAATGCCGTTTCCCTCAGTGGTATTTCGGTAGAGTAAAACCTCACACCTTAGGAGATCCCCGTGACCAGCAACGCATTCGGCCGCGTCGACAGCGAGAACAACGTATTCGTTATCGAAGCAGGCGTCGAAAGACTCGTTGGCCAGTACCCAAACGTCAGCGAAGCTGACGCACTTGCCTACTTTGTCCGCAAATTCCAAGACCTAGAGGCACAGGTGCGAATCCTGGAGCAACGTCTAGCGTCCGGTGTGACTGATGCCAAGAGCCTGAAGGCCGCATATGATCACCTGCTGGTTGAGCTCAAGGAGCCAAAGGCAGTGGGAAACCTAGTTTCTCTTCGTGAGCGACTAGCGAAGACTGAGCCGGCAATCAAGAACGCCGCGGAGAAAATCTCAGCCGAGCGCGAGGAAGTAACTGCGGCAGCACTGGTTTCCAGGGAAGAAATTGCCGTCAAGGCAGAGGCACTGGTTGCCAAGCTGGACAACATCAACTGGAAGAAGTCTGCCGAGCAGATGACTGCCCTATTCGAGCAGTGGCAGCAGCTTCAGAAGGAAGGCCCAAAGCTTCCTAAGGCTAAGACCGATCCGATCTGGAAGCGTTTCTCACAGGCTCGTGCAAAATTTGAGAGCGGACGTCGCGCATACTTTGCAACCCTTGATTCAAAGTTCAAAGAAGCCAAGTCTGCAAAGTCGAAGCTTGTTGAAGCAGCGGAAGCTCTAGTTGCAAAGGGTGGCGACGCAGCTCTTAGCTATCGCAAGCTCCAGGACGACTGGAAGCTGGCTCCTCGCGCCGGTAAGGCTGAGGATGCGCTTTGGGCACGATTCCGCGCAGCGGGAGATGCAATCTTTGCCGCCAAGAAGGAAAAGGATTCCGAGCAAGCCATTGAGCACTCCGAGAACCTCAAGCTCAAGCTGGAGCTTCTCAAAGAGGCCGACAAGATCGACACCAAGAACCTCGAGGCAGCCAAGAAGGCTATGTCAGACATCCAGGCTCGCTGGGTGAAGATTGGACACGTCCCTAAGGACAAGGTTCGCGAGGTTGAGGACAAGCTTCGCAAGGTCGAGAAAGCAATCTCCGAGGCTCAGGCTGATGCTTGGAAGCGTTCGGACCCGACTGCTAAGGCTCGCAGCAGCTCGCTGGTGATTCAGCTAGAGGGCGCAATTGCAGATCTAGAAGCCGAACTGAAGGCTGCTCCAGCTGCCAAGAAGAAAGACATTCAGGCATCGATCGATGCCCGCAAGTCCTGGCTTGATGCTGCGATTAAAGCTGTCGACTAAGAGCTTTTTACTCTCGATACTTCGTAAACCGCTTCGATCTTTCTCACCTGGTTCAACAGGTGATCTAGATGCGATGGATCTGCCATTTCAAAAACAAATCGACTGAGCGCAACGCGGTCTCTTCCGGTGGAGACGGCAGCACTGAGGATGTTGACGTGGTTCTCACTGAGCACCCTTGTGACATCTGAAAGCAGTCCGGATCGGTCAAGAGCCTCGATCTGAATCTGGACCATGAAGACGCCTCTTGAGTCTTCTGACCAGGAAACTTCGACCACGCGCTGTGGATTCAAGCTCTTTACGTTCTTGCAGTCACCGCGGTGCACTGAGACTCCCTCACCGCGAGTAATGAATCCAACAATCTCATCCCCCGGCACCGGTGTGCAGCAACGTGCCATCTTGGTGAGTACATCGGGTGAGCCCTTTACCAAGACACCTTGGCTGGATTTTCTCTGAAGTTTCAATACCTTCGGGGTCTGCGGGAGCGTTATCTCCTCGGTGTCGGGATCTCCAACCAGACCCCTGAGCTGCTTGATGCGCTCAATAACTGTCCCGGTGGAGATTTGTCCCTGACCAATCGCCGTGAATAGCGAATTGATGTCAGAGAGCTTCTGCTCCCCCACGATCTGCAACAGGGTCTCGGAGTTCAGAAGGCTCTGAATCGGCAACCCTGAGCGCCTCAGGGCCTTTACTAGAGCCTCTTTGCCGTCTTCGGTTGCGTGTTCCTTGCGCTCCTGGGTAAACCAGTGCTTGATCTTCGCTCGCGCGCTGGCAGAACCAACAAAGTTGAGCCAGTCCTTGCTTGGCGCGGCCGATTCTGACTTGGAGGTGAGGATCTCAACCACATCTCCGGCTTGCAACTTGCTTTCGAGCGGAACTAAACGACCATTTACCTTGGCGCCTATGGTGCGGTGACCGACTTGGGTGTGAACCGCGTAGGCGAAGTCAACCGGCGTTGAACCGGCAGAAAGGCCGACAACCTTGCCCTTGGGCGTGAAGACATAGAGCTCTTTGGCTCCGATTTCAAAGCGTAGGTTGTCTAAGAACTCACCTGGATCAGCGGTCTCTTCCTGCCAGTCGCTCAGCTGCTTGAGCCACGCGAGGTCTACTTCGTCCTCGCCAGCCTTGCCGGCCTGCGCCTTGTACTTCCAGTGGGCAGCAACGCCGTATTCAGCCCGCTGATCCATCTCTTGGGTGCGGATCTGAATCTCGACCGCCCTACCCTCTGGACCGACCACAGTGGTGTGGAGGGATTGGTAGAGGTTGAACTTTGGCATCGCGATGTAGTCCTTGAAGCGACCGGGAAGCGGTGACCACTTTGCGTGGATTGAGCCAAGCGCTGCGTAGCAGTCTCTAACGCTCGAAACAATCACGCGAATGCCAACCAGGTCGTAGATGTCATCGAACTCGCGGCCACGCAACACCATCTTTTGATAGATGCTGTAGTACTGCTTTGGCCGGCCCGAGAGCTTTGCCTTGACCTTGCCTTCTCTAAGCTCACCGGCAATGTCGTCGATCACCTTCTCGGTGTATTCGCTGCGCGATGGATTGCGCTGTCCAACAAGGCTCACTATTTCCTCGTAAACCTTTGGATAGAGAACGGCGAAGCTGATGTCCTCAAGCTCTACCTTGATTGCGCTGATGCCGAGCCTGTGCGCTAGCGGAGCATATATTTCCAGCGTCTCCTGAGCTTTGCGCTTGGCAGACTCTGGGCTTACAAAGCCCCAGGTACGAGCGTTGTGAAGACGGTCGGCAAGTTTGATGACCAGGACTCGAACGTCTTTAGACATCGCAACAACCATCTTGCGCATGGTTTCGGACTGAGCGGAGTCTCCGAACTTGACCCGATCGAGTTTGGTTACGCCATCGACTAAGAGGCCAACCTCGTCCCCAAAGTCCTGCTGCAGCTGTTCAATCGAATAGCTGGTGTCCTCAACGGTGTCATGCAGTAGTGCCGCGGCAATGGTTGCAGGACCCGAACCCAGGTCAGCAAGAATCCGCGCAACTGCCAGTGGGTGCGTAATGTAATCCTCGCCCGATTTACGCTTCTGTCCGGTGTGGTGAAGTTCGGCAGTTTTGTAGGCCCGCTCAATAAATGCCGGATCGGCCTTGGGGTGGTTTAGGCGAACGATTTTGATCAGATCATTGAGGTCCGATGAGTACGCCGTTGAAGACCTAGTGAATATTCTGGGCAACCTCGACCGCAACGACGATGCGATGCTGTCAGTCAAGGCTCACTCCTCTATCTGGTAGAGAGAAGTCTATTGGCGGTTAGCAGCAACCTTGTCAGATGCGGTCTTCAGCTTTTCCTCGTTCTCACGCAGGTGCACATAAACCGGAGCCGCAAGGAAGATCGAAGAGTAGGTTCCAACAATCGTTCCTACGAACAAAGCAAGCGAAATGTCTCGCAAAGTTCCAGCACCTAGCAGTGTCGCGCCCACGAAAAGAATCGAAGCAACAGGCAAAACTGCGACGATGGAGGTGTTGATCGAGCGCACCAAGGTCTGGTTTACGGCAAGGTTGACCATTTCAGCAAAGGTGCGGGTCTCTGAGAACTCGACGTCTAGGGTGTTTTCGCGAACCTTGTCGAAGACCACCACTGTGTCATACAGCGAGTAGCTCAAGATGGTTAGGAATCCAATGACCGCTGCAGGTGTGATTTCAAAGCCAACGGCAGCATAAACACCGATGGTCAGGATCAAGTCGTGAGCCAGCGCGATCAAGGCAGACGCCGACATCTTCCAAGATCGGAAGTAGATGGCCATCAGGATCGATACCAGAACCAAGAACACCAACAGACCGGTGATTGCCTGACGAGTCACATCAGCACCCCAGTTCGGTCCAATGAAGCTGGATGCCACAGCTGAGTCCTCAACCTGGTATGCCTCGGCAAGCGCTAGGCGCGCTGCTTCGGACTCAACGTCTGCAAGCTGCTCAGTTTGGATGCGAATGTCCGAAAGGCCGACCTCGGTAACAACTACCTCGACCTCAGGAACAACGGTGTGGATCGCCTGCTCAGCCAGCTCCAGCGGCAACTCTTGCGAGTTGGTCAAGCGGAATTCGCTACCACCGCGGAACTCGATACCAAAGTTGAATCCACCACGAACGATAGGTAGCAGAACCGAAAGGATCACGAGCACCGCACCGATGGTGTACCAGATCTTACGGCGACCTACGAAGTCAAAGGAACGCTCTCCCGAGTAGAGCTCATTACCAATCTGCTTGAAACTAGTCATTAGCAGTCTCCTTTGCCTTACGTTCTGCAATTGTCTGGCGCTTCTTGGCTTCCTTGGAGGCCTTCTCAGCCTTGCCCTCGGCTAGCTCGGCACTGACCCTGAATTGAGCGCGGCCCAAGTAGGCAGCCTTCGATGCAGAGAGATCAAAACCGGACCACTTGTGGCCAGATGCGAAGAACTTGTTGCGAGCCAGAAGCTGCAGCATTGGGTGGGTGAACAGCGCCACAACCAAAAGGTCGATGATCGTCGTCAGACCCAAGGTGAATGCGAATCCTCGCACCGAGGAGCTGGTTAGCAAGTAGAGAACTACCGCTGCGGTAAGGCTTACTGCGTCCGAAACCAAAATGGTCCTTAGCGCTCGCTTCCAACCTGCCTCGACTGCAACCTCGAGAGTCTTGCCCTCACGAAGCTCGTCTCGAACACGTTCAAAGTAAACAATGAAGGAGTCTGCCGTAATACCGATCGCCACGATCAAGCCCGCGACACCAGCGAGCGAAAGTCTGTAACCCTGTCTCCAGCTCAGGAATGCGACCGCTAGGTAGACAAGCAGCGCAACAACAATCAAGGATCCAAGAACAACTGAGGCCAAACCGCGGTAGGTGAAGGTCATGTAGACCACCACGACAATCAAACCGATAAGTCCAGCAATCAAACCTGCGGTCAGTGAGTCCTCACCCAAGGTTGCAGAAACGTTCTCCTGAGATTGGACCTCAAAGCCGATTGGCAGCGCACCGTACTTCAGCTGGTCAGCCAAGACAGTTGCGGTCTCCTGAGTAAATGATCCGGTGATCTGCGCCTGGCCATTGGTGATAACAGCGTTGGTTGCCGGAGCGGTAATCACTAGCCCATCAAGGGTGATAGCGAACTGGTTCTGTGGTGATGGCGAGGTGAAAAGTCTCGAAGTTACGGAACCGAATGCTGCTGTTCCCTCTGCGTCGAACTCTAGGTTCACAGCCCAGTCGTTAGTGCTCGCACCAGTTTGGGTGGTTACCGTTCCTGAAGTTGCATTTGCGATGTTTAGGCCGAAGACCTCTACTGGGCCAAGGATGTACTTGACCGCTCCGGTGTCATCACAGGTGACAAGTGGCTTGGCAGGATCGTCGACCTGCCCCGCGGTTCTAAAGCTCTGGGAGCAGTCCAGCGCTTCGAACTGTGCTTGGACGCGCTCGGTGACCCAGAGTGCGTCAGACGCGTTTGCCGGAGTCGCGCTTGGGGTGTCATTTAGCGCTGAGAAGTCGATAGTCGCAGACTCGGTTGATGGAGTGCTGGCGGCGAATGTGATCACCGGGCGGAACTCTAAAAGGGCTGATGCCTTGATCAACTGCAGAGTGGTCGCGTCTGGGGTTCCTGGAATAGAGACCAAGATGTTTTGCTCGCCCTGAATGCTGACCTGGGCTTCGCTAACACCGGTGCCGTCGATTCGCTGGCGGATGATCTCTAGAGCCTGGTTAAGCTGCTCCTCATCGACGGTCTCGCCGTCGGCAAGGGTTGGGGTCAGGATGATTGAGGTTCCACCCTGTAAGTCAAGTGCTAGCTCAGGTGTGTAGCTGGCGCCCGGCTGTCCGCTGGCAACGCCCCAGACAATTAGACCGGCGAAGAAGGCCGCAATGCCTCCAATCCAACCAAGTTTGCGCTTGGCGGACTGTGTGGTGGTGTTTTCAGCCATGACTACTTTGCTTCTGTTACGGCTGGAGCAATGGCGCGAACTGCGCCCTTGACGACCAGCAACTTGGTCTTTGGAGTTGATTCAATAACGATGTCCTCGCCATTGATCTCAATAACGGTGCCCTTGATGCCGGAGTGCAGGATTACATTTGCGCCCACGGCCAGCGAGGAGAGCAGGTTCTCTGCATCCTTCTTGCGGCGGCGGTTCTGTTGCACCAATAGCAAAATCATTACGGCGAGCACGCCAAGCAGAATGTAATCCAAGGTTTTTCCTTACCGAACAGGTCCTCCGAAATTATAGGCGGTCTAGACCGATTTCGCTTTAGTTGGAACTGATGTGCAGTATTCCGCTCTGGGTGATTTCACGGCCTCTAGGAGTGCGCTGAATGTATCCAATGCGGATTAGATAGGGCTCGATAACCGCCTCGATGGTGTCGGGCTCTTCGCCAATGGCAACAGCGAGGGTGCTCAAGCCAACTGGCTTCGCCGCGAACTGAGTCGCAAGCAGTTTGAGTATCTGCCTGTCCACCCGGTCAAGACCCTGGTCATCAATCTCAAACAGCGACATCGCGCCGGCAACTGAAGCTATGTCAACCTCAGAGTGTCCGTTCACTGCTGCAAAATCGCGAACCCTTCGAAGTAGACGGTTAGCAATGCGAGGTGTCCCTCTAGATCGCTTGGCTAATGCTTCGATGGCATCTTCCGTGAGAGAGATACCTAATCGGTCTGCAGAGCGGGAAATAACGCCTGCCAATTCCGATGGGTCGTAGAACTCTAGAAATGCGGTGAATCCGAACCTGTCCCTCAGGGGCGTTGGTAACATTCCGCTTCGAGTAGTTGCCCCAACCAGGGTGAAAGGCGAGATGTCAAGAGAGATTGAGGTTGCACCCGGCCCCTTCCCCACCATGACATCCACTCGGAAATCCTCCATGGCCAAATAAAGCATTTCCTCAGCGCTTCTGGACATGCGGTGGATCTCGTCAATGAAAAGCACATCCCCTGCTTCCAAAGCGGAGAGCATCGAGGCGAGATCGCCAGATGATTGAATCGCAGGACCAGAGGTGAGTCTGAGTGTTCGATTGGATTCCTGAGCGACGATCATTGCCAGGGTGGTCTTCCCCAACCCTGGAGGTCCAGCCAACAGAATGTGATCTGGAGTTCTGTTGTGCATTTTGGCAGCAGATATCAACAGCTCAATCTGGCTTACGACCTTCTTCTGCCCAACAAACTCACTCAGATTCGAAGGCCTGAGCGTCTGCTCGACCTCTCTCTCGTCTGGAGTTGGGTCGATCATCGCTCCACCAACTTCGACTTGCCTAGAAGCGCAAGTGCCTGCTTCAGCGCGGCCGAGTTGTCCAAGTCCTGGGGCAGCTGAGTCAGGATCTCTCTAGCTAGAGCTTCGTCTGTACCGAGCTGTAGAAGTGCCTCTAGAACCTTGGAGCGAGGTGAGGAGCTGGAGAGTCCGACCTTGTTAGCAAGCGAAATAACAATCAACTTTGCGGTCTTTGGTCCAATGCCGGAAATCGCTCTGAAAGCAGCGTCATCTTGACTGTTCACAGAGTTAGTGATTTGCTGCGCATCCATTCCGCTCAGCACGGTCATGGCTAACTTTGGGCCAATGCCGCTGACAGAACAAAGCAGATCGAAAGCCTCCTGTTCAGCTTCATTCTCAAAACCGAACAGTGAAAGGTCATCCTCACGCACCACGAGCCTGGTTACCAGTTCGAGTTCCTGGTCGAGCTTTAGTTTCAGCGAGAACCGAGGCGTGATTGCAGCCCGAAATCCAACGCCACCAACCATCAGCGTCAGAGAGTCGGTTGCCAGTCTTGCGACCTTGCCGGAGAGGAGTTCAATCACATGCCTAACCTAGTCGGCGGGACGCCTTTTTTGCCGCTGCGACCCACTGCTGCTGTGCAGAAGTGCCGACATTCACACCTCGTTTAGAAGCGCAGAGTGCCACGGCTAGAGCGTCAGCCACGTCAGCAGGTTTTGGTGTGTGCTCCAAATTCAGCATCCTGGTCACCATCAGTGCAACCTGGTCTTTGGTGGCTCGACCATTACCCGTGACGGCGGCTTTGACCTCGCTCGGGGTGAAGAACTGCAGCGGAATGTTTGCTTCGTAGGCGATTGACATCAGCGCACCAGATACCTGAGCGACACCCATCACCGAGCGCAGATTCGCCTGGGCAAAAACACGCTCCAGTGCAATCATTTCGGGCTTGTGTTCCAGAACCAACTTCTTGAGCTCTTGGGCTATCGCCCCGACACGATCTCTGGGGTCGGAGTTTGGTTGTGACTGGAACATCCCAAAGGCCAGGGCTTCGGTCTTGGTTGTGTTGATAACCCCAAAGCCACAGCGGGTGAGGCCGGGGTCAACACCAAGAATGATTGCCATTAGGCCTCGAGGCTAGCCAATACCTCAGCGGAAATGTCCATGTTGGTGAAGACGCTCTGAACATCGTCAAGGTCTTCAATAGCGTCGATCATCTTGATGACCTTGTTCGCGGTCTCCGCGTCTGCCTGGATCTTCATGGAGGAAACAAACTCAACATCTGCAGACTCATAGTCGATGCCGTTAGCCTGCAAAGCCGCTCGCGCCTGAACCATGGAAGACGGGTCGCAGGTCAACACGAAGCCCTCACCGTTTGACGAGATGTCCTCGACATCGTGCTCAATAGTTGCCTCAAGGATCGCGTCCTCGTTGGCGCCGTCAACAACGACGATGACGCCCTTGCGGGCAAATTGATATGAAACCGACCCTGGGTCCGCCATGGTGCCGCCGTTTTTAGTGACAGCGGTTCTGACTTCTGCAGCTGAGCGGTTCTTGTTGTCGGTGAGGCATTCGATCAGGATTGCTATCCCATTTGGACCGTAGCCCTCGTACATGATGCTGGTGTAATCCGCAGCATCTCCCAGTGCACCAGAGCCACGCTTGATTGCACGCTCGATGTTGTCGTTGGGAACGGAGTTTTTTCTAGCCTTGTAGACAGCGTCGTAAAGAGTTGGGTTGCCATCGAGGTCTGCGCCACCGGTTCTAGTCGCGACCTCGATGTTGCGAATCAGTTTGGCCCACAACTTGGCGCGCTTTGAATCGTTAGCTGCCTTCTTGTGCTTGGTGGTTGCCCACTTGGAATGGCCTGACATTGTTACCTTCTTCTTAGCTAATACTCTCTAAGAAAAGCGAGTGAAGCTTTGTGCCACCGGTGATCTCCGGGTGAAAGCTGGCCCCAAGCAAGTTTCCCTGTCGAACCGCAACCGGTTCCCCATCCAAGGTTGCAATCACTTCTGCTTTTCCTACCGCCAAAATTCTAGGGGCTCTAATGAAGGCCACTCGCTCTATTTGACCAGCGATCTCGACGTCGGCTTCGAAGCTGTAGGTTTGTCCGCCGTAGGCATTCCTCGAGGAGGTGATGTCCAATCCCCCAACGAACTCCTGGCCCGCTACCGCACCTTCTACTTTGTCGGAAAGCATGATCAGACCTGCACATGTGCCAAGGGTTGGCTTGTGATTCACAAACTCACGCAGCGCTGGAAAAAGACCAAAACTCTTCGCAAGATTCGACATTGTGGTGGATTCCCCACCTGGAATTACTAGCGCCTGAACCTGGGACAGCTCTGATTCTCGCCTGATGGGGAGGACATCAGCTCCGAGTGACTCGAGCAAGAGCTTGTGCTCACGCCAATCACCCTGCAGCGCTAATACGCCAACTAACAACTACCAACCACGCTCGCTCAGGCGGTGTGGAGCTGGCAGGTCGTTCACGTTAATGCCAACCATCGCCTCACCTAGGCCACGGCTAACTTCGGCAATAACCTTTGGGTCGTCGTAGAAGGTTGTTGCCTTCACAATTGCTGCTGCACGTGCGGCTGGATTTCCACTCTTGAAGATTCCAGAGCCAACAAACACGCCGTCTGCGCCAAGCTGCATCATCATCGCGGCATCCGCTGGGGTTGCAACTCCACCGGCAACAAACAGAACGACTGGCAGCTTGCCGTCGCGCGCAACCTTCTTTACCAGCTGGTAAGGCGCTTGCAGCTCCTTGGCAGCAACGTAAAGCTCGTCGTCGGTCTTGGCGGCTAGCGCGCGAACCTCAGAGAGAATGGTGCGGATGTGCTTGGTTGCTTCGGAAACGTCTCCGGTACCAGCCTCACCCTTCGAACGAATCATGGATGCACCCTCGGTGATTCGGCGAAGTGCCTCACCTAGGTTGGTTGCACCACAGACGAATGGAGTCTTGAAGCCCCACTTGTCGATGTGGTTTACATAGTCGGCTGGGCTTAGCACCTCGGACTCGTCGATGTAGTCGACCTCAAGAGACTCAAGAACTTGGGCCTCAACAAAGTGACCAATGCGAGCCTTTGCCATGACTGGGATCGAAACGGTCTTGATGATCTGGTCAATTAGGTCTGGGTCGCTCATACGTGCGACTCCGCCCTGGGCGCGAATGTCGGCTGGGACGCGCTCCAACGCCATAACGGCAACCGCTCCAGCATCCTCAGCAATCTTTGCCTGCTCTGCGGTGACGACGTCCATGATGACGCCTCCCTTGAGCATCTCTGCTAGGCCGCTTTTTACCAATGGGGTTGCGTTTGAGTTCTCTGACATGGGGTTAATCCTATTTATCGTTTGACCAGTTGTTTGCAATTGTTTCTCTAACATCACTTAGCAACCGCGGCATGGCCTTGGTTTTAGCGATGATCGGGAAAAAGTTTGAGTCGTGACTCCAGCGAGGAACTACGTGTTGGTGGAGGTGGCCCGCAATGCCGGCACCCGCAACTTCACCTTGGTTCATCCCGATGTTAAACCCGTGAGTCCCAGAAACCTTCCTTAGAGTTCGCATTGCCTGTTGCGTCAGCAATCCAATCTCGGCGATTTCAGCGTCAGTTGCCTTGTCATACGCGTCGACGTGACGGTATGGGCAGACCAAAAGGTGCCCTGCGTTGTAGGGAAAAAGGTTCAGCAGGACAAAGCAGGTGTCCCCGCGGTAGACGATCAAAGCCTCTTCGTCTGTCTTACCAGGACCTAGGCAAAACGGGCACTCGTCATCTGGCGGTTGCTGCCCGGTTTGTAGGTAAACCATGCGATGAGGGGTCCAAAGCCGCTGGAATTCATCCTCCATGCCGGCCATAGATTCTAGAAAGTCGCTCATTAGACCTGGGTCTTTGACTCGATGGCGTTGAGAATCAACTCGAAAGCCTGCTGCTTGGTGAGGTCATTCTCCTGTGAGCCATCGCGATATCGGAAGCTGAAAGTTCCGTTTTCGACGTCTCTACCGCCGGCTAGCAAGATGAATGGCACCTTGGCCAGGGTGTGATCGCGAATTTTCTTTTGCATGCGGTTGTCTGAGCGGTCAACTTCCGCCCTAACACCCTTGGCTCTAAGTTCCTGCACGAAGTCCTCGAGATAATCCGCGAACTCATCTGCGACTGGCACTCCAACCACCTGCACCGGAGCAAGCCATGGCGGGAAGTGACCGGCATAGTGCTCAGTCAGCACGCCGAAGAATCGCTCAATTGAGCCAAACAGAGCGCGGTGGATCATGATCGGACGGTGACGCTCGCCGTCAGCCCCGACGTATTCGAGGTCGAATCGCTCGGGAAGGTTGAAATCGAGCTGAATGGTGGACATCTGCCAGGTTCTGCCGATCGCGTCCCTTGCCTGGACCGAGATCTTTGGACCGTAGAAGGCAGCGCCACCTGGATCTGGAACCAATGTCAATCCTGACTTCTGCGCTACCTGAGCCAAGGTGTCGGTTGCCCTGTCCCACAGTTCATCATTGCCAACGAACTTAGGGTTCTCTGGATCACGAGTGGAGAGTTCGAGGTAGAAATCGTTCAAACCGTAGTCACGCAACAGGCCAAGCACGAAGTCCAAGACCTTGGTCAGTTCGATCTCGAGCTGTTCATTGGTCACAAACAGGTGGGCGTCGTCTTGAGTCATTCCACGAACTCGAGTAAGTCCGTGCAGCACTCCAGACTTCTCGTATCGGTAGACAGATCCAAACTCAAACATCCGAAGTGGCAACTCGCGATAACTGCGCGAACGCGAACGGAAGATAAGAATGTGGAACGGGCAGTTCATTGGCTTCAGGTAGTAGTCCTGGCCCTGCTTGCGAAGCGCACCGTCCTCGCCATACTCGGCGTCTAGCTTCATCGCTGGGAACATGCCATCGGAATACCACTGCAGGTGTCCAGAAATCTCGAACAGATTGCCCTTGGTGATGTGTGGCGAGTATACGAACTCGTAGCCAGCCTCTTCGTGGCGCTTTCGGCTGTAATCCTCCATCACTCTGCGAACGATGCCACCCTTCGGGTGGAATACCGCGAGTCCCGAACCGATTTCGTCAGGGAAGCTAAAGAGGTCTAACTCAACACCGAGCTTGCGATGATCACGACGGGCGGCTTCTTCCAAGCGCTCGAGGTGGGCATCGTGCTGCTCCTGAGTAGGCCAAGCGGTTCCGTAGATGCGCTGAAGTTGCTTGTTGTTCTCGTTACCTCGCCAGTAGGCGGCAGCCGAACGGGTGAGCGAGAATCCCTTGCCGATGCCTCGGGTGTTAGGAAGGTGAGGTCCACGGCAAAGATCACGCCATGCGACAGTGCCATCCGGGTTTAGGTTCTCGTAAACCGATAGACCTCCGGCCCCTACCTCCGCTGAACCCTCGCCGACATCGGAGCTCTTTAGACCAATAAGTTCAAGCTTGTATGGCTCATTCTTCATGAGCTCTTTAGCCTCTTCATCGGAGACTTCGCGGCGAACAAAACGCTGTGACTTGCCGACCAGTTCTTTCATCCGCTTTTCGATGCGCTTTAGATCCTCGGGCTTGAAAGCCTCTGGGACATCGAAGTCGAAGTAGAAACCGTCTTTGATCGGAGGGCCAATGCCGAGTTTGGAAGGATCGAACATTTCCTGCACGGCCTGGGCCATAACGTGTGCGGTGGAGTGTCTGAGAATTGAGAGGCCGTCATCGGATGCGATGTCGACACCCTCGACTTTGTCACCCTCGCTGAGTTTGTAGCTGAGGTCTTTTAGTTCGCCATTTACTCTAAGCGCGATGATGGAGCGGTCCTCGAATAGTCCGAAGCCATCCGCTCCCTCACTTACCTGGTGAGTTTTGCCTGCAAGTTCGATGTTCACACTCGCTCCTAACCCGTGAAGTCTAATCGCTAACGGTCAGGCGTGCCTTACTAGACAGCGATAACAATTTGCCGTTGAATTCGACTTATGGAAGCAGCAACCAGAGCGCTCGAAAAGAAACTTAATTGGCTTAGAGCCGCAGTATTGGGAGCAAACGACGGCATCGTTTCAATTGCCGGTGTCGTGATCGGTGTGGCAAGTGCTGGAGCGGACAAGGGAAACATCATGTTGGCCGGCATCGCTGCAGTGGTTGCTGGAGCAATTTCAATGGGTGGTGGCGAGTACACCTCGGTAAGCGCCCAGAAAGACGCAGAACTTGCGCACGGTAGAAACCCTAAGAACACATCGGCTCACCCATGGGCCGCGGCGTTCAGTTCATTCGTCGCCTTTACGGCGGGCGCGATGCTGCCACTATTGGCAATCTTGGGACCTTGGGATAACTACCGCGTAGAGGTAACCGGTGCCGCAGTTGTTCTTGCGCTGGCCATCACTGGTTTCTGGGCGGCCAAGGTGGGAAATTCACCGGTATTCAAGAGCGTTCTGAGGAACGTGTTGGTTTCGATTGTCACCGTAGGTCTTGCTTACGGAATTGGTACTGTTCTGGGCGTAGCGGTCCTCTAGGTAAGTTACCCTTTTACCGTGTCAAAAACTGAGAGCTTTGATCTTGCCCTAATTGGTGGGGGCATCATGTCGGCTACCCTCGGGGTGCTTGTCAAGCTAGTCAGCCCAAAGACCAAAATCGTTCTCTTCGAGCGCTTAGACCAGGTAGCGATGGAGAGTTCGAACCCATGGCACAACGCCGGTACTGGCCACGCAGCACTGTGCGAGCTCAACTACATGCCCGACAGCAAAGACGGGTCTCTACCTGATCCCGCTAAGGCGATCGTCATCAACGAGCAGTTTCAGGTCTCCAGGCAGTTTTGGGCAGCTTTAGTAGAGCAGGGCATCCTTTCTGCCCCCGAAACCTTTATCCGCACCGTCCCTCACATGACCTTTGTTCGCGGCGATAAAGATGTTGATTACCTGTCACGTCGATTCGAAGCTCTCAAAGACCAACCACTTTTCGCAGGGATGCAATTCAGCAAGGACCCAAGGCAGATCGCCAAGTGGGCTCCGCTTATCACCGAGGGTCGAGTAAAAGAGACAATCGCGGCCACTTTTATTGAGCAGGGCACAGACGTCGATTACGGTGCCATCACCCAGCAGTTGATTGCCTGGCTTATCAAAAAGGGCGTGCAGGTCGAAACCTCTGTAGAGGTTAGAAGCCTCTACCAGTACCAGGATGGCGCATGGCAGCTTTCGCTATCGGGTGAGCACTACCAGCGAATCGTGAAGGCCGACAAGGTGTTCGTGGGAGCCGGTGGTTGGGCGCTAAAGCTACTGCAGAAGGCCGGTATTCCTGAGATCCAGGGCTACGGAACATTCCCGGTCTCTGGGCACTTCCTAAGAACTGACAATCCAGAAATTGTTGCAAAGCACCAAGCCAAGGTTTACAGCCAGGCTCAGGTCGGTGCTCCCCCAATGTCTGTTCCTCACCTAGACACCAGAGTTGTTGATGGGAAGACTTCGTTGCTTTTCGGACCTTATGCGGGCCTCAACCCTAAGTTCCTCAAGTACGGGTCAATTCTCGACCTTCCACTTTCGCTCAGGCCAAGAAACGTAATCCCCTACCTAAGCGTTGCTTTGAAGAACTTTGGTTTGGTCACCTACCTGATCAAAGAAGTGACGAAAACGCGCAAGCAAAAGATCGCGGGGCTTTTGGAGTTCGTGCCAACCGCAAATCCTGAGGACTGGACCCTTTACGAGGCTGGCCAAAGGGCTCAGGTAATCAAGCCAGTCAAGGGCGGCGGAACCCTCCAGTTTGGCACTGAAGTTATCTCCTCCAAGGATGGAAGTATCGCTGGGCTACTCGGTGCATCTCCAGGAGCATCTGTATCAGTTTCAGTGATGCTGGATGTGATCGGAAAGATGTATCCAGATGTAGCTTCATCTTGGAAGAAAGATCTAACCAAGTTCATCCCAGCCCTTGGGACACCGCTCAACGCAGATCCCAAGTTGGCAAAGAAACTTCTTGCGGACACCGCCAAGGTTCTCAAGCTGAAGGCTTAGACGAGAATCCCCACCTTCGGGTGGGGATTCTTTTTTGGTGGGCGATACTGGGTTCGAACCAGTGACCTCTTCCGTGTCAGGGAAGCGCGCTACCACTGCGCCAATCGCCCGGGTTGTTGCTTTGAGGTGAAGACGGGATTCGAACCCGTGTACACGGCTTTGCAGGCCGCTGCCTCGCCTCTCGGCCACTTCACCGTCTGTACTTAGGTGCTAGAGAGCGGATGACGAGACTCGAACTCGCGACCCCAACCTTGGCAAGGTTGTGCGCTACCAACTGCGCTACATCCGCACGCTCTGTGAACAGAACTAG
>JARXAN010000052.1 GCA_029865895.1 Actinomycetota bacterium
ACCGCAGCATCCCAGTCGCTGCCGGTTGGAGCATGTGGACGACCCTCGAGGTAGTCAAAAGTGATCTGGTCGGGAGCAACCATGCCGGCACGAGCACCAGCTTCGATTGACATGTTGCAAATAGTCATGCGGCCCTCCATGGAGAGTGCGCGAATTGCGCTGCCGCGGTATTCCAAAACGTATCCCTGACCACCGCTGGCGGTGATCTTGGCGATTACCGCCAGGATGATGTCCTTAGCGCTAACGCCCGGGCGAAGGGTGCCCTCAACATTGATTGCCATGGTCTTGAATGGAGCAAGTGGCAGGGTCTGGGTTGCCATGACGTGCTCGACCTCGCTGGTTCCGATTCCAATACCCAAAGAACCAAAGGCTCCGTGGGTGGAGGTGTGAGAGTCACCGCAGACAATGGTTAGACCTGGCATGGTCAGACCCAGCTGGGGACCAACCACGTGAACGATGCCCTGGTTCTTATCTCCCAGTGAGTGAATTCGAACACCAAACTCCGCGGTGTTGTCGCGAAGTGCCTGCACCTGAGTTCTAGAGGTCAAATCTGCAATTGGCAGGTGAATGTCCTGGGTCGGGGTGTTGTGGTCTTCTGTTGCGATGGTTAGGTCTTTGCGACGAAGTTCTCTGCCAGCTAGTCGCAGACCATCGAATGCCTGGGGGCTGGTTACCTCGTGAATTAGGTGAAGGTCGATGTAGATCAGATCTGGCGCGCCGTTTTCGCCCTTGACCACCAAGTGGTCTCTCCACAACTTTTCAGCCAGAGTAAGTGGCTTTTTTGACATGCTTCACCTCGCGAGTGCGTAGGTGAAGAGTTTACCGCACCATGTAGGTTTAGGTGGTGACTCAATACCAGCCGGAAGAGCTTTCGAGACTTCAAAAGCGCACCGTTAAGGTGCTGGCTTTAGGACAAGCCTTTGGTGGTTTTGGGCTGGGGGCCACCCTTTCGGTTGGAGCCTTGCTCGCCGTCGAACTCTCCGGCACCACTGCCTGGTCGGGTGCTGCCGCAACCCTGAGCACCCTGGGAAGTGCCGCGAGCGCAATCCCGCTTGCCAACCTGGCCTATCGCAAGGGGCGTCGAGTTGCCTTGGCAACCGGAGCAGCCATTGCGATCACCGGTGCGATGAGCATGATTTTGGCAGCATCGCTGCGTTCTTTCCCGGTTGAGCTAATCGCACTGTTCTTACTTGGTGCAGGCTCCGCTGTGTCACTGCAGGCCAGATTCGCAGCAGCCGATATTCCGGTTTCCGGGCCACGTGGCAAAGATCTCTCGCTGGTGGTTTGGGCAACAACAATTGGCGCGGTTGTAGGGCCCAATCTGATTGCCCCGGGAGAAAGCCTTGGCCTAGCGATCGGCCTCCCCCACCTAGCCGGCCCCTTCCTATTCACAATCTTTGCCCAGACCACCTCAACCCTAATTTTTTGGTTCGGTCTGAGGCCCGATCCGCTATTGATTGCCAAGGAGATAGCGGGGCTTCCTGCGCGGCGGGTAAACCCGGGCTTCAAGGCTGCGATTGCAGTTATTCGTGAGCGCCCAATGGCTGGCTATGCGGTGCTGACCATCGCGCTAAGTCACATGGTGATGGTCTCGGTGATGAGCATGACTCCGGCGCACCTGAGTGCAAGTGGGCACTCGCTCTCCGACGTCGGCCTAACCATCTCGCTCCACATCGCTGGAATGTATGCCTTTGCTCCGGTATTCGGCATGCTCACCGATCGAATTGGCTCGGTGAAAACCATTGTCCTCGGGCAATTGATTTTCTTCGTCGCCATCGGTTTTGCTGGTCTGGGTCAAAACAATTTCCAGCTTGTAATGGTCGGCCTGTTTCTTTTGGGTCTGGGTTGGTCGGCCGCGACTGTGGCTGGCAGTGCACTTTTGACCGAGGTGCTGCCGACCGATGAGAAGACCAAGGTTCAGGGCTTTAGCGATTCGCTGATGAACCTATCGGGCGCTTTCGGTGGAGCAATTTCCGGAACGATTTTGCTGCTATACACCTTCGGTGGACTAAACGCAGCTGCTTTGATTCCAGTGGTGTTTATCGTGCTGGCAACCAGCTTTTCCAAGCGCTGGCGCGGATAAAAGAAATCCGCCTCCAAGATCAAAGATCAATCAGAGGCGGAATTCGTGACTCCAGCGGGATTTGAACCCGCGCTACTGCCGTGAGAGGGCAGCGTCCTAGGCCGCTAAACGATGGAGCCGTAAGCAACCTGAGAAGTTTGCCATAAAACCCAGAACTTGGCAATCTATCGACTGAAAACCTGCAGTGCTCCGGGGTGAATCTCAACGCTGAACGGGGCGTTTCCAACAATCTCACCATCGCAAGAAATCGGGTAGTTGTCGTTTTCCAATCGAACGGATTTCGCCTTGAAAATCTCCACCTCTGGGAATTTGACGTGCTCGCCCTTGTAGACGGTTGGGAAAATCTTCAGCAACCTCGGCCTGGAAACCTCGTGCAAGATAAACACTTCTAGCTCACCGTCGTGACAGTCGGAGTCCGGCGAGATTCTCATGCCTCCGCCAAAATTCTGGACATTGGCAACACCGCACAGCATCGCCCTAACCGTTCGGTGCTCACCATCCACAGTTAGCCGATACTCGATTGGCTTGAAACTCGGCAGTTCCAAAAGCATCGCCGCCACATAGGAATTTGGACCCTTGGGCCACTTCAAACCATTGGCACGCTTGGCGCAGATGGCATCAAAGCCCGCGGAGATAGATCCGAAGGACCAAAACTCTCGCTCCCCGGTTGCCACCCGCATCACATCGACTCGCTTTGGAGAATCGATGGTGGCGAGGATGTTTTCGATGGCGGCTGCCGGATTACCGAGTTGAATCTTTAGTTCTCTAGCCTGATCGTTTCCACTTCCCGCTGGAACGATGCCGAGCGGGATTTGGTTTGGCACGCAGATGTTGACGCCGAGTTGAGCGGTTCCGTCGCCGCCCACTGCAATCACGCCAGAAATTTCTTGGTCGCTAATCGCAATCTGAGCTTTGGAAGCTGCTGCGATTGCAGACTCGGCAGAGAGGTTGATGGCTGGGATTCCTGCTTTGGCGAGCTGGCTAAAGACTTGGTCACCGACCTGGTTTCCGCGACCGCGGTTTGCCGCTGGGTTTACCAGAACTCCAATTGGCTTCATTGCCGACCTTTCTCAGATGCCACAAACATAGACTGTTCCTGGAGGCGGTAACCATGAAAATCACCAAATTCGACCATGCTTTTTTGCTCGTCGAGGAATCATTGCAGCAGCTGGTTATCGACCCGGGCATCTATTCGCCTGAATTGCCAAAGCTCGAGAACGTGGTTGGCATCGTGCTGACCCACCTGCACGATGATCACAGCTACCTGCCGCACATCATGGCAATCCAATCGCAGTTCCCACAGGTCAAAATCTATGGACCACAGGATGTTGCGGCCAAACTCGGTGAGATACCCTGCGAGGTGGTGAGCCACGGGTCACATCTTGAGGTTGGTAGCTTCCAGCTCGATTTCTTTGGGGATCAGCACCAGGAAATTCACCGATCAATACCGCTGGTGCAAAACGTTGGTGTGCTGGTGAACTCAAAGCTCTACTATCCAGGCGATAGCTACACGCAGTGCGACTACCCGTTTGAGGTGCTGGCCTGCCCAGCCGCTGCTCCCTGGATGAAGATCTCGGATTTGATCGATTACCTAGAGGCAGTTAGGCCAAAACGCGCTTTCGCCACCCACAATGCGATCTTGAACGATAACGGTCACGTGCTGCAAAACAGCAGGATTCGAGAGTATGTCACCAAGCACGGTGGCGAGTTCAACTATCTGCTGGTTGGTGAATCAATAACTGTCTAAAACGCAACCACAATTGCTGCGATCAGCATCGCAATGGTTGTTGAACCCCAAAGGCGCTTTTCTTTCACCGAACGGGTGATGTTGTTCATAACTGCGGCAGCCGCAGCAAAACCGATGAGTCCCCAGTTCACCCACTGGTTCAAATCGTCACTCAATAGCTTTGGCACCAGACCAAGTTGTGCCAGGTAGTGACCTGCTATCGCCAGTAGCAGCAGAAATGAAACCGCGCTGGCAACCCGATATGGAATTGGTAGTTTGCCCGGCATTTGACCACCGTAGGCATACTCCCCCATCGGTGCTCCAAAGACCAGAGCTAACTGAAATAGCGCAGTTGCGGTGTAGGCAAAAACAAGAAAACCGGAGGCAAACGCTTCAAGCATTTTTACCTCCGGATCTCAATCGCTGGGATACCTGGACTCGAACCAAGAACAAAGGAACCAGAAACCTTCGTGTTGCCAATTACACCATATCCCAATGGTTGGGCCTAAGGCCCGACGCTCTATCTTAGCGGGAGGAAGCGAAAGCCTCTAGTCGAGAAATACTGCTTTCTTTGCCTAGGAACTCCATGCATTCAAAAAGCGGTGGGGTGACCCTTCTGCCCGAGAATGCGGTGCGAATCGGCCCAAAAGCGTTTCTCGGCTTCTCTCCCAAGCCATCAACCAGAGCCTCACTCAATTTGGCCTGAATGGCATCGGTGGTGAAGTCCGAGAGGTCCCTAAGGGTCGCAATTGCAGTCTCAATGATCAGCTTGGAATTCTCTGGAAGCTGCGCGATTGCGTCTTCCTCATAGGAGAGCTGGTCGTCTGCGACAAACATAAATCCGAGCATTCCGGAAGCCTCCGAGAGCACGGTGATGCGCTCTTGAACCAGCGGTGCAAGTTTGTGCAGTAGCTCCAACTGCTCAGCACTTGGAGCAGCTGGCAGTACACCGGAAGATTGCAGGTAAGGCAGGATGCGAGCTTCGAAATCAGCAGGCGCTAGCAGGCGAATGTGTGAGGCATTGATGGAATCTGCCTTCTTCTGGTCAAAGCGCGCCGGGTTCGGGTTCACGTTTGCCACATCGAAGTTTGCACACAGCTCTTCGATGCTGAAGATGTCGCGATCAGCGGCAATCGACCAGCCCAATAGCGCTAGGTAGTTCAGCAAGCCCTCCGGGATAAAGCCACGGTCGCGGTGCAGGAACAGATTGCTCTCCGGGTTGCGCTTGGAAAGCTTCTTGTTTCCCTCGCCCATAACGAACGGCAGGTGACCGAAGCGTGGGATGAACTTGGTGATGCCTGCCTCATACATTGCGTTGTAGAGCGCGATCTGGCGAGGAGTTGAAGACAGCAGGTCCTCACCGCGAAGAACGTGAGTGATGCCCATAAGCGCGTCATCGACCGGGTTCACCAAGGTGTAGAGCGGTTGACCGCCTGGGCGAACCACTACGAAGTCAGGGAAAGACCCGGCAGGGAAGGTAATCTCGCCGCGCACCAGGTCATCAAAAGTGATGTCCTGGTCTGGCACTCTCAGGCGAAGTGCTGGCTGACGACCTTCCGCCAAGTAGCGCTCACGGTCGGCTTGCGAGAGCTCACGCTCGGAGTTGTCGTAACCAAGCTGCACGGCACGGCCGTTGGCCTTGTTGCGCTCTTCGATTTCCTCGGCAGATAAGAATGATTCGTAGACATGACCAGACTCTTTGAGCTTGTCGATTACGTCCATGTAGATCTCGGTGCGCTGCGACTGGCGGTAAGGCTCGTGTGGGCCACCGACCTCAACACCCTCGTCCCAATCCATACCCAACCAGCGAAGACCATCGATGATCTGGTGGTAGCTCTCCTCGGAGTCACGAGCAGCGTCGGTGTCCTCGATGCGGAAAACAAATGTGCCGCCGACTCTTCTGGCGTATGCCCAGTTGAAAAGTGCAGTTCTAACGAGTCCAACGTGGGGCGTGCCAGTAGGAGATGGGCAGAAGCGGACTTTGATGTCAGATCCGGTGGCGGAAGTAGTCGGTGCGGTAATTAGCGTCATAACAAATGTAAAGCTTAGGCAACAAGGTTGCGCAATACGCCAATACCCTCAATCTCGCACTCAACATCATCACCGTGGGTGATGCGTGAGATGCCGGCCGGAGAGCCGGTAAGAATGACGTCGCCAGGGAAAAGAGTTACGTTTTCCGAGACAAAGGAAACGATGGTTTCAACATCGAAAATCATGTCTCTGGTGATGGCGTGCTGTCGCAGCTCACCTTGAACCCTGGAGTCAAGACGCTTATTGGTTGGGTCAAACTCGGTTTCGATCCAAGGCCCTAGCGGGCAGAAGGTGTCAAATCCCTTGGCTCTGGCCCATTGCAAATCTGAGAACTGAATATCTCTCGCGGTGACGTCATTGCCGATGGTGTAACCGAAGATGTGGCTCTTCACCGCTGACTTGGAGATGTTCTTGGCCTCTTTGCCGATCACAATCGCAAGTTCAACCTCAAGTTCTACCTGGTCGGACTGCGGAGGTAGCACGATGCTGTCACCGGGACCAATGATCGCGCTAATGGGTTTGAAAAACATAAGTGGCTCATCTGGGACATCCTGCGAGATTTCCGCTGCGTGAGCTGCATAGTTCATGCCGATGCAGATGACCTTGCTTGGCGCCACCGGAGCTAGCAGTTGAACCTGGTCGAGGGATACGGTTTGCCCTGAAAGCTCTTTGGATTCAAAAGGGTTACCTGCAAACAGGGAAACCTGGTTCTCGACTACGGAGCCGAATCTAATGTCTCCGTTGAGATTGAATCTCGCAACTTTCATCTGTTTAGTCTGCCAGCTTGTGCATCCAGTTGTGACGATCTGGAACTGTTCCGTACTGAATTCCAGTCAGCTCCGCTCTCATCTGAGCAGTGAGTTCTCCTGGCTCATTGCCACCGACAACGATCTCCTCTTGCTCAGACTTGAAGGTGCCGACCGGAGTGATTACCGCTGCGGTGCCGCAGGCGAATACTTCGACGATGTCGTTTGATTTGATGCCAGCTCGCACCTCATCGAGGGCGACCTTACGCTCCTGAACCTCAATGCCACGATCACGCAACAAGGTGATTACCGAGTCGCGGGTAATACCGTGCAGAATCGTGCCATCAAGTGCTGGGGTTGAAACGTGACCGTCCTTGTAGACAAAGAACAGGTTCATGCCGCCGAGTTCTTCGATGTAGGTTGCGCTCTCGGCATCTAGGAACATCACCTGGCTGCAGCCATTTTCGAGGCCCTTGGACTGGGCTAGCAGGGATGCCGCATAGTTTCCGCCGGTCTTTGCCTCACCGGTGCCGTGCTTGCCAGCACGAGCCGAGTCAAGGGCAATCCAGATTGCAACCGGCTTTAGCCCACCGGTGAAATAAGGACCAACCGGAGATGCGATTACGCGGTATTCCGCACGCTGAGCGGCACGAACACCCAAGAAGTTCTCGGCTGCAATTTCAAAAGGTCTGAAGTAAAGGGTCTTCTCCCCCTCAGGCGCTGGAACCCAGTCTCCATCAACCGCAATTAGCTGACGAAGAGACTCGACAAATACTTCGGTCGGTAGCTCGGGCAGTGCCATGCGGTGCGCCGAACGCTGCATGCGCTTAGCGTTGGCTTCTGGTCTAAAGGTCCAGATTGATCCGTTCTGGTGACGGTAGGCCTTTATGCCCTCAAAGATTTCCTGGCCGTAGTGCAAAACAGCAGCCGATGGGTCCATCATGATTGGGCCGTAAGGGATGACCTCGGCGGAGTGCCAACCCTTGTCCTTTTCCCAAACCACAACCACCTGGTGGTCGGTGAGCTTGGCACCAAATACTGGATTCGCGAGAATCGCATCGCGCTCAGCCTTTGGAGTTGGGTTTGGGTTTTTGGTTACCTTGAAGTCCATAATCGCTACCTAAATCAGAGCCAGGATGCTTTGTGCAACCTGATCGGTCGAACGCTTTGAATCCCCGCGGTTAGCTAGGTCGTGGGTCACCGCATTTTCAATCTTGACAGCTGCCTCGGTGTAGCCGAGGGTTCTGGCCAAAAGCGCTGCAGAAAGGATTGCTGCAGTTGGATCAGCGAGGTTTTTGCCCGCGATGTCCGGTGCTGAACCATGAACGGGTTCGAACATGGATGGGAAAGCACCGGTTGGGTTTAGGTTAGCCGAAGCGGCTAGGCCAATGCCACCGCAAATGGCAGCAGCAAGGTCGGTGATGATGTCACCAAAAAGGTTGTCGGTAACAATCACATCGAAGCGCTCGGGAGAATTCACCATGTGGATGGTGGCAGCATCGATGTGCATGTAGTCGTGGGTGACGTTTGGATACTGCTTCGAAACCTCTTCGACCAGGCGAAGCCAAATCTTGCCGGCGTGAACCAAGACGTTGGTCTTGTGAACCAATGTGACGTGCTTGCGTTCGCGGTTTGCCGCGAGGTTGAAGGCATACTCAACCGCTCTGCGAACACCGAATGCGGTGTTTACCGAAACCTCGTTAGCAACTTCCTGGTCGGTGCCCTGGCGGATCGCTCCGCCGTTACCGACGTATGGACCTTCGGTGCCCTCGCGAACCACAACGAAGTCAACGTTCTTAGCCTTGGAAAGCGGCGAAACCACACCATCGAAAAGCTTTGATGGACGAAGGTTGATGTGGTGGTCAAAAGCAAAGCGAAGCTTTAGTAGTAGCCCGCGCTCCAGGATGCCAGATGGTACTCGAGGGTCACCAATGGCACCGAGCAAAATAGCGTCATGCTTAGCCAACTGCTCAAGGTCGTTTTCGGTGAGTGCTTCACCGGTCGCAAGGTAGCGATCGGACCCCAGGTCATAGCTTGTGATGTCCAACTCAACGCCGGCCAGAGCCTTTTCCAAGGCGGCAATGCCGACCGAGGTGACTTCAGGTCCAATGCCGTCTCCGGCGATAACAGCAAGATTGATGGATTTCACAACTAAGCCTTACAGATTGTTTAGAACAACCTTAACGCTTTTTCCGCTTGCTCACGGGGCAAAGCCATGCGCGGACATGGCAAACTAGAGGGAGTCTTTCTAGTACAAAGCTAGAAGTTGGGAAAGGGGCGAAAAATGGCCAAAGAAGTAACCACCGATGAACTAGCGGGTGCAATCGCTCAGGGCGCATATGTCGTCGACGTTAGAGAAGACCACGAGTTCGAGGCTGGCCACGTTCCTAATGCCCGCCACATTCCACTTGGCACCGTTGCAGATAACACCGAGAGCTTGCCTCAGAGTGAGACCATTTGGCTGATTTGCCAGGGTGGCGTAAGGAGCATGAAGGCTGCCGACTACCTAGAAGCGCAGGGCTTTGACGTGGTCTCGGTTGCCGGCGGCACCGGCACCTGGATCTCCGAGGGTAAAGAAGTTTCTCTAGACCCAAGTCTCTAGGTCTTAGTAGGCCTCAGAGATTGAGATTGCCTGCATAACATCAGCCTGAATCTCTGAGCGGAGCTTTTCTAGAATCTCCGGTGCAACTGGGGAGTCAACGGTAATCACGCTCAGTGCCTTGCCGCCTCTTTGCTGGCGAGCAATCGTCATTGCAGCAATGTTTACCGATGCCTCTGCAAATGCCTTGCCGTAGACGGCAACGATACCCGGCCGGTCCTGGTAAACCATGACAACCATGTGATCAGCCATGGAAAGCTCGACATCGTATCCGTTGATGGAGACAACCTTCTGGTGGTGCTTAGGCCCAATCACGGTTCCACCGGCAGAAACCACCGAGCCGTCGGAAAGCACAGCCTTCAGGGTGGTGACATTGCGGTATTCGTCGCTCTCAGTCGCCTGAGTTAGTCGAACCTCAACTCCACGCTGCTCTGCCATTAGTGGAGCATTCACATAAGAAACCTGCTCGGTAACCATTGTCTGGAACAGTCCCTTTAGGGCAGCTAACTTCAAAACCGTGACATCGTGTGCCGCGATCTCTCCCCGCGCTTCAAACTCGACAGAGACGATTGAAGTGTGGGCAAGACCCGCAACAATCTGGCCGAGCTTTTCAGCAAGTGGAATGCCCGGCTTGACCGATGCATCGATCACTCCGCCGGCAACGTTCACAGCATCTGGAACTAGGTCACCGGCAAGCGCCAGGCGAACCGAGCGAGCAACTGAGATTCCAGCCTTTTCCTGAGCCTCATCGGTTGATGCGCCGAGGTGTGGGGTAACCAGAATGTTTTCCAAGGTTAGAAGCGGTGAGTCCTTTGGAGGCTCGTTTACGAACACGTCCAAACCGGCACCCGCGATGCGACCTGTCTTTAGAGCTGCGTAGAGTGCAGCCTCATCGATGATGCCACCGCGTGAGCAGTTCACGATGCGAAGGTTTGACTTCGCAATTGCAAACTGGTCGGTGGAGATCATTCCGGTGGTCTCAGGAGTCTTTGGAATGTGAATGGTGATGTAGTCAGCGCGCTTCATCATCTGATCCATATCCACCAGCTCAACACCGATTTGCTCGGCACGGGCCTGGGTGACGTATGGGTCGTAGCCAATTAGCGTCACACCGAAACCAGCTAGACGCTGAGCAACCAAAGTTCCAATGCGCCCAAGGCCGATGATTCCGATGGTCTTCTCGTAAAGTTCGACACCGGTGTATTTCGCACGCTTCCACTCGCCATTCTTGAGCGATGCATTGGCATCTGGAATGTGACGAGATAGCGCCATGAGCTG
>JARXAN010000002.1 GCA_029865895.1 Actinomycetota bacterium
GGCCCAAGAGACATCCTTAAAGCCTAACTGAGCCAGACGGCCTGAATCCTAGAAAGTGGCAAGGTGCGTTCTGCTTCTTTCACGACATCTCGCCCGCGGAATCTCCCACCGGCGATGCCAAGCGGAGTCATTTCAATCTCGACGATGCCCTCTGGCATGTCAACCCTGACCCCAACCTTGAGTTTGTTCTTGAGCGCGAATTGCAACTGACGTAGGTGGTCATCTGGGCTCGGTGCTTTTGCCTCGGCGCTCAGCAGGGATTTTGCCTGCAGAGCAAAAACATCCACCAGCTCGGGCTCGGTAAAGATCTGCGATAACCGCGGTGCGACTACCTTTCCAGCCTCATCGAGTTGAATCACCGGGTAGCCGGCATCGCGCAGGTTGAAGTAGATCAGGCTCGGGTTCAAGCGTGAAACCAAGTGGCCGTTTTCGCCCTTGAGCATCAAAGCGGCCAGCCCGTTTTCATTCACAATCTGAGTCAGCAGAATCTCATCGCTTGACTCAACAAGTGACTGCCCCTCGCCTGCTCTAACGGTGAGCTCACCAAACTTCTTCTTGGCCTGGGCCAGCAGGTAGCTCACCGGCTGCGGCAGATCTGACCCAGATAGCGAAAGCAGGATTTCTTCGATCTCGGCTGCAGTCATTCCCATTTCCATGGCGTGCAGAATCGAGTTCAAGGACAAGCGGAAGCGACATGCCAACCCCAAGTCTTCGGACTGTGCCAACAGGTCAATCTGCTTATGTACATCAGCCGAAAGTGGTCCCGGGGAGATGATGCTCAAATCCCCCTGAATGATGATGCGAGAGACCGGCTTTGGAAACTGATCCCAAACCAACTGTCCAGCATTGGCTAGGTCCTTGTTTGCGGCCTGGAACAAAGCGGTCGGCTCAAAATCTGAAAGCAGTCCAAGAATGTGTCCGTAGCGCAATAGCTCAAGATCATTCTGATCAAAAAGCGGGTACTGCTCACCCAGCTGTTGATGCAGTGACGCAGTTCCAATCACAAGCGCCGGCAAATCCCAGGCCGATTCCGCCAGGATTAACCAGCGCTGCGCGGGATCAGCATCTAGCCAATTCAGACCTTTGATGGTTGAGACGTATCGATTCTCGACGACATCAACCAAACCCGCCCGCCTGGCAAGCTGGAACCTAAGTTGCAGCTGAGCCAAATCCATCTTCAAAACCGCCGCTAGGTCCTTGGCTTCAGCGGCGCGAAGCCCAGCTTTTACAGATTCCAACCAGTGCCGCTCACATGCAAACAGAATCTCGGTGATCGCCAGTTGGGTCTCGTAGTTTGAGAGCTCGCTACTTCCAAGCTCATGCTTCACCGGCTTGAGTTTGATTGGCTGTAGTTCGTTTACCAATTCAACGGCTGATTCAAAGGCTTCGGTTTCAGATGCCAGGAAAGTTTCCTGCAGCTTGGCGTTAGTCCCGCCTGATTTCAGGATTCCAAGAGATTCACTGTCCAGCAGTCGAATTCTGCGCTCGAGCTCCCGGCGACCAACCATGGCGCGGGCCACATCGAACAGATCCCCCAGGGATGCCGCGGAGCTTCCAAGTGGCCTGAGGACTGCCTTGAGCTCGGTTTCGCTCATCTCGCGAAGCGCACTTGCTATAAGCAGTAATTCAGACAATTAGCTCCGATTGTTTTTGCCCCTGCGGGCGATAGAGGTGATGAGCATGCCGATGATTAGCAGGAACCCAACTGGGAAACCAATCAGTGGCAGCTGGGCCATCAGAGCTGGAAGTTGACCTACTCCCAAGGCCGTTAGGACCAGGGTTGCAACCATAGAAATCAGGGATACGGCAATTACCCCGATCGCCATAAAGGCCAGGGTTACTTCAATTTGTGAGCGCTTTGGAGAATCAGCCATCAGATAACTCTAACTCTTCAGATACACTTATCGCCGGTTAGTGGAAAGTAGGACGTATGCCAACCGGCAAAGTTAAATTCTTTGATGACGACAAGGGCTTCGGTTTCATCGCGGGCGATGATGGCACCGAGGTATTTCTGCACATCTCGGCACTACCGGCCGGCACCTCAACCATTAAGCCTGGCTCACGCGTCGAATACGGCATTGCCGACGGCCGCAAGGGCGCCCAAGCGCTGTCAGTGAGAATCATTGAGGTTCCTACCCTGACTCCAATGAATCGCAAGCCTGCCGAAGACCTGTCGATCATCACCGAAGACCTAATTCGCCTGTTGGACCAGATCGGCGGAAACCTAAAGCGCGGTAAGTACCCAGAGGCGACTCACTCTCGCAAGGTGGCGCAGCTGTTGCGCAAGGTTGCTGATGAGCTCGAAGGTTAGTGCAACCGAACTAGCGCTTGCAGCTTTACGGGAGACCACTGAGACTGCGCTAATTGGCGAGTTTGTTTCGGAAGCGGAAACCGAAAAGAACGTAATTGAGGTTCGTTTTTCCTGCACGCTCAATCAATACCAGCACTGGCACTGGGTCGTTACCCTAACCCAAGCCGATAAGCGCAGCCCGCTAACGGTTTCTGAGATTAACCTGCTTGCATCTGCCGATGCCCAGCTGGCTCCGCAGTGGGTGCCGTGGGCAGAGCGACTTGCAGAATTCAGACGTCAGTTGCGAGCCGAGGGCAAGGCGAACAGCGATGCTGAGGCAGATGCCCTAATCGAGGGAATGCACTCAGGATTTACGAACCATGAACCAGGCGAGGATTCCAAGCAGAATTCCGATGACGGCGGTGTGAAGCCACCAGTCAAGACCCGCGTTCGTCAGCGCCGGGTAAAACGCCAAGAAGACAATCAAGACCAAGACCCAGATTCCGGTTCCGACCAAGATAGCTAGCCTCGTGTTCACCTCGGCCGGTTTTGGCTCTGGGTGACGATCAGAGAACTTTACGAATAGCTTCGCCATTAGATGCGCTCCAGCACAAAGTCCAAGCAATTGATTAGTGCTGCGACATCACTTGGGTCGGTTGAAACAAAAGTTGCCACGCGAATCTGGTTTCTGCCGAGCTTGCGATAGGGCTCAACATCCACCACTCCATTTGCCCTGAGGGTCTTGGTGATTTCGGTGGCGTCAATCTTTTCGTCAAAGTCGATGGTGACCACAACTTGAGAGCGGTGGTCTGGGTTTGAAACGTAGGCACTTGCCACCTGGGTTTTCTCGGCCCAGTCATACAAAAGTTTTGAGCTTTCCTTGGTTCTGGCATCCGCCCACTTCAGGCCACCGTTTTGGTTGATCCACTTGATCTGGTCATTTAGCAAATACAGGGTCGCAATCGCAGGGGTGTTTAAGGTCTGGTTTAGACGAGAGTTATCCAGCGCGGTCTTTACGCTCAAAAACTCTGGAATGTAGCGGTCGCTGGAGTGGATCTTCTCGACTCGCTCAATCGCGGCAGGTGAGAGCATCGCCAACCAAAGTCCACCGTCGGAGGCGAAGTTCTTTTGTGGCGCGAAGTAGTAAACATCGGTTTCGGAAAGTTCGAAGTCGATGCCACCGGCAGCACTGGTCGCATCGGTGAGCATCAGCGCACCGCTATCGGCATTCTTTACGCGCGTTACCGGGGAAACAACACCGGTTGAAGTTTCGTTGTGTGGGTAAACGTAAGCATCAATTCCAGCCTGCGCCTCAAGTGCTGCTCGCGAGCCCGGCTCGCTCTTGATTACGGTTGGGGTCGTAAGCCACGGATTGGTTAGTGCACTGGCAAACTTTGATCCGAACTCTCCGTGCACCAAGGCTTGAGCTTGGCTCTCAACGATGCTGAATGCAGCAGCGTCCCAGAATGCAGTTGAGCCACCGTTGCCGAGCACAACCTCGTAACCCTCTGGAGCTCTAAAGAGACCACTCAGTCCCTCGCGAATTTCTCCGACCATATTCTTGATTGGAGCTTGGCGGTGACTGGTGCCCATGAGGGCTGCGCCCTCGGTGAGAAAGTTGCTGAATTGGCTGGCCCTGGTGCGAGATGGACCACAGCCGAATCTTCCATCTTTAGGTAGCAGTTCGCTTGGAATCTTGATCTCGGCCATGCCCCAAGTTTAGCTTTGATTTACCATTAGTCTTGCTAAGCCAAAGGGGGCATCATGACCGATTTAATCGACACCACGGAGATGTACCTCAAAGCCATTCTCGAGCTTGAGGAAGACGGCATTGTGCCGATGCGCGCTCGAATTGCAGAACGCCTTGATCACTCTGGTCCAACCGTCTCTCAAACCGTTGCTCGTATGGAGCGCGATGGGCTATTGCGAGTCGGCGATGACCGCCAGCTGGAATTCACCGAAGCCGGAAGATTGACCGCCATCGAGGTAATGCGCAAGCATCGATTAGCCGAGCGTTTGCTGCTCGAAGTTATTGGGCTGGATTGGCACCTGGTCCACGAAGAGGCTTGCCGCTGGGAGCACGTGATGAGCGAGGCGGTGGAACTGAAGATCGCCGGTCTGCTCTCCGACGTTTCTCACTCTCCATTTGGAATGCCGGTGCCTGGTCTAGAGCTATTGGGGCTGCCGGCTGCCAAGGCCGCAGCCTGCAAACCGGTAACCGCTGTGAGCAGTGGTGAATATGAATTGGTTCGAATCGGAGAGCCAGTTCAGGTCGACGAGGAGTTTCTGCTGCAGCTTCGTGAACTCGGCCTAATGCCGGGTGCGAAGGTGGTTGTGACGGTGGAGAAAACTGGCTGGTTGCTTAGCGCCGCGGGCAAAACTGAGGGAATGCTGTTAGATGAGCTGATTGCCTCTCACTTATTCGTTGGCTAAGAAAACCTCAGTTATACTGCTACACGCGGAAGTTCCAATGAAGTTTTCGGAGGATTCCTTTTGACCCATCAAACCGCAGAGGTTCAGCTGGTATCTCGTAAAGAGATGCGCAAGCAGCAGACCCAGCCCAAGCGCGTTCGTCGCAGCTGGAATGTTCGCACGCCTGTAACGATGGTCGCCGCCATTGGCCTGCTGGCAACTTTTGCACTTCCTTCCTACGGTTTTGATCCAGAAACAACTGCGATGAGTGGCCTGACTCGCGATAACCGCTTGGTTGAGTTCTCGCATCCGTCCCAGGGACTGTCGGTGGCAACTGTTCGAGCTGTCGAATTCTCTCGCGGTGACTACGAGCCAGCCGAAGCATCTGAGTTCCAGGTGACCACCACCCGAAGCCGCACCTACACCGGTCCATTGGCCGAGGACTACTGGGTAAAGCCGCGCTACACCAACCTAACTTCTGCACTGATCATGAGGGCATCCGCCGAGCAGGTTGGAGTTCCATATGTTTCTGGTGGCGAGACCCCAGCCGGATTTGACTGCTCTGGCTATGTGATGTTCATCTATTCGCAGTTTGGTGTGCCATTGCCGCACAGCGTTTACCAGCAATCCAAGCTCGGTGTGAAGATCGATATCGAAGATGCGGTGCCAGGTGACATCGTGGTCTTCAACGACTTCAGCCACAACGGAATATACGCCGGTAACGGCAACTTCTACCACGCACCGCAGCGTGGTGACCGAGTGAAACTAGCCCCTATCTTCACTCCGAGATTCCACATCATTCGCCTGGTCGACATCAACAACTAATCGATACCAAAACTTCATTTTTTGTTTCTGCGTTTCTGCGCAGTTTTAAAGCCTTCAGTCGTAATCTTCCATCAAGTGTTGACTCGATTTACGGGGAGGAGGTGCCAGATGCCTAACGGTCTGCTCTCCAAGCACGGCAATTGGATTCATCTGCACCAGCATCCCTGTATATCAAGCCGGGAAATTTCGCGCGTCGCTTTTTGCGGCGCGTTTTTTATTGCCCGGCAGTCGCACCGAAATCCCGCAGGCCGTGCGGGTGGTTTCGATAAAGGAGTAGTTAGTTGCGCACGTTAGTCCTAAACGCAGGTTATGAACCACTAGCCGTGGTGTCTTTCAAACGAGCACTGATTCTGGTCTTGAACGAAAAAGCGACCATCTTGGCGGGAGCCGAAAGAGGCAAAGTTCACAGTGCCGATCGAGAGTTTGAGTTGCCGACGGTGATCCTGCTGCAACGCTATGTCCGAATCCCAGGTTCGAGAAAGATTCCAGTGTCAAGGCGAGGCGTACTCAGAAGGGATGCCCACCGCTGTGGTTACTGCGGCAAGAGTGCGAACACGATCGACCACATCCTTCCCAAGTCTCGCGGGGGAGCCGACAGCTGGGAGAACCTGGTAGCCTGCTGCCTTCGCTGCAACAACGCCAAGAGCGACAAGACTCCGGCTGAGATGGGCTGGGAACTCAAGGTCACACCAAAGATGCCAAGCGGATTAATTTGGACCGTTCGAGGAGTAGAAAAAGAAGATCCACAGTGGGAGCCCTTTTTGGGGATGCAGCGTCAAGCTGCCTAAGTGGCCTCGATAGGAATCGAACCTACGACACACGGTTTAGGAAACCGTTGCTCTATCCACTGAGCTACGAAGCCAAAATCAAGTACTAGGTTACTCGCAATTTAATCCTGATCTTTTGCTTTGAACTTGAACCGACAACCCAGCCAATAACTGTTTACTCAGCCATCCGAGAGCCATCAGAGGATTCAGGCCGATGCCTCTTAGGATTTGGGCGTGGAGCCGCAGGTCAGAGTCCGCGCTTGGCGCGATGAATTGCAAGGAATTGGTGGAACCAATCCCTTGGTTTCGTTTGAGCTCTCCAGTTTTGGACAGGTTGACCTGGCTCGCTCTCACCCTGGAGGACTTGCCCAGTTAGTGACCTCTCGAAGCACAACCTTGAGCAACCTGGTGCGTGATGGTGTCGCACAGGCCAGAGCTCACAGCACGGTAAGGCGCATCAAACTAAAGGCTGCGCGCATCGAGGACAACTTCGGAATCGCCTCTTTGTTTATTGCGGGCGGCTTGGTTGCGGATAAGCAGTCAGGTAAAAAACTTCCCATTCTGCTGTGGCCAACCCACCTAATTTCCAAGGGTGAGGACTACGAAATTCGGATTGACTCGCGACCAATTCTCAACCCCGCGCTAACCGAGCTCATCACCGCCGTGCGCAAGAGTTTCAGCCCTAACGATTTGCTTGCAGTTTCGGTGGGGCAGGGCGATCTGATTCCGCTGTCCGTGCTCTCCCTAGTGTCAGAAATTTTGCAGGGGACTGATGTTGAGGTCGAAAAGCTACTGGTGCTTGGAAACTTCATACCGGATCTGCTCACCACTCAGCTAAATCATGTTTCGCAAGATGAGCCGCTACTTTTAGCAGTTGCCGGAGATGGTGAGATAACCGAGCGGGAAGCTGCGCAGCAGGCCGTCTTAGTTGCCAATGCGGATAGTTCGCAGCGCCAGGTGTTGCAAAGAGCACTCGGTGGTAATTCCTTTGCAGTTGAGACATTGCCCGGCTGCGGCTACTTACAGACCGCCGTCAATCTGCTTGCCAACTTCGCGTACCTGGGCAAGCGCGCTTTGGTTATCGGACCTCGGCAGCAAACTCTCGATGAGATGGCGGAGCGCCTCGGGGCAGTTGGACTTTCCGGACTTGCCATTCGCGAAGCTCAAACTTGGACCGATGCGGTCAGTGCAATCTCTCGAAACGAGAAAGCACAACCGGTCGCTCTCGCCGATGCGATCGCTTCGAAGCAGCAAGCTGAGGCCAAGATTGCCAAGTACTTTGAGTTGGTTGGCCAACCAGATGCCGAGCTCAATGTCAGCTTGATCGATGCCATGCGTGAACTTGCTGCGCTGGCCGGTAAGCCAGTGCCACCAACCAATAACTCCCGAATTCGAACCGACCTGTTGTCCGGGCTTGCAGAGCGAGCGATGCCTGCTCTGGCAGCTGCCCACCAGGCTGGAGTCTTTAGTTATGGACCGCAAGATTCCCCTTGGTTTGCAGCTCGATTCGAGTCCCAAGAGGAGCTCAACGCTGCGCTAAGCGCGGTCAAGGCAATCTCTGGTGAGGAATTTAGAACCCTTAGTTATCAGATCAACCGCTACCTCGCGGACCAAAAACTGATGCAGTGCGAGAGCGTCGAACAGTGGGCACGACAGCTCAGATTGCTTTTAGGAATTCGCGAGACGCTGGACAAATTCCTCCCATCGATCTACGACCGCTCGCTGGCGCAGATGATCGAAGCCACCGCTCCAAGAACTGAGCGAGGCCAACTATCCGGAGCGCAGCGCCGCAGGTTTAAGAAACTGGCCAAGGACTTCATCCGTCCAGGAGCATCGATAAGCAACCTCTACATTTCGCTGCAGCAAGCCGAGCAGCAACGCATCGGTTGGTTGGAGATGAATCAGACCCAAGCCCCGCCTAGCGTTCCGCTCGGCTTGAACGATGTCCAAGAAAAATTTGAGCGAGTCACTTCGGTTTTGGAACTGCTTCAGCGTCACCTGGACCCAAATCCTGATATCGAGCTGCTAACAAGATTGAGCCTTGATGCCCTCGAGGCAAAGATCAACGACTTGGCCGACAAGACCGAGATTTTAGATCGCCTCTTGGAGCGTGTGCCATTAGTGGCTGAGCTGGAAGCGCTTGGACTTGGCAGCCTGGTGGTTGAGCTTTGCAAACTGCACCCGGCGATTGAGCGGGTGGAAAACGAATTTGAATTGGCATGGTGGCAATCTGCCCTAGAGGCGATTGTCAATCGCAACCCGGCAATCCTGCAGTACTCGGCATCCGAGATAGCAAAGCTGGAAGCCGAATTTGAAAGGTGCTCTGCTCAATTGATTGAGCACGGCAACAACGAGGTTAAGGATCGACTCAGCACTCGCTGGAAGAGTGCGGTTGCCAAGTATCCAGCTCAAGCAGACAAGCTACGCAATCTCCTAAGGGCTCGAGAGTTGACGCTCAAATCCGGTTACCTAGAAGCCGGCCCGCTGTGGAATGCTCTGGCAAGCGCGGTCTTGCTCTCGCCATTTAGATTGCACGAACTTTCCAAAGACGAAAAGTTTGACGTGGTGGTTATTTTGGATGCCGCGTCTACCGCTATGGCGGAAGCGCTACCTGCTTTGGCGCGAGCCAGCCAGGTTATTGCGTTCGGTGACCCAACCCTTGCGATGGTGGAGGACTTCGACACTGTGGCTAGGGCGAACCAGGGTCATGTTGCTCCTAAGCGCGAGGCCAGCTTTGCAGTTATCTCAGAACGCTTCGGATCACTTTCAATCCGGCACAGTTATCGCACCGAGGGTCAGGTGTTGGGTAGTTATCTCAACCAGAACTTCTATAGCGACCGCTTGATTTTGGAACCTGCCGCTGGCCAGCTTTTTGGATCGCACAACTTCGAGCACGTGCAGATCGCCGAGGGTGCCGTTGCATCATCAACCATCGAAGGCGCAACCGAGTCGATGGACGCGGAAGTCAGCAAGGTAGTTGAGCTTGTGCTGAATCACGCGAGGTGGACGCCGGAGCAGTCGCTTTGCGTAGTTACCGCATCCGCAGTTCACGCCGAGCGAGTCGAGCAGGCAGTTGCTAAGGCGCTGAAGGAACAGGCCAATTTGGCGGAATTCTTCGATGCTCACGGTCGCGAAAAGTTCCAGGTCGCAACCATGAGTCAATTCACTCACCAGCTTGCCGACCGGGTTATCTTCTCAGTCGGATTTGGAAGAACTGCCGAGGGCCGCATTTCTGGCTCGCTTGGAGATTTCAACTCCGAGTTCGCAGCTCACTGGATGGTGAACACGATTGTCTCCGCAAGAAAGCGCTTGACGGTGGTTTCCTGCTACAACTTCGAGGACTTCGCCGCTGGCAAACTTCCGGACAACCAGCGCTGGCTGAAAGACCTAATCGCCCCGAGTTTCCTGAGTGATATTCGCAGTGGTGATCCTGACCCGCTCCTCGCGGACCTCTCCAAGCGTTTGCAAAAACTCGGTTTCAATGTCGCTTTGAATTTTGGAGATCGCATCGGTTTGGCGGTTTCTTTGGGAAATCGCGCCGCGGTGGTGGATGCCGACTGGGCGCTGCAGGGAGAAAACTGGGACGAGAAGCTTTGGCTTCGACCGGGACTACTTCGCGCGATGGGCTGGATGTATATCCGAGTTCACGCCCTTGAGATATTTGCCCAACCGCAGGATGTTGCCAATCGCATAGCGAAGCAGTTGGGTGTTGACCTAGAGCGAAAAGCACAGCCGCTGTTTGAAGAAAAAGCTTTTGAGGACACCTCTCGTGCCTGGGGAGACCCAGATGACAACAATGACAATCGCCTCAACGACGAGCGTCCACCGCACTGGGGTTAGTCAGAGCTTGAAGAAGATCCCGACTGCGAGTCGGTGCGATAGAAACCAGAACCCTTAAAGCTGACCCCTAGGTTGCCAAATTGTTTGCGAAGTTCACCCGAGCACTCCGGGCAGGTCGTCAAAGCGGCATCTGAGAAAGACTGTTGAATCTCAAACGCGTTTTCACAGTCCTTGCAGACGTATGAATAAGTTGGCATGTTTCCTCCGAGAAGATTTTAACTTATCGCGGAAGCGCGAAAGTGATGTATTGCGGTTGGCGTAACAGCGCCGGTCACCCAAACATCGTGGGACTCGGTTGGAATCGCATCGAGAATCTCCGAATCAAAGACCACTGCGTATTTGGCAATGCCTTGAACTTGGGCCAGGGCTCTGTCGTAGAAGCCCTTGCCCTTACCCAACCTGTTGCCGCTTTTATCAACCGCCAAAGCAGGAAGCAAAATCAATTGCGCTTCGGCTAAGTCATGCGGGGAGCCAGTCGGTTCGTAAATCCGGTGGCTTCCAATTACTAAATCACCGTCGGCAAAAACCAGGTGCTCACCTTCGATCCTCGGAAGCAGCAGAGTCTTGCCCATCGAGATCACCCACAGGTTGAACTCAGCAACATCTGGCTCGTTAGCCAGTGGCTGGTAGCTGGCGATGACGTTGGCATCTAGTTCAAAGGCAAGCCGCACCAGATTGGCAGCTAGGCCGGTGGAGGGTTGAGGGCGCTGTGAAATCACACGTTGCCTGATCTCAGATTTGCTCTCAAAGGAATCCATAGGGGTAATCTTGCCAGCGTGAACCCAATTCGCCCAATCGCACATGGCTCGGTCGCCCTGCGTCCGGTCGGACGCAGAGATTACTGGCGCTTGCAGCACCTGCTAACTCTCGATCGCGATTGGCTCGAACCCTGGGAGGCCACCACTCCGGGACTTAGAACTGTGGTTAATGCCGGCTGGATGATTTCTAGCCTCAAGTCTCAAGCTCGACGCGGCACAGGCTACGGTTTTGTGATTTTGAAAAATGGCGAGGTTGTTGGTCAACTAAATGTTGCCAATGTCCAGCACGGCTCGGTTTCATCGGCAACGATCGGCTACTGGATCGCCCAGTCAGCGGCTGGTCAAAACATAACCCCAACTGCAGTGGCCCTGGCCATTGACTACCTGATGGACGATCTAGGTTTGCACCGAGTCGAGATTGACATCAGGCCCGAGAATGCCGCCAGCCTGCGCGTTGTGGAAAAGCTTGGCCTCAGACTTGAGGGCATCAAAGAACGTTTCATTCACATCGATGGTGGTTGGCGAGATCACAAGGTTTTTGCCATTACCGCTGAAGAGAAAAACGGCTCGATGCTCACCCGACTGGCGAACACGCGGAGCGAATAACGCCATTTGGGAACACTGACGCATATCTTGTTGGTATGGAGAATTCAGTGGGCTTGGGTGGAATCACTTTGGTGGTTGCAGCCATAGTCTGGTTGGCAATTTTTGTGCCGGGATTTTCAAAGCGTTCAGAGCTCAAAGCTAACTCCAGCATCGTCAAGCGCGATGCAAAAATTGCTCAAGCCCAAACCCCAATGACCGCAGACGAAAAGCTAAATCGCCTGGTCAACACCCAAAGATTTTTCTCAGTGCTTTTCGCTCTGTTCCTAATTGGCAGCATTGCAGCCGGTCTTGCCACAACTACTAACGCGGGTTGGTGGACTGCATTTGGTGCTTCGGCGCTGTTTGCCGTGCTGAGCATTTTGGTTTCCAGGGCAGCCTCGGTTCAGGCAAGCGCTATAGCATCCAAACTCCACAGAACTCGCCAAGAGGTTCGAAAGAAAGCCTCATCTCAGCGTCCGATTATCGAAGATCGCGCCTGGGTTCCAAATCCAATTCCAGCTCCGCTAAACCAGCCAAAGGTTGGAGAGTTTGTCGACAACCTTGCGGATGTGGTTGAGATCCAAAGACCAGAAAATATTTTTGACAGTAAAGAATTAGACGCAATACTCGCAAGACGCCGCGCAATCTAATTCTGGCGTTAAGCTATTTATCAGTTAACCCCAATTTCACGACAAATGGAGCACGCAAAAATTATGGGACTTTTAGACTCAGTAAAGAGATTTTTTCAGAAGACCTCAGCAGTAACCGTTAAGGAAGCTGGCATCCTTGCAGACGAGGCCGGCAAGGCCGCGAGCAAGGCTGCTGAAGAGGCACGCAAGGCTGGCAACAAGTTCGCCGCCGAAGCACTAACCGAGGTAGAGAAGGCAGCTAAGACTGTTGCCAAGGGCGCTTCAACTGCAAAGAAGAAGACCACCGCTGCAGCTAAGAAGCCAGCAGCCAAGAAGCCTGCTGCCAAGAAGCCAGCAACCGCAGCTAAGCCTGCTGCCAAGAAGCCAGCAACCGCAGCTAAGCCTGCTGCTAAGAAGCCTGTAGCTAAGAAGCCTGCTGCCAAGAAGCCAGCAACCGCAGCTAAGCCAGCGGCTAAGAAGCCTGTAGCTAAGAAGCCAGCAACCGCAGCTAAGCCAGCGGCCAAGAAGACCACCGCGGCTAAGAAGCCTGTTGCAAAGAAGCCAGCAACTGCAGCTAAGCCAGCGGCCAAGAAGCCTGCAGCTAAGTAATTAGCTCAGAACGTATCCCACCGATTCGACAAGCGTCGGGTGTTTGAAAACAAACCCCGTTTGCTCGAGTCGGTGGGATTTCATTTTCTGGGAGCAAAGCAGCAGTTCATCGGCAGCCTTGCCGATTAGTAGTCGCATTGCGAAGGCCGGGACTCTGAG
>JARXAN010000013.1 GCA_029865895.1 Actinomycetota bacterium
GTCACCAAGTGGGAAGTCGAATACTCAGTCCTCGGTGAGGTAATCGACGAAGACCGTTTGTATATCAACTGGGGCGAGCAAGAGATCGTAAACGTGCCACCAAGAACCGTGGCTCACGATGGACCTGTCTACCACCGCCCAGTTGAATACCCAAAGTATCAAGACGCGCTAAACGCCAACGGCTCTAGCTCTCTCCCGAGAGAAACTGCACCTGCAGAACTTGCAAAGCAAATCTTGGCAATCGTCACCAGCCCAAACCAGGCAGACAAGTCTTGGATTACCGCGCAGTATGACCGCTACGTCATGGGTAACACCGCGTTGTCTATGCCAGATGATGCCGGCATGATTCGCGTCAGCGAAGAAACCGGTCTCGGAATCACCTTGGCCACCGACGCCAACGGCAAGTACTGCCAGCTAGATCCATATCACGGAGCACAGCTAGCACTGGCCGAGGCATATAGAAACGTCGCAGTGACCGGAGCAAAGCCAAAGGCTGTCACCAACTGCCTCAACTTTGGAAGCCCAGAGAACCCAGAGGTTATGTGGCAGTTCAAAGAGGCGACCGCAGGCCTTGCGGATGCCTGTATGGAGCTGGGCATCCCGGTCACCGGAGGAAACGTTTCGTTCTATAACCAAACCGGTGACGTTGCTATCTACCCAACCCCGGTGGTTGGAGTTCTCGGTGTTATCGACAACGTTGCAAGACGCATTCCTTCCGGCTGGCAAGACGATGGCAACAACATCTACTTGCTAGGAACCACCAAAGACGAGCTAGATGGCTCAGCTTGGGCTGAGACCATCCACCAGCACCTCGGTGGTAAGCCACCGGTTGTGGAACTAGAAGCGGAGAAGAAGCTTGCCGACCTAATTCACGGTGCAGCAATCCAGGGAATGATCGAAGCAGCTCACGACATCTCCGAGGGTGGTCTTGCAATCGCGATCGTTGAAGCAGCATTGCGATTCAACGTTGGTGCCAGAATCTGGCTAGACGAACTGCTAGAACGCGACAACCTAGACCTAACTGCCGCATTGTTCTCCGAGTCACAGGCTCGTGTAATTGTGAGCGTTGGTCGCGAGGATGACGTCAAGTTCCAGTCGCTCTGCGAAGCACGAGGAGTGCCAGTTCTAAGAATTGGTGTTACCGACAAGGCTTCAGGATCAGTCGAGATCAAGGACCTAGCAACCTTCGAACTCAACGAGGTTCGTGAAGGTTGGGCAAAGACCTTGCCTGAACTCTTTGGCTAGTCACCAAGAGCGACAAGCTCACTGGAATCACAATTTAGGCAAAGAATAAGCACTGTTTAGAAAGGATTTAAACAGTGCTTATTCGGGCTCCCCTACGAGGTCGTCGTCCCGCAGGGAATCTCATTAGTGGTTCTCGGCAGGCACCAAACCCTTGCCGTTGTTGACCACCGGAATTGGGTCGCAGATATAACCACCAAAGTTGTCGTCTGGTCCGTGGATGAATCCCAGTAGGAACCACTTACCCTCGTGCTGCACTGCACGTGCGGCATAGAGAGTTTCGTGTGGGAACCAAACTGCCTGATTCGGATCAAAAGGTCCGAGCATTGATTCTCCAACGGTTGAGAACATTCCACCGTGTGGGAACTTGGCCCTGAGCTCTGGAGTGAGCTCGTTTGGTCCACTGCACCAAAGCATGGTTGGAATGCCGTCAATCTCGGAAATTTGAATAACTTCCATCTGACCAAAACCGCTCTCGGTTGCAGTTAGGGGTGGCTTAACCTCCCAGGTTCTAAGATCCTTTGACACCGCGTGACCTGCGACACCTCGACCATACTTTTGGCCGGTAATGCCCCTGGCGGTGGTAATCATGTGCCACTGGTCGTCCTGCTTGAATACCCATGGGTCGCGCCAAGCTTGATCGTGCCACTTTTGGTAGTCCAACATCTCATACCACTTTGGATCGGCCTCGGTGAGTGGGTTGTTGTCGACCTTGGTCCAAGTCATTAGGTCAGTTGAAGTCGCAGCACCTACACGCTGCTCATCGCCGGAGTCCTCTCTTGAGGTGCCGGTGTAGAACATCCACCAGAGACCATCGTCTCCCTTTATGATGCTTCCGGTCCATGTCGTCCACGAGTCCCAGGCAGGTGAATCGCTAATGGCAATTGCATCCTGCACCACGGTCCAGTCCTTGAGATTTGTGGAGACTGCATGCCCGACATATGGGTGGCGGTGGCGACGCTGCACATCGCCTAGAGCCCGAGAGGCTCTAAGGTAGAAGGCGTGATGCTTCTCCCCGTCGAACACATACCAACTGTCCCAAACCCACGATTCAGCTAACTTGATCAACTACTAACCTTTCACTCCTGATGAAGCCACGGACGCAACAAACGCCCTTTGGAAGATGACAAAAATAATGAGAATTGGCAGGGTGATCAGGGTCGAATACGCCATGATTTCTCCCCACTGAGTGCCCTCTTCACTGGTGGAAGCCCAGAAGTAATCCAGACCAACCTGGACGGGTCGTAGCGCTTCGGTTTGAACCACCATGACCGGCCAGAGATATGCATTCCAAATCGCAAGGAAGCTCAAGATCGCGCTGGTTGCGAAAGCAGGACCTGCCAGCGGAACGATGATTCTCCAGTAGATCGAGAAGTAGCTAGCGCCGTCGATGATCGCTGCTTCGTCAAGCTCCTTTGGAAGGGTCTTGAAGTACTGCACGAATAGAAATATCGAGAATCCACCAGCTATGAAAGGCATGATTTGAACCAGGTAGGTGTTTAGCCAGCCGATTGTGATCTCGATACTGCCATCTTCCCAACTCAAGCGAGGTAGAGAGTTGACCAATACCAAAAGCGGCATGGCGATAGTTTCAAACGGGATTACGAGCGTCGCGATCAGGAACACCAAGAGGGAGTTTTGACCCCTGAACTTTAGACGCGCTATTGCGAAGGCCGCTAGTGAGTTAACGAACAGGCCCGCAATCACCACAACGCCGGAGACTAATAGCGAGTTGAAAACGAACTGGGCCATCGGCAAACGTTCGAATACTCCGAGGTACTGATCGAAGTTCACATCACCAACCGGGAAGAACGCCTTCCAAGACTTCACATCCGCAAAGATTGCCTGAGGGTCCTTCAGGCTCGATGAAATCATGAACAACAACGGCAAGCAGAACAGCAGCATGAAGAAGACTGCCAGCGCGTACTGCAGCACAAGCCCTACAGAGAGTTTGGTTTTCAACTTAGTCTCGCTCTCTGGTTAGTCTGCGCTGGATGATGGAAATCAGCACCACCAAAATAAAGAAGACAATTGCGATGGCCGATGAGTAGCCAATCTCGTTCTTTCTGAATCCCTCTCGGAACAGGTGGAAGACGACGGTTGTAGTGGAATCCAATGGACCACCCTGGGTCATCACGTTTACCTGTGTGAACAGACCCATGGCCTGGATCGAAATAACAATCAAAACAAAAACAAATGTGCTGCGAAGACCTGGCCACGTCACAGCTTTGAACTGTTGCCACTTATTTGCCCCGTCCACAGTTGCTGCTTCGTAAAGCTCACCGGGAATGGTCTGCAAGCCGGCAAGCCAAACAATCATGTGGAAACCAACGCCCTGCCATGCCGACATAAAGATGATCGCCGGCAGAGCTAGGTTCGGATCGGTTAGAAAAGCGATGGGCTCATAGCCCGGTATCAGATTGTCCAAAATCACATTGGCAAGGCCGTCTTTTTGGTAGAAGAAGATCCAAAGAATGGAGACCACAACCATGGAGGTGACTACCGGCATGAAGTAAATCGTGCGGAAAAACACCTTGCCCTTGATTTTGGAGTTAATAAGGAGTGCCAGAGCTAGAGCCAGTCCACCCTGAAGCGGCGCGATAACCAGGGCAAAAATTACTGTGTTCTTGAGTGATTTCCAAAACAGTGCGTCACCGGCGAGGGTGAAGTCGGCCTTGGTGCCGTCCTCGCTAAAGCTCTCATTCAAAATCTGCATTCCCGCATATGGGGTATCGGCAGCAGGCTTGGTCAAATCACGCAAATTGTCATATGCCGAATTGGGATCGCTTGGATCTGCATCGACAGAAACCTGTCCTAAGGACAGAAGTTCAGTGAAGTTTTCAATGCCCACAAACTCAGGTTCGTTGGGGCTTGCAAACTTGGCGTTAGTGAAACCTAAGGAAAAAGCGAGCACCACTGGGGCGACCAAAAACATGGCCAATAGGGCCACAGCTGGCAGAACAAACAAGATGCCAGCACGGGCCGACTTAGCGTTTAAGCTGTTACTGAATAGTCGCTTTCGCGCTCTAGTTAGGGTGGTCATTCATTTTCCTTTTTAGGAAACCTGTGGTGGCGGTGGCGACCGCCACCACAGGTCTTTAATCAGTCGATTTAGCGGTAGAAATCGTTGTCCGCTAGGTTGGCATCAATCTCATCGGCTGCTGCATCCAAGGCTTGCTTGGCGTTAGCACCGTTGATGATGTCTGCCACAGCCTTCTCGTAAATAGTCGAGACGCTGAGGTACGCAGGTGTTGGAGGACGCAATACGCCGTAGCTGTTTGAGAATTCAACAAACACAGCGAATGGGCCACCAGGTGCGTAGTTTGGAACCTGCTCAGCCGCAGTTGCGGTTGCAGGAATCAAACCAATGCGGTTTGCGAAGGCAACGATGTACTTGTCCTGCAAGATGAACTCAATGAATGCAGATGCACCCTCTGGGCTCTCGCAAGTAGAAGAGATACCGAACTGCCATGAAGCTGCACCAATCTTTGGACCCTGTCCAAAGTTAGGTGGTGGCAAGATCAGTAGGTCGTCGCCTAGTGCCTCGTATGCATCCTTCACAGCCCAGTTACCGTTGTACTGAAGTGCGATGGTGCCAGCGATGAACTCGGTACGGTCACCGGTCTGAGCTGCGTTTGCGTAGCCCTTTGCGAAGGTGGAACCGAACCACTCACCGAAAGCAACAGAAGCGTCAGAGTTGATAACGCCATCTGCAGTCTCGAAGCTTGAGCGGTCGATCAGGTCGCCACCGAAGCTCTGCATGATTGGGCTGTAAGCATATGGGAACCACTCGCCAGTCCAGCCGTTACCCCAGTCGATTGCGTAGTCGTAGTCACCGGTAGCGTCAATCGCTGCAAGTAGCGCATCGAATTCTGCCTGGGTCCATGGCTCTGCAACGGTTGGGATTCTTGCTCCAACAGCCTCAAGGGTTGACTTGCGGGCTAGCATGCCTAAAGCGGCATCCCATGCACCTGCGGAGTAAAGCTGGTCGTTGTAGTAACCCTTAGCACCAGGCAGCAATGACTGTTCTAGTGCCGAGTCAATGGTTAGTGGCTGTAGGTAGCCGGCCCATGCCCAGTTAGGCATGATTGGACCGTCAACGTCAACTACACAAGGCAGGGTGTTAGAAGCAGCGGCAGCCGCGATGGAGTCGTTGTAAGACTCTTGCGGGAACTCCTCAAGTACTACTTCGTATTGGGTCTGGCTCGCGTTGAAGTCGGTGATTGCTTCTTTTACAGTCGCGATCTCCTGGTCGTTACCAGCGGCGTGTGACCACATCGAAATGGTTGTGGTTTCACCAGTCGCGGCACCTTCCTCGGAATTGCTCGCGCTGTCGGTTGCAGCGCAACCTGACAGCACGATTGCGCTTGCGGCCGAGGCAGCAAGCAACGCTCTAGTTAGCTTGATCATTTTTCCTCTTTTTCTTGGAGTGGAGCCGAAAGCGAGGTTTCGAATGGCGATTCGGTTGCTGGTCTTGGAACCGAAACGGAATCCCTGACCACCAACTCACCTCGAATTTCGACTAGTTTTTGAGTTTCCTCATCCCGTTCCTCGCAGATCCGAATAAGGCGTTCCACGGCTTCTCTGCCCATTTGGTAATGAGGTAGTCGAACCGTTGTTAATCCGGGGCGTAAGCCACCGGAAATCAATTCCAGGTCATCGAAAGCGACAACCGAGACCTGGCTTGGGATAGAAATTCTCAGTTCATTAAGTGCTTGGTAAACACCCATAGCAACGCGGTCGTTGTAGCAAGCAATAGCTGTCACACGTGGGTCTTCTAGCATGATTTTCATCGCCGCTTCATAGCCGTGATTTGAGTTCAGGTCCTCGTACAAGTGCATACGTCTCGCCGAATCCACCCATTCAAACTGCTGTGCGGCAACCCTAAAGGTTTCAGTTCTAGCCACTGCAGCGGGCCAAGGAAGTTTCTCCATAATCACCGCCACATTTTGGTGGCCGGAGATGCCGAGCATCTTGAGCGACTGCATAAACGAGGCCTTCTCCGCTGGCACGTAAGTTGGGTAGTCGCCGCGAGAGCCAAAGCAGTTTGCAAAAACTAGGTTCGACGGCAGACGCTCAGGCAATTCAATTTCGTGGTGGAAGAAGGC
>JARXAN010000056.1 GCA_029865895.1 Actinomycetota bacterium
ATAACCTCGGAGTAGAACTTCGCTGATTCCTTAGGAATTCTCTGCTGGGTGTCAAAGTCCACGTAGACGATGCCAAAGCGCTTGTCGTAACCCTCTGCCCACTCGAAGTTGTCCATTAGCGACCACTGGAAGTAGCCACCAACATTGGCTCCTCGACTGATCGCATCTTGGATGTTGTAGAGGTGATCGTTTAGGTACTCGATTCGCTGCACATCATTTACAACACCATTGGCATCTGGGCCGGTTTCATAGGCACAGCCGTTCTCGGTGATGAACATCTGCGGAACCAGATCGCCATACTCTCTGGTCCAGCGAACCAGCAGGTCGCCAATGCCATTTGGGGTTACCGGCCAGCCCATGTCGGTTAGTGGACCCTGCGACTGCGCCTCGACCGCATAGTCCATCAGCTGGTCAATTACTCTCGCGCGTGAGAAGTGGTCCTTTGGAACTCGATGTCCAATGCGGCCATTGAAGTAGTAGTTGATACCGAGCCAGTCATTCTCAACCACCTCAAGATCTCCTGGCTGGACCACATTTTTGAGGTGATCGCCATAGATTTCCCAGGCTAGTTTTGGGTATTCGCCGCGGAAGATGCCGTCCATCCAGAACAGGTTCTGCTGCACATCCATAACCTTGGCGGCGTGAATCTGCTCAGCATCAAAGACGTCATCAACATCTGGCATGGCCTGGTTTAGAACCGGTCCAACCAAAGCGGTCGGAACCACGCGCTTGATGGCCCTAAGTGCTGCGTTGTGAGCCATCACAGTGTGGTGAGATGCTGCAACCGCCTGTCCAACATCCTGAATTCCAGGCGCGTGGACGCCCATGCCATAGCCAAGCCAAGAAACTACCCATGGCTCGTTGATGGGGGAGAAGCGCTTGACGCGGTGGCCAAATTCCTTTGCCACTTCCTGGGCAAAGTATTCGAAGGACTTGACGATATCTCGGTTGGCCCAACCACCCTTGTCCTGCAGTGCCTGAGGCAGATCCCAGTGGTAAAGAGTTAGAACCGGTTCGATGCCGGCGTTCTCAAGCTCGTCAATCAGCTTGTGGTAAAAAGCAAACCCACGATCCTCGCGAACCTCATCGCCATTTGGGAAAAGTCTTGGCCACGAAATTGAAAAGCGATAGGCCTGGGCGCCGAGCGACTTCATCAGGGCAACATCGTCCGCGTAGCGGTGGTAGTGATCGTTAGCGACTAGTCCGTGGTCGCCGTTGTTTACTCGGCCCGGTTCCTCGCAGAAGGTGTCCCAGATCGATTTCCCCTTGCCATCCTCATAGGCAGCGCCTTCGATTTGGTAGCTAGAGGTCGCAACGCCCCAGAGGAAGTCTTTCGGAAACATGTTCACCAATCTAAATTTTGTTCAAGTCTAAGGTTCAAAGAAAGCCAACTCCTTGCCGAAACATTTCAGCATTAGTTCAGACAACTCCCAGAAATCAGGAATAGGTTTTGGTTATGGCTCAATCAATGATCACCTCATCCCTGCTAGATACCTTTGGTGGATTACCTGTCCACCCACTCGCCGTTCACGGCGCAGTCGTTCTCCTTCCGCTTTCCGCTTTGGCGCTAGCTCTTTTGATTTTCGTGCCGAAGTGGCGCAAAAACTTTTTCCCACTCACCCTGATCGGGCTTGGTCTATCGACCGTGTTCACCTACATCGCCAAGGAATCTGGCGAGGCTCTAGGGGAAAGGGTTGGCGAACCACAGACCCACGAGGCCCTAGGAACAATTCTTTTTCCGGCATCGGTCGGACTCCTAGCCCTGGGTGTTGCCTTCTACTTCCTGCAGCGCAAAGAAAGACCTAAGTGGCAATTGCAGGCTGCTGCCGGCTTGGCGCTAGCTGGCATCATCTCGGTCTCAGCCCTTACCTACTTTGTTGGGCACTCAGGTGCTGAGGCAACCTGGGCAAGCCGAATCGCACCTTATGAAGCTCCATCCGCTGAGCCAACCACGTCAACTGAGCCGACAACTGGAGTTGAAGGCATAACCCTCGCCGAGATTTCAAAGCACTCCACTAAAGAAGATTGCTGGACTGCCATCGACAACACCGTTTACGACCTAACCCCATACATTCAAAAGCACCCGGGTGGAGCAGGTGCACTGGCCAATCTCTGCGGTATTGATGGAACGGCAGCGTTCAAGTCTCAGCACGGTTCTCAACAGCAACCTGCTAGCGCGCTCGCAAGCCTTGCAATCGGTGTCTACGCCGGCGATGTCGTGCCAAGTGTTCCATCGGCAACGCCAACAACCGATCCGAGCGCAACCCCAACCAGCCCAAGTGCTCAACCCGGAACCTACACGGTGGCCGAGGTTGCTAAGCACAACACTGGAACGGACTGCTGGTCGGTAGTAAACAACAACGTTTATGACCTAACTCCATATGTTTCCTCTCACCCAGGTGGGGCAAACGTCATCAAGGCAATCTGCGGCAAGGACGGCACCGCCGCCTTCTCAGGTCAGCATGCTGGAGCTTCCAGGCCAAACAACACCCTCGATGGCTTCAAGCTCGGCGCACTTTCAACCGCTGCTGCCGGAGCTTCCGGAACCCTCCCTCAGGCATCAGTGCCTGCGGGAGAGGGTGAAGAAGGCGACGAAGACTAATCGGTTCTGACGCTTAGTTCGGTGGCTTAGTCTGTTCTCATGAGTGATCTAAATGCCGTTGGAGACCAGGACAACTGGATCTGCTGGCTCTGCGATAAGCCGGTAGACCCGGACCTTTCAGTCAATAACGACCAAGGACCCAGCGTCGATAGCTACGGTGCGATTCGAGTCAAGAAAGGCGCTGACTTTGTCGAGCGCCTTGCTCACCGACAGTGCAACACCATGAAGGGCAAGATCTCCCCAGTGGTGCCATGGCCAAAAGACCTTTTGGTGGTTGACCCGTCGCCAATCTTTGAGACGGTGGAGCGCCTTCGCAAAAAAGGCGGCCGAGAAATCATCGCTCGCTGCCCAGATCAGCAGGATGCCGAAGCGGCTTCTGCTTGGTTGCTGGATCGCATCAGCCGTTTAGCACCGGAGTTGAACCTAAGCACTCAGATCACTGCCGGTGGCGGTCAAGTAGTGCTCGCCCTAAAGCTTGGCTAAGCGCAATCTCAGCCGATTCCCAAGTTCTGCGGTTAGATTAACAAGACTTACTAGAAGGTTTTGAAGTGGAAAAGATAAAGGCTTTTTTGGCCAAGCTGCCTCATCCAGTTCGGTGGGCGCTGACCATGGTCGTTGGCTTTGTGCTTTTGCTACTGGGCCTGATCATGATGGTAACCCCTGGCCCGGGACTGCTCTTTATATTCTTTGGACTTTCTATCCTCGCCCTCGAAATCGAGTGGGCGAGAGAACTGAACAAGCAGGGTCTTCAGGGCCTCGAGCGCATTGTTGCAAAGCTAAAGTCCATTTTCCTAAAGCGCCGAGACAAGTCCTAGCACTTACTTAGGTAGGTCTAATTCGCAGCAGCACCTGAGGGGCAACCGAGGTGTGTGGCCATAGTGTTGAGATAACTTCACTAAGGAGGCCACTATGGCCAAGCAAGAAAAATCCTCTACTCAACAGATATCCGGTCTTCGCCGCTACAACGTGGTGGCCGGTTTCCTACACCTGATCCAGGCCGTTGGCCTGGGCTATGTTTTGACACTCTTGGACAGCCAGGTGCTGTTCCCAGCAACCTTGGACTACCCAACTGGCCCTCCGGGGTTTGACCTACCAACCGACCGCGTGGTGCTATTTGAAATCAACCTCGGTGCAGGTGTGGTGGCATTCCTTGCATTGTCGGCACTGTTCCACTTCATCATCTCCTCCCCGATGTTCTTTGCCCGCTACAAGGCAGGACTAGAGAAGAACCACAACTACTTCCGCTGGGTTGAGTATTCGCTTTCATCCTCAATCATGATTTGGCTTATTGCTCAGCTCACCGGTGTTTCTGACTTCGCTGCACTGGTTGGAATCTTCGCGGTGAATGCATCGATGATCTTCTTCGGAGCACTCCAGGAGAAGTACGAGACTCCGGGAAATGGCAAGGGATTACCATTCATCATGGGTTCGATTACCGGCATTGTGCCTTGGCTAATCATCGTGCTTTACACGCTGCAGCCGGGATCGACCAATGCCTCTGAGGTTCCAGGATTTGTTTACGGAATCATCGTGGCACTGTTCATCTTCTTCAACACCTTCGCTTTCAACCAGGCCTTCCAATACAAGCGAGTTGGACCTTGGAAGAACTACCTTTTTGGTGAGGCTACCTACATCACCCTGAGCTTGGTCGCTAAGACCCTGCTCGCTTGGCAGGTATTCTCCGGGGCAATCATCCCGGCCATAGTCGGCTAAAGAATCAAAGAAAGACCCCGCCAAGTTTGACTTGGCGGGGTCTTTTTCTTTCTAACTCTTATTTGGTGACAAATCGCAGGGTCAATGGGTATCTGAAGAACTCGCCCTGTGCCGCCTTCACGGCAGCGATCACGCGCATGATGAACCAGTAGATCGGTGGCACCCACAGCAAGAGCCATCCAATAATCGAGATGCCCAAAACCACCATCACCAAAAGCATGTTGATGCCGAAGTTCAATGACTCTCGCACGTGGTGATCGATGAAAGGACCCTTGCCTCGCAGCACGAAGAAACCAATCACCGGTGCAAGAAATTCAAAAGGAATTGCCAACAGATGACTTGCGATTGCAAGGACCTTCTCGTTTCCAGGGGTCAAATCTTTGCTGGCGTATGGGTTGTTGTCGGTCATTACGGCTCCTTGGCTCAACCTTCATAATAAGCAACTTTGCTCGGCTGCGAGTGCGACTTTCAGCCAATCCAAAGCTAAGGGCAATGAGGTGCAATAGGGTTTTACTTACGCCTTTTAGTAACGGAGCTAAAGATGTCTATTCAGCCTGAGATTTCCAGGTCATGGTTACTGGTTAACAGCCTGAAAGCTGACCAGCTAGATGCCATCAGCGAATCAAGAGCAGACCAGATCGTAATTGACATCGAGGATGCGGTAGACCCACTCAACAAAGAGCGCGCCAGAGACGCGGTGGTCTATTGGCTACAAACCGGTTCGGCTTGGGTTCGAGTAAATGATGCCAGCACCGAGTTTTGGCGAGATGACCTAATTGCCCTCAGCCGAGCACCTGGCCTCAAAGGTGTGATGCTCGCGAAGACCGAAGACGGCCAGAACGTTGAGCAAACCTACAAGCTACTTGGCTCTCACCTACCCATCATTCCTTTGGTGGAGTCGGCCCTAGGTATCGAGAATGCCGTGGAGATTGCCAAAGCAAAGGGTGCTTTCCGCTTGGCATTTGGATCCGGTGACTATCGTCGAGACACCGGCACCAGTGCCGATGATCTAGCAATGAGCTACCCAAGAACAAAGTTGGTTTTGGCTAGCCGCATCGGTGACCTACCTGGCCCCATTGATGGACCAACGGTTGGACCAAACCACTCAGTGCTTAGGCAACAGGCAACTCTCGCCGTCACCCTTGGACTCACCGGCAAGCTTTGCCTTGACGAAAAGCAAACCGTGGTCATCAACGAAACCATTTGCCCTACCGAGTCGGACATCGTTTGGGCGCAGGAGTTCTTCGAGGAGTTTGCCGCTTCCGGCAGCATGATTCGCGATGGATCTGACCCACCAAGACTCAAGCGTGCCGAGAAGATCTTGAACCTCGCCAAAGCACTTGGGGTTCTTGAAAGTTAGACCATCTGCAATTGTTTCGGGCTGCTAGCGAAGTCTAAATAGACCTAGGGCGTGGATCAACGGCAGAACCGATGCAAGCAGCAGCCAGTTTCCTAGAGAATCTTCTTGCTGGCGAAGGGTAATTCCGGCAAAGAGTAACGCTCCAAATATCAGGGCTGATCCCAAAGAGCGCAGGCTTCGATCGGTTCGCGCTACCCGCTGTTCTAGTTCTGGGTTTCGATTCACCAACTCGCCTCGTTCTATGCGGCTGGCCAGTGAGTCGAAGCGCTGAGGCAGTCTTGCGAGAGTTGCGACCAGGGCTATGGCGTCCTGGCCAATTCGAATTAGAGATTGATTAGCGCTGCCGTTTAGTAGCGACCGAGCAAAAGGATCAACCGCATCCCAC
>JARXAN010000060.1 GCA_029865895.1 Actinomycetota bacterium
CGGTAGACCCACTCAACAAAGAGCGCGCCAGAGACGCGGTGGTCTATTGGCTACAAACCGGTTCGGCTTGGGTTCGAGTAAATGATGCCAGCACAGAGTTTTGGCGAGATGACCTAATTGCCCTCAGCCGAGCCCCTGGCCTCAACGGCGTGATGCTCGCTAAGACCGAAGACGGCCAAAACGTCGAGCAAACCTACAAGCTACTTGGCTCTCACCTGCCAATCATTCCTTTGGTGGAGTCGGCCCTAGGTATCGAGAATGCCGTGGAGATTGCAAAAGCAAAGGGTGCTTTCCGCTTGGCCTTTGGATCCGGTGACTATCGTCGAGACACCGGCACCAGTGCCGATGACCTAGCGATGAGCTACCCAAGAACAAAGTTGGTTTTGGCTAGCCGCATCGGTGACCTACCTGGCCCTATTGATGGCCCAACAGTTGGACCAAACCACTCAGCACTTAGGCAGCAAGCAGCGCTGGCCGTCACCCTGGGGCTCACCGGAAAGCTTTGCCTTGACGAAAAGCAAACCGTCGTAATCAATGAAACTATTTGCCCGACCGAGTCGGACATCGTTTGGGCTCAAGAGTTCTTCGAGGAGTTTGCTGCTTCCGGCAGCATGATTCGCGATGGATCTGACCCACCAAGACTCAAGCGTGCCGAGAAGATTCTGAACCTCGCCAAAGCCCTTGGCGTGCTTGAGAGCTAGCAGCCAGAGAGCCCTGAGGAGCTTGCTGATCAGAGCCAGCGTGACGCTTGATACTCGGCAGAGATCTTGCGAACAGTGCCGGTCTTACCGCGGATAACAATCGACTCAGCAAGGATTAGGTTTCCCTTTTTGCGAACCCCTGACACGAGAGGTCCATCGGTGACACCAGTAGCGACAAAGAATGTGTTCTCGGAGTTCACGAGTTCATCCATTTGGTAGATGTAGTCAAATTTGAGTCCGGCTTTGTTCCCGGCAGCTACTTCAACCTCATCCTTAGGGGCCAGCTTTCCCTGCATGAATCCGCCTAGGGCTCGCACGCCACAGGCGGTAGCAATGCCCTCGGGAGAGCTACCTTTTCCAATGCACATATCAATTCGAGATTCACTTCGAGCAGCCTGGATGCCACCCGCCACATCGCCGTCTCGCAACAACCTGGTGGCCGCCCCTGCCGAGCGAACCTCGTCAATGACATCCTCGTTGTATTCGCGGTCAAGCACTGCAACCAATAGCTCCGCCACATCTTTTTTGGCAGCGCGCGCGTACTCGGTGAGGTTTTCCTTTATAGACATCGACATGTCACCAACCCCAACTGCTGGCTTGCCGGCCACAAACTTCTGCATCCGGTAGACGGAGGAAGCATCGAGCATTGTTCCGCGGTCAGAGACTGCAATCACGGAAATTGCATTCATTCGGCCGGCGGCGGTGAGGGATGTTCCATCGATTGGATCAACCGCGATGTCTACCTTCGGTCCGAGCCCGGAGCCGACAATCTCCCCGTTGAAAAGCATCGGGGCATCATCTTTTTCGCCCTCACCGATTACCACGAGACCCTCAAAATCTACGGTTGCAAGGAAAGCTCGCATGGCATCTACTGCCGCACCATCGGCGGCATTCTTGTCGCCCTTACCGATAAGTGGAAAGGCCCTGATTGCAGCGGCCTCAGTGGCGCGCACCAGCTCCATGGCTAAGTTTCGATCGGCTACCAGCTCTCGATCGGGTGACATCAAGCCAGTCCCTTTTGGCTCATCGATGACACTTGGGTTAGCAGTTGGCTGAGCTTGGTGTTTTGCTCGATTTCAGCGCTCGAGCGACACATGGCAATCGGCAACCTGCGCCTTAGCAAATCATCGGCGGTCTTTGATCGACTTGGCTAAACCTCGATGGAAATATCGAACGTGATAACCCTGCGCTCAGGTAGGTGGTAGTAGTGCGCCGGAGTGGTGGCGTTTCGGTGCAGGGTCGTGAAGATGAGTTCCTCAGCCTTGTTCAAACCGGTCTTGTCGGCCGGAATCAGGGTTCGGTCGGTCACGAAGTAGATGGCGTCGCGCTCATCAAAGTGGTCTGAAACTGAGTGCGAGCGCAGCGCTCTTGGAACGTTTCGCTGCTCCATGAAGCCCGAGGAAACCGAGACGGTAGCCAGGTAGTCGTTGACTTTCTGATACACCGGCGGCTTGTGGCAAACCGGAGAGTCAATCAACTCAACCGTTACGACCAAGATCTTCTTCGGCATGCTGCCGAGCACTCTGATTTGCTGCTCTAGGGCCTGAGGCACGACACCTAATACCGCTGAAGGGTAGATGCCGACGTTGTCGGTAATGACCACCTTGCCGCTGTTGCGCATGCGGGTGACCTGTGCCCAGCTCATCGAAGTTTCACTTAGGCGCTTATCCAGTTCGAAGCGGCCCTTGCGCCAAATCCACATCATCGATGCCAGGCAGAAGCCGACGAGTAGTGGAAGCCAAGCGCCCGAGAAGAGCTTGGTGGTGGTTGCTGCGAACAGGGTCAAGTCAAGCAATAGGAAAAGCCCAAAGATTGGAAGCAGGACAAATCGCAGCCGCTTCCACTTGCTCAGGGCGAGCAGGATCAGACCGATAGTCGAGACCAGCATGGTGAAGGCAATAGCAAAGCTGTAGGCGCCGGCCAGCGCCGAAGATGAACCAAAAACAATGACCAGCGTGATTGATCCAAGTCCCACCACAGTGTTCACAAACGGCACAAAGATCTGCCCGCGCTCTTGCTGATTGGTGTGCTTGATGCGAAGCCTTGGCAATAGGCCGGATTGCGATGCCTGGCTAGCTAGAGATGCCACCGCACTAATCAGGGCCTGCGAGGCAATGATTGTCGCGAGCGTGGTGATAAGCAGTAGCAATAGTGCCGGGATGCCGGCTGGAACCATGCCAAAGAAGCTGTTTCCGATTTTGCTTGGGTCGCGCAGCAGCAGTGCACCCTGGCCGAAGTAGCTCAGCGGCAGTGCGATGCCGGCAAGCCCAAACCAACCAATTCGAATCGGTCCTCTTCCAAAGTGACCAAGGTCTGCAAACAGCGCTTCAGCACCGGTAACCGCAAGGATCACCGAAGCCATCACAAACAGTGTTTGGAAACCGTGATTGACGACGAAGTTTGCGGCATACATCGGGTTCAGCGCGACAAGGGATTCTGGATTCTGCACGATCTGGTAGACGCCGATGATCGAGAGCGTGATAAACCAAACGATCATCACCGGTCCAAATACCTTGCCCAGGTTGTGGGTGCCCTTGAACTGGAAAGTAAACAGCAGGGCCAAAATCAAAACTGTGACGGGAACAACCAGGTACTCAAGGTCGGGGTTGATGGTCTTGATGCCCTCGACCGCCGAGATCACCGAGATCGCCGGGGTGAGAATTCCATCGGAGAACTCCATGGCGGCGGCCATAAGGAAGAGGAATACCGTGAACCCCAGGATGCCCTTTTTACCGCGGCGAATCTTTGAGGAGAGCTGGGAGAACAGCGCGATGGTGCCACCCTCGCCCTTGTTGTCAGCGTTCAGCACAAAGAGCATGTACTTGATCGAGACCACGATGGTGAGCGTCCAAAAGACTAGGGAGAGTACCCCGAGAATCTCATCTCTGGTGTCACCACCGGCCCTTACCGCCTCGTTGAAAGCGTAGATTGGGCTGGTTCCGATGTCACCGTATACAACACCCATAGCGCCGAGTGTTAGGGCAGAAGTGCGCTTGATTCCGCTCTTCTTATTCTGTTTCTTCATTTGGGCCTGTCTAATGGTGCGCCCACCACACTACTCCTGTCAGGGACTCACTTTTGCTCAGTTTGAAACTTTGGCAGCTTTGGAAAAAGCGCTTCTTTAGTTGAAGATTTCCGGTTGAGAAACTAAGTAGCTGGCGACAATCTCGTAAAACTCGGCAAGGCCAATCCCGTAGTGCTTTTTGAAGTTGGCTTCAAAGTCATTGGATGTCGACATCGCCACCGTGAAACTAGCCCAGGTCTCGACTCCCTTAGCGGCCACTAGGACTTCGGTGGCTAGATTTCCTAGGAAATAGCTACCTGCAATGGCGTCTCTGGTGTGCGATCCACCCTGCCACTCTTTCAGCAGCCGGACAACGGTGGCCTTATCTCCGGCAGCAATCAGCGCACGATTGGCTCCGAGGTTCCCGGACCAGGTTCGAAGTTGGGCCAGTCGCTTTGAACCGTCGGTGTCATTTGTATTACCAATGGTGGATCCAAAGTAAGCAGCACCACCCTCGCAGTACCAGTCATAGAGTGCGCAACCGCCGTGTTGGTTTTGGAACAGGTGGGTGTATTCGTGCGGGGTGGTTTGAACCGAACTCGGTACGTTGCCCAGATTGCTTCCTACGCACTCGTGGAAGCTCACAACCCTCGGGTCACCATTTGCTCCGGCAGATCCGCAGTTACCTCTTTCGCCGTTGGCAACTGCCTGGAGATTTGCTCGATAGTTCCAAGACTTGGCCAACTTGTCTTCGGCCCAAGCTGCATCATTTTCGCTCCAGTAGATTGCCTCAACCGTGACCGGGCTGAACCATCGAGACCAAAGCTTCGCCGCCGCAGCCATGGCCACTTTTCTAGACTCGAGGCGCGACGGATCCAATTGGGGACCGACCTGATAGTTGAAGACCGGAATTGTGGTTCCAGCGGCTATTCCATTCAGAACGGCGGCCTGAGCCACTCGCCAAGAGTTTTTGTCGATTTTTGCAAAACCTGAATCTGCGGGATTGGATGGGTTTGGTTGAGCGGAGGAATCGTTAGCTGGCTTCAGTCTTTCGCATGCAATTCCGTCTTTGTCGGTGTCTAACTTCTTGTTTGCCTGATAGGCCTTGGCGTCAACTTTGGGCTTCTCAATTGGACTCTTGCCGATATTTTTGAATTTTGCACTCTGGGCAACTCCGTTAGGGAATGCCTTGTTCATTGCCGCACAGTTCTTATACGCGGTCGGTGCTCCCCAGCTTGAAACGGGAACAGCCACTAAAGCCATTGCCATAAGCATCGCCAAGATTCTTCTCATCTGCAGCCTTTTCGTCTTTGCTTTCACATTAGAACTGAACGGGCAAACCCGTAATTGACATAGCGGGTTGTTATCAGCCTGTTAGCGAATTCGAAAGACGCCTACGGCGTGCACCAACGGCAGAACCGATGCAAGCAGCAGCCAGTTGCCAAGAGGGTCTTCTTGCTGTCGAAGCGTAATTCCTGCAAAGAGTAACGCTCCAAATATCAGGGCTGATCCCAAAGAGCGCAGGCTTCGATCGGTTCTCGCTACCCGCTGTTCTAGTTCTGGGTTTCGATTCACCAACTCGCCTCGTTCTATTCGGCTGGCCAGTGAGTCGAAGCGCTGAGGCAGTCTTGCGAGAGTTGCGACCAGGGCTATGGCGTCCTGGCCAATTCGAATTAGAGATTGATTAGCGCTGCCGTTTAGTAGCGACCGAGCAAAAGGATCAACCGCATCCCAC
>JARXAN010000071.1 GCA_029865895.1 Actinomycetota bacterium
GAGATTCCAAACATCACAGCAATCTGCTGCTCAGCGCCCTTGGCAGCCTTTTCACTCTTATCCGTCATGCGGACGCGGTGTGGCTCAATTCCTGGGTCCGTAATTGGCTTTTGAATGTTGGTGGCAAGACCCGCTGGGTAAACCTTCTCGATTTCACTCATTCGAATTCTCCCTAGTTAGCCTTGGCGCCAAGCCAAACGGTGATTGCAATGATGAAGCCCAATCCGAAGATCCAAACAAACAGACCCTCGGCAACCGGACCGATCGACGCAAGCTCATAACCACCCACTGAGTCATTTTCTTCCACCCACTTCAGGTAGGCGATGATGTCTCGCTTGTCCTCAGGGGTGAGGTTTGCGTCGTTGAAAACTGGCATGTTCTGAGGACCGGTGACCATGGCCTCGTAAATGTGCTTTTCGGTTACACCGCCGAGTGCAGGTGCGAACTTACCTTCGGTTAGTGCTCCACCGGCACCAACGGCGTTGTGACACATCGCACAGTTGATTCGGAACAGCTCGCTACCGTGAGTCAGGTCGATGTCATCGCCGGTGGTTCTTAGGTACTCAGCATCTGGAATTGCTGGACCTGGAGCCAAGGAGGCTACGTAGGCAGCCATGGCAGCAATCTGCTCTTCGGTGAACTGGACTGGCTTCTTGTAAAGCTGAGGTCCTGAAGCCTGCCCTGGCATACGGCCGGTACCTACCTGGAAGTCAACTGAAGCGGCACCAACGCCGATGAGGCTCGGTCCACCAATTGCACCCTCGCCATTTGATCCATGGCAGCTGGCACAGTTCGCCAAGAAGAGCTTGCGACCCTCTGCCACCTGGTCAGCGCTTGATACTTCGGACTGAACCACATTGGTGGCGGCTGCGTAGCCGCCTCCGGATAGCACGAGTCCTAGAAAGATTACGAAACCAATCGCCCAAGGGCGACGGCGCATCGGCTTTTCCTGGTTCAACAGTTTCTCCATTTATTTCAAGATGTAGACGACTACGAATAGTCCGATCCACACCACATCGACGAAGTGCCAGTAGTAGGAGACCACGATTGCGCTGGTGGCTTCCTTGTGGCCGAAGTTCTTGGCAGCGTATGCGCGACCAATAACGAGCAAGAATGCGATCAAACCGCCGGTCACGTGCAGAGCGTGGAATCCAGTGGTGATGTAGAAGGCCGAACCATAGGAGTTCGAGCTGAGGGAGATACCCTCAGAAACCAGCATCGCGTACTCCCAAACCTGTCCGGCAACGAAGACAGAACCCATTACGTAGGTGAGGAAGAACCACTCGACCATTCCCCATTTAGCAGGGGACCAGCCGGTGCGCTTTGGCTGCATGCGCTCGGCAGCAAATACCCCGAACTGCGCGGTGAAGGAGCTGGCAACCAAGATCAGGGTGTTAACCAGGGCAAATGGGACGTTCAAAATCTGAGTGTCATTTGCCCAGAGGTCCGGAGCACCAGCGCGGAGGCTGAAGTACATGGCAAAAAGGCCCGCGAAGAACATAACTTCACTGCCGAGCCAGACGATGGTTCCCACGCTGGTCGCGTTAGGTCTATTGATGGTCCCGCCGTGTGCGGCAGGCATAGTGGTTGCGGACATGACTACAGTTTACCCCACCAACCAGGCTCGAAGGCCCCTCAAAACAGCGGAATATCTAAGAATTTTTGGACTGAGGGGCATAAATTGCCTCGATAGACTGCTCGCATGACAGAACAAAGCTGGCCAAGCACCCTCAGCTCCCTTTTGGCGGGGGAGGACCTCTCGAGAGACTCCGCTGGCTGGGCACTGCGCCAGATCATGGCGGGCGAGGCCTCCGAAGCTCAAATTGGCGCTTTTATGATGGCGTTGCGCTCCAAGGGGGAGACCGTCGCCGAACTTGCCGGCTTAGTCGATGTCATGCTGGAAAATGCAGTGCTGCTGAATACCGGAAGCGATGCGGTTGACATTGTCGGCACCGGGGGAGACCTGGTGGGCACCGTGAACATCAGCTCGATGGCATCGGTTGTCACCGCTGCAGCTGGAATCCCTGTGCTGAAGCACGGATCAAGGTCGGCATCTGGCAAGACCGGGTCATCCGAGATGCTGGAAGTCTTGGGTATTCGCCTCGATTTAGCGCCGGCTCAGGTGGCGGAAGTGTTCAAAGAGGTTGGAATCACATTCTTCTTTGCCCCAGTTTCCACCCGGCAATGCGTTACGTGGCCACGGTTCGCAAACAGTTGGGAGTCCCAACCACATTCAACTTCCTAGGACCACTGGCCAACCCAGCCCAGCCGATTGCGACTGCCCTTGGGGTTTCAAACCCTGACATTGCGCCGCTAATGGCTCAAGAACTTGCCCAGCGGGGGAGAACCGGCCTCGTTTTTAGGTCAAAAGACGGTTTGGATGAGCTTTCGGTAACTGCTCCGACGCACATTTGGCAGGTTTCAGGCGGTCAGGTCACTGAGTTCACGACCGAGAGATTCGTGAACCCAAACATCACCCTGGCGCAGCTCATCGGTGGCGATGCCAAGCACAACGCGGAAGTGGCAGCGGCATTATTCGCCGGAGATCTAACCGGTAACCTCTCGGCAGTCAAAGAAGTTGTGCTGCTAAACAGCGCCGCAGGTATTGCCGCCTATCAACTTGCCAAGAATCCAGCTTTAGTGTCTGAGTCGATTGATGATCGATTGCAGAACGCATTTGAAGTTGCAAAGTCAGCTTTAGAGTCCGGCGCCGCACAGCAAAAGCTAGTGCAGTGGTCACACGCCACCCAAGTCAAGTAATTCAAAACAGCGCAATCGAGGAGAGGGCTAAATAAACATTACTTGACATAATGTTTATTATCGGCGTTATGAACCTTGATGTGGCGGGGCTTCTGGCCCCTGGCTCCCGTACCGCTCGATTAGAAGCTCAATTGCTCCGGAAGGTCCCACCCACAACTGCTCCGAGAGTATTTCGCTGATAGACACCCAGCGATGCGTAACTGTGTCTCGGTGTTCGTTATCGGTCCAGTTCTCAGAACTTGGTTCAAATGGCTCGGAGACTTTCAGCTCAAAGAAATGTGCCTCACCGGTGTCATGAAGTCTCGTGTCGTCCATTGGATGCCATATGGCCCTAATGGGTTCAAAGGCATGGTGAGCGAATTGCCTACCGGTTTCCTCGAATACCTCGCGGACTACTCCAGCTAGCGGTTCCTCGTCTTTCTCAACGCCGCCGCCAGGGAAAACCCACTGTGGCGGAAGATCGGTGCCTGGGTCAAAGCGCGATAGGAATAGCAAAAACTTGTAATTTGGATCCAGAATCACGGCCCGACTGGAGACTCGATGCCGATCGGTCACAGCTTGCCCTTTTTATCGACCAGTTTGAAAAGCCGCAATCCCAATTGGTTGAGGTAACCAATGGCAAAGGCAAAGATCAACGTTCCCTCACGTACCTGGCCACCGAGCAGGAACCCAACCGCTACCACAACGACCTCAACAATCGATCTAGCCTGCCAAAAAGGCAGCTTGAAACGCTGGGCGATGCCCGTATTTAGGCCGTCTCTGGGGCCTTTACCCATTCCGCACGAGATGTATAGTCCGGTGGCGAAGGAAATCACAAAAAGTCCCAGCACAAACCAGACCAGCTGGGAGATGTAGCCATCGAGCTTGGGCATCAAGGGGAGCCAGAAGTCAGCAAAGACACCGAGTAAAACGGCATTCAGGATCGAACCGATACCGGGCTTCACCTTGAGTGGAATCCAAGCCATCAGCACCATGACGCTGACCGCGATGGTGGATTGGCCGAAAGTTAGACCGGTCTGCTTGGAGATTCCCTGGGCTAGAACATCCCACGGTGCAAGTCCGATGGAGGCATGAACCATCATGGCGATGCCGATACCGTAGACAAACAGCCCGAAGTTCAGCTTTAGAAAGCGAAACACGAAATTAGACTGGTCCACGGCTAAAGATTAGGGGCAGTTTTGTCGAATTCCAGCAGCAAGCACTATTTCGCCACCAGTCGCCCGCACCTACTCGCCCACCGTGGCCTGAGTCAGCATCGCAATGACATTGACGAAAACTCGATTGCCGCATTTGAAGAAGCCCTAAAGCACGGTGCCACCCATATTGAATCTGATGTCCACGCCACGAAAGACAGCGTCGCCGTGCTGTTTCACGATGATGACCTTGAGAGAGTTGCGCGACTCCCCCTGAAGATCAGCGAACTAACGTTTGCCGAACTATCCGAAATCTCGCTCACCAACGGCTCTAAGGTGCCAAGCCTGCATCAGGTGCTCGAGCACTTTCCGGATCTGAAACTCAACCTCGATGTCAAGGCTGAAGCGGGTTGTGAAGCAACAGCCAGGACGATAAACCAACTAAATGCCCACGATCGGGTTTTAGTTTCGAGTTTCTCTCGGGCTAGAAAACTCAAAACTTTGAAGCTTCTGACAAAGCCCTGTGCAACCAGCTCCTCCAGTAGCGAGGTGCTTGGACTTTGGCTGAGCAACCTTTTGTTTGGACTTGGTTTTTCTGCGATCGCCAAGAACTTTGACGCCATTCAAATCCCCCGCAACTTTGGTCCCATCCGGCTCGATACCCCAAGATTCATTTCCAGGGCTAGGCGTTGCGGCCTTGAGGTTCATTTTTGGACCGTCAATGATCCTGCCGAGGGAAAGTCGCTTATCGCCCTCGGGGCAACCGGAATAGTCTCGGACCGGGTGGACCTCTTCCAATTCTGAGGGCTTGCTGTGAATCGCAAAGTTTTGGAATTACCCCGCTAGATCTCTAGTTGGGCTGTGCATGGCTGAATCTATGCGCGGTATGAGACTTGGGTCCCAATCACTTGAGAGCGACCGCGGTGTGGAGCTTGCAAGCCGACAGCGATGTGAATTCCGCTGCAAACTTGACCACACCTTCTCCGTGGTTTTCTCTATGGACGCCGAACTACCGCAAACCTGGGAGTGCTCCGATTGCGGTGCAATCGCAATTCGTCTCGAAAACGGTGCAGAGATCGAAGTCACTGGCCTGCAGGTTGATGAGAAGCGTTCTCACTACGACATGGTCTTAGAACGACGCACCCGTGACGAGCTAGAAGAACTATTGGCTGAGGTACTCGCAGAGATGCGAGAGCGTCGCTCACGCGGACGCCTTACCGCCTAATCAGGCGCTCAAAACCCCACTTGCTGGCCAGCACAAAAGCTTCCAGCACGATGGCAGTGGTCATTTTGCTGGAGCCGTTTGCACGCTCCACAAACTGAATTGGAACCTCCACAACCCTTTTCCCAGCTGACAGCACGTTCTTGGTCATCTCCACCTGAAACCCATAACCCTGGGCCGCCACGTTTTGCAGTGGCAACTGAATCAGTAGCTCCTTGCCATAAACCCGGAAGCCAGCCGTTAGGTCGCCCAAATCGGAGCCCAGCATTTTTGCGGCGTAGAAATTACCAAAACGCGATATCGCCTTGCGATACCAGGGCCAGTTGTGCACCGCTCCCCCGGGTATCCAGCGCGATCCAATGACCAGGCCTTCGAGGCTGGATTGCGCCAGCAAATTCGGTAGGTCTTCGGCACGATGACTGCCGTCTGCATCCATTTGCACCAATAGCTCGAAGCCTTGAGCTATCCCCCAGCTAATTCCAGCCAGATAGGCCTTGCCCAATCCCTGTTTGCCTGCTCGGTGTAAGACGTGGGTTTTTGGATTCTCTCTAGCTAACCGATCGGCTAGCTCCCCCGTGCCATCCGGGCTGTTGTCATCAATTACCAGAAGCTCAACATCAGGATTGTGTCGGAACAGCTCCTTAACCGAGCGCTCCAGAGTCTCAATCTCATTGAAGGTCGGCATCATGACCAGGGTTTTCATTTTTTGCGCCTAATGCCAACTGCCAAAAAGCCAAGAGCCAACGCAGCATTGAAGCCATCAAACCAAAGACCAATTCCGGTCGCCGGAGTATTACCCCGAATCAAAGGGACGTTCTGAACCATCGCATCGGCCGTGTACCAGGTGAGCTCATCGGGCACCGAGCCATCCGGCAGGTAAATTGCGCTGAGCCCAACGGTTGAGATATTCACCACCGCGCGTCCGGTTTCGATGGCCCTCAGTCTTGCGATGGCAGCCTGCTGGAAGGTCTCGTCGCTGTAACCAAAATCAGCGTTGTTAGTCTGCGAGAGGATTAGCTCCGCGCCTTCACGAGCAAGGCCTCGGGGAATGTCATCCGCTGCAATTTCGAAGCAGATCAAGCTGCCGACGGTGAACTTGTCGTTAGCGAAAATCCCATCCCGGCTGCCGAAGGAATATCCCCTCGGCACCAAGTCAATTAGATCCGGTGCAAGGCTGCGCCAAAATGCCCTATCCGGCACGTACTCAGCGAACGGAACCGGCCGCTTTTTGTCGTAGTAGTCGGTTGGCCCAAGCTCGGGCTCCCAGAAAATAGTCGAGTTGTAGACCTCTTCGCCGCGTCGGGTGATGGTTCCGAATGTAATCGGAGCACCATATTCCGCCACCAAAGTGTCGATTTCCGCTCGCGCCTCAGCTGAATCTAGCGGCGAGACGTCGGAAGCATTCTCGGGCCAGACAATTAGGTCGAGTTTCTCACCCTTTGGAATGCTGGCATAGCTCGCGTCAAGGTGGTTTTGCAAGATGGCACCGCGCTCTTGATTGGAGAACAGCCCAGCCAAGGCATTGCCCTGCACCGCAGCAATCCGGATCTCCCCCACCTTTTCGGTACCTAGGCCGATCGGTGTCGCCAGCGGCACCAATGTTGCCACCAGTACAATTGCCGCCATCGGAATCAACTTCTCTGGCTTGCGCTTTCTGAACTCCAGAAACATCAGTGCCAATAGCATCGAGATCAAAACCATCGCGAAGCTAATCAGCGAGATTCCGCCCCACCATGCGTAATTGGCAAACCAACCTCCAGCCTGCGTCATCCCCAATCGCGACCAGGGGAAACCGCCGTATGGGAAGTTCGAACCCAACCACTCCCTAAGTGTCCAAATGCTGGTTGCTCCAACGGCAAATGCGATCACACCGAAGCCCTTGGGCCTGAGTCGCTTGTAAAGCCAAGCGGTAGCACCGACTCCTAGTGCAAAGTAAAGCGACATCAAAGTACTGAGGGCTAAAAGCGGTACCGGACCCAAATACAGGGCCAGCCATTCAATGTGAGTGATGTAGTAAATCTGCCCGGCTAGAAAGCCCAGTGCTGTTGCAGCCCAGAATCCCATGCCTCGAGTTGCCAGGAAGATTAGTCCCGGGATCAAAAGGGCAACTATCCAAACGCCTTCGGTTGGAAATGCGAACAACGCCAAGGCTGAGCCAAAGACGGCGAGAGGGATTCTCCACAGCAGCTGCATCATCACCAAACAAGCCTAAAACCTAGACGTAGTAGCTGTAGGCAACAATGCCGCGTTTGACCTGATCCATGGCGTCATAGGCAGTCTTTGCGACCTCCGGGTCCGCACCCTTGGAAATCTGATCGAGCAGGTCAATTAGCTGCTTGGTCCATCTGATGAAATCCCCAGGCAACAGCGCAGAAAGCTTGAGTACATCGTCTAACCGCGCGCCAGAGGCCCAGCGATAGATTGCCCAGGACATACCTAGTTCCAATTGGGTTTCCTTAGGCAATCGGTACTTGGTTTGAAGTTCCAAGAGTTCTTCTTGAATGGCTTCGGTTTCTGCAAGCACATCGGCAAAGTTTCCCTTTGGAAGCTTCGGCTCATACTCTGCCTCGTCTCGCCTGCCTTCGTAAACCAGGGCAATGGCAAG
>JARXAN010000057.1 GCA_029865895.1 Actinomycetota bacterium
AGAAGAGCTTAGTGGTTTTTTGCCGCTAAACCAACTCAAGTGCATTTTTGTAGTCGGAAAGTTTTCTTGGTTCGCCCGGGCTGGTCTCAAATTTGGCTGCGACCTCCCCCGACTTGTCTATCACGAAGGTTGCGCGGGTGGAGATGCCACGTTCCGCAATGAACACACCGTACTTTGAAGCAACCTCGCCGTGTGGCCAGAAGTCTGCCAGGACGCTGAACTTATAGCCCTCAGACTCTGCAAACTTCGCCTGCACATACTTGGAGTCAACGCTGATCGCCAGCAGCTCGATGCCGTCAGACTCAAGAAGCTGAAGGTTGTCTCTGAGCTCGCAAAGCTCACCGGTGCAAATTCCACTGAAGGAAAGTGGGTAGAACACCAATACCACCGGCTTCACGCCGCGGAAATCAGAGAGGGTCACTTCCTCGCCGTGCTGGTTCGTGAGGGTGAAATCTGGTGCTAGGTCGCCAACGGTAATCATGTCTGCCTTTCGATGCTCAATAAAACCTACAACGCCTGCGAAATCATTCCAAGCCGAATAGACTTATCGAGCCCTAAAAGGGCAAATTCGGTAAAGCAGCCACGAAAAGAGGCTTTGATGTCGTTTAACGACCAAGATGCATTTGTTCCAGCAGTGTCAGACCTAGACCCGCAGGAGACGGCAGAGTGGCTTGAATCACTCGACGCAGTAGCGCAGCGTCACGGCAGAGGCCGGGCTCGCGAGATCATGCAGTCATTGCTTCGTCGAAGCCACGAACTCCAGCTGAATGTTCCCTTGGTTCCAACCACGGACTACATCAACACCATCAGCCCAGAGGATGAGCCACAGTTCCCCGGCGATGAAGCCATCGAGCGCACCTACCGCGCATGGATGCGTTGGAATGCTGCCGTCATGGTGCACCGTGCCCAGCGTCCTGGCATCTCAGTTGGTGGACACATATCATCTTTCGCCTCGAGTGCTTCGCTCTACGAGGTCGGTTTCAACCACTTCTTCAAGGGCCACGACCACCCACAGGGTCCAGACTCGATCTTTGTTCAGGGTCACGCCTCCCCTGGACCATACGCTCGTGCATTTCTAGAGGGCAGAATCTCCGCCGACGAAATGGATAACTTCCGTCAGGAAAAGTCCAGGCCTAAGCCTGGTCGTGGTCTGCCAAGCTACCCGCACCCAAGGTTGATGCCGGACTTCTGGCAGTTCCCTACCGTTTCGATGGGTCTTGGACCAATCAACGCGATCTATCAGGCTCAGTTCAACCGTTTCCTAGAAGGTCGCGGGTTCAAGGACACCTCAGGTCAGCACGTTTGGGCTTTCCTTGGCGATGGTGAGCTGGACGAGGTCGAAAGCCGCGGTGCCCTGCAGCTAGCGGCAAACGAGCAGCTAGACAATCTGACCTTTGTGGTCAACGCCAACCTGCAGCGTCTTGACGGACCGGTTCGCGGTAACGGCAAGATCATCCAGGAACTTGAATCCTTCTTCCGCGGCGCGGGCTGGAACGTTATCAAGGTGATCTGGGGACGCGAGTGGGACAGCCTACTGGCCAACGACCACGAAGGTGCCTTGGTTAACCTGATGAACCGCACTCCAGATGGTGACTACCAGACCTACAAGACTGAGTCCGGCAAGTTTGTCCGCGAGAACTTCTTCGCTCGCGATCCAAAGACTCTGCAGCTGGTTGACCACCTGTCAGACGACCAGATTTGGGACCTCAAGCGCGGTGGCCACGACTACAACAAGATCTACGCCGCTTATCAGGCCGCCGTCAACCACAAGGGCCAGCCAACCGTAATCATCGCGAAGACCATCAAGGGATACGGCCTCGGTAAGAGGTTCGAGGGTCGCAATGCAACCCACCAGATGAAGAAGATGACCTTGGATGACCTAAAGGACTTCAGAGATGCAATGCGCGTCCCAATCTCTGACGCTCAGCTTGAGGCAGATCCATATCAGCCTCCTTACTACACCCCGGGAAGCGACAGCCCTGAGATTCAGTACATGCACGAGCGTCGCCGTGAGCTAGGTGGCTACCTGCCTGAGCGTCGCACGAAGTACGTGGACTTTGCTATGCCAGAGGAGAAGGCATACGCCGTTCCACGCGCCGGATCCGGTAACCAAGAAGTCGCAACCACCATGGCATTCGTTCGAATGCTGAAGGACCTTCTAAAGTCCGATGGCACCGGTGAGCGCATCCAGATGATCATTCCCGATGAGGCGCGCACCTTTGGTATGGACGCCTTCTTCCCTACCGCGAAGATCTACAACCCGAATGGCCAGAAGTACATGTCGGTGGACCGTGACCTGCTTCTTAGCTACAAGGAAGCGACCAACGGCCAGATCCTGCACACCGGAATCAACGAGGCTGGCTCCATGGCAGCCTTCACCGCCTCCGGAACCAGCTACGCCACCCACGGCCAACCAATCATTCCGATCTACGTCTTCTACTCGATGTTCGGTTTCCAGCGCACGGCAGACCAGGTCTGGCTTGCCGGAGACCAGATGGCTCGTGGCTTCATGATCGGTGCAACCGCTGGACGCACAACCTTGACTGGTGAAGGTCTCCAGCACGCTGATGGTCACTCCCTCGTCATCGCAAGCACCAACGCTGCGGTAGTGGCTTACGACCCTGCCTACGGCTATGAGATCGCCCACATCACCAAGGCTGGTCTTGAGCGAATGTATGGCGGGAACCACCCAGATCCAAACGTCATCTACTACCTGACCGTTTACAACGAGCCAATGTTGCAGCCTGCAGAGCCAGAAGCAGTTGATGTCGACGGCATCCTCAAGGGAATGCACTTGATCTCAAAGAACTCGGCAGACGGTCACAAGGCGCAGATTCTTGCTTCAGGTGTAGCAGTTCCTTGGGCCCTCGAAGCCCAGCAGCTGCTTTTGGAGTGGGGCGTATCGGCAGATGTTTGGTCGGTAACCAGCTGGGGAGAACTTCGTCGCGATGGGCTTGCCTGCGACGAGCGCAAGTTCCTCTATCCGAACGAGGAGGCTCCGGTTTCCTATGTGGCGCAGCGCTTAGCTGACGCTAAGGGTCCAAAGCTCGGTGTCTCTGACTTCATGCACGCGGTCCCAGACATGATTAGACCTTGGATTCCAGGTGCCTATGCAACCTTGGGAGCTGACGGTTTTGGTTTCTCAGACACCAGACCCGCGGCACGACGCCACTTCAAGATTGACGGACCGTCTATTGCGGTTCGTGTTCTTGAGCAGCTGGTCGAGAAGGACAAGATTGACCGCGCTGTGCCTCAGCAGGCAATCGACAAGTACCGCCTGCACGATGTAAACGCCGGAACCAGTGGATCGGCCGGTGGCGACGCCTAAGCATCTCGCCTGGCTGCAATCAATAGCTGGCGAGCTCGCAACAGCGACTCTTAGTCGCTTGGATGAGACTTTGCCCTGGTATCGCTCGATGCCTCCTGCCCGCAGGGCGGCTATTGGCTCCGTGGCGCAAAATGGCATTACGAGCTTCATCCAGTGGTACCAGGATCCATCTAGTCAGCCTTGGGTGGCAGCCGATGTCTTCGGAAATGCTCCTCGCGAACTGCTGCGTTCGATCTCACTGCAAGAGACTTTGCAGCTGATTCGAGTTGTGGTGGAAATGGTTGAGGCTCGAGTCGTTGCAGAGCACCCAGACCTTACCGAATCAGTGCTTCGCTACTCTCGAGACATCGCATTCAGCGCTGCCGATGTCTACGCCAAGGCGGCTGAAGCCAGAGGCCTTTGGGATGCTCGTCTTGAAGCCCTGGTTGTGGACAGCATCATCTCGGGCGAGACCTCACAAGAGATCAGCTCCCGTGTTGCTGCCCTGGGCTGGCGAAGTGACGGTCAAGTTGCGGTTTTGCTAGGCATTGCAAACCCAAACCCGGACCCTGATGCCATGCGCAAAATAGCACGCAAGGCCGGCAGCGATTTGCTACTTGGAATTCAGGGTCGCAGGCAGGTTGTGGTCATCGGCCTAATGGCTGCGATTGACAAGCCAGATGCGGCCATTCAGGCCATCGCCTCCCAGTTGGAGATCTTTTTCGGACCGGGACCTTTGATCCTAGGAAAGACGGTTGCCACCGTTTCCGATGCCCCTCGCAGCGCCAGGAGCGCACTCGCGGCGCACTCGGTGGCCCTAAGCGTAGGTTCAGACAGCAGACCACTCGCTGCCGATGAGCTACTACCGGAACGAGCACTGGCAGGTGATGCACTTGCTAGACAGACTCTGATTGAGACTTACTACCTGCCGCTTGCCAAGACCTCCCCGGAGCTCTTAGGAACACTACGGGCCTATCTCGACTGCGGCCGATCGCTGGAACTGACGGCAAAGACCCTTTTTGTGCACGCCAACACCGTTAGATACCGACTCAAGCGCATCTACGAGGAAATTTCCGCGGACCCAACTGATGCCCGAACCGCCTTTGTGCTCCAAGTGGCTTTGCTGTTGGGTGCCATAAATGACAACGAATTTGGATTGAAAAGGTAGTTTGTATTGATGCGTATCTTGATGTGTCCGGGCCAAGGTTCCCAATCAGAGGGTTTCCTAAAGGATTGGTTTGAGAATGTTCCCGGCTTCGAGCAGAAAGTTCGAGAACTGGGTCTAGCCGCCAACAATGACCTAGTGCGCCTAGGCACCACTGCAGCCGAAGAGGAGATCAAAGCGACAGAGAACGCTCAGCCACTGATTGTTGCTGCTGCAATTGCTGCTGCCAGAACTGCAATCGACCTAAACGGGGTTGATGGTGTCGTTGGACACTCAGTTGGTGAATTTGCAGCCGCTGCAATCTCCGGAGTCATCACCGACGCAGAAGCCATGCAGCTGGTCTCAATAAGAGCAAACGCCATGGCCGAGGCTGCGAAATTGGAAGTAACTTCAATGGCCGCAGTTCTTGGTGGCGATGAGGCTCAGGTTCTCGAGGCATTGGGCCAGCTTGGTCTCTCTGCAGCGAATTACAACGGAGCCGGTCAGATTGTTGCCGCTGGATCAAAAGCGGCGATTGAGGCTTTGGTTGCCAGCCCACCGGAGAAGGCAAGGGTTATTGAACTCAAGGTTGCCGGGGCTTTCCACACCAGCTACATGCAGTCAGCCGTTGAGAAGCTTGCAGCAGCTGCGTCAGCGGTTATTGCAAAGGATCCAACTATCAGGCTGTGGAGCAACGTCGATGGCGGTGAGGTCAACTCCGGTGAGACATTCCTTGCCTCTTTGGTTTCTCAAGTTTCGAACCCGGTCCGCTGGGATCTGTGCATGCAAGGTATGGATGTGCTCTCCCCCACAGTTATCGAACTTCCTCCGGCTGGAGCACTTGCTGGCTTGGCAAAACGAGGCATGCCATCCGCAACTGCCGTGGCCCTAAAGTCGAGCGCAGACCTCGAGAAAATCGGAGCGTAATGAAGACCCTGAATCAAACCAAAGCCGTCGAGTTCACCAGGATCTACGCGCTTGGTGCATCACGTGGTCACCAGACCGTGACCAATGATGACATCGCTGGTCCGATTGACTCATCCGATGAGTGGATTAGGCAGCGCACCGGAATCGTGACTCGCAAGCGAGCAGATTCAGAGCAGTCCCTAATCGATATGGCTGTGGAAGCATCCAAGGAAGCTATCGAGAAATCAGGCATCGATCCCGCCGAAATCGGGACAGTTATCCTGGCCACGATTACGTTCCCCTACCAGACCCCTTCTGGAGCATCACTTCTAGCAGAGCTGGTTGGAGCTCATGGAGCTGCTGCCTACGACATCTCGGCTGCCTGTGCGGGATACTGCTACGGCATAGCCCAGGCGGACGCGTTGGTTAGATCCGGTACCAGCAAGTATGTGCTGGTGGTTGGTGGAGAGAAGCTTTCGGACTTCATCGACCCAACCGACCGCTCGATCAGTTTCCTACTGGGAGACGGCGCTGGAGCGGCGATTGTTGGCCCAAGCGATCACCCAGGAATCTCAAAGTCGGTGTGGGGTTCAGATGGTGCTAACTGGGACAAAGTCGGCATGACCAGCTCGATCCTTGATTTCAAAGAGGGTAAGGCCGAATGGCCAACCCTGATCCAGGAGGGCCAGTCGGTCTTCCGCTGGGCGGTTTGGGAGATGGCAAAGGTTGCAAAGCAAGCCTTAGCTGAATCCGGTTTAGAAGCAAGTGACCTAAGTGCTTTGGTTACCCACCAGGCAAACATTCGAATCATCGATGAATTCGCCAAGCAATTAGAACTTCCTGACTCGGTGGTTGTAGCGCGCGACATTGTCTACACCGGAAACACTTCAGCTGCTTCGATTCCACTGGCCATGCACCGATTGCTGGCCGAGGGCAAAGTAAAAAGCGGTGGCTATGCGCTTGAAATTGGCTTCGGCGCGGGGCTTGCCTTCGCGGCGCAAGTGGTGGAACTGCCGTAAAATAAACCGACTCAATCACTTCAAGGAGAAAAATGGCTCTTTCGCAGGCAGAGGTCCTAGCAGGACTTGCAGAACTAGTAAACGACGAGACCGGTATCGCTGCAGACGCAGTACAGATGGACAAGTCTTTCACTGACGACCTAGACATCGACTCAATCTCGATGATGACCATCGTGGTAAACGCTGAGGACAAGTTCAGCGTCAAGATCCCAGACGAGGAAGTAAAGAACCTCATCACCGTAGCTGACGCGGTTAACTTCATCACCGCAGCACAGGCTTAGTAACAGCATGCGTCGCGTCGTCGTCACCGGAATTGGTGCAACCACACCATTGGGTGGCGATGCCGCGTCCAGCTGGGCCAATCTTCTAGCCGGTCAGTCCGGCATCTCAACTCTCGACTATGAGTGGGTAGCTCGTCATGAGTTGCCAGTTACCTTCGCAGGCCAGGCCAAGGTTGCCGCCAGCGAGATTTTGACCCCACAGGAGGCAAAGCGCCTCGACCCCTCCAGCCAGTTTGCCCTGATTGCTGCGCGACAGGCCTGGGAGGACGCAGGTTCCCCAGAGGTTGAACCTGAGCGATTAGCCGTTGACTTTGCCACTGGAATCGGTGGCGTCTGGACACTTTTGGATGCCTACGACACGCTTCGTGAGCGCGGTCCAAGAAGAGTTCTTCCAATGACTGTTCCCATGCTGATGGCAAATGGACCGGCAGCTGCAATCGGTATGGACCTTGGCGCTAGAGCTGGTGTCCGCACCGCAGTCTCGGCATGTGCATCCGGCAACGAGTCCATTGCAAATGCTTTCCACAGAATTCAGACCGGTGAAGCCGATGTCGTGGTAGCCGGTGGCGCGGAAGCAGCTATCCACCCGCTGCCAATTGCTGCATTTGCAGCAATGCATGCTCTTTCCAAGCGCAATGACGACCCAACTAAGGCATCTAGGCCATACGACGTCGATCGTGATGGATTCGTCATGGGAGAAGGCGCTGGAGCCCTTGTGCTAGAGCCGCTGGAGTCAGCACTGGCTCGTGGCGCAAAGATCTACTGTGAAATCGTTGGTGGGGCTGTCACTTCTGACGCGTATCACATCACCGCACCAGACCCAGAGGGCTCTGGAGCTGCCCGTGCGGTGCTAGCAGCGCTGGCACAGTCCGGAGCAGACATCAAGGATGTTGAGCACGTAAATGCCCACGCAACTTCAACTCCGGTTGGCGACATTGCCGAGTACACCGCAATCAAGCGAGTGTTTGGCGATCACACCCAGAATCTAGTGGTTGCCGCTACCAAGTCTGCAACCGGACACCTTCTTGGTGGAGCTGGAGCAGTGGAAGCAGTCTTTACGATTCTGGCCCTGAGTGAGCAAATGGCTCCCCCGACCATAAACCTGGACAACCAAGATCCTGCAATCGATCTAAACGTTCCACGCACACCAACCAAACTTGCTCGCCGCGATGCAATTGCAATCAGCAACAGCTTTGGCTTTGGTGGCCACAACGCGGTTCTAGCGTTCAGAAACGTCTAGACGGCCCTAGGAAGCGCTATCGCGTAATCCGCGACCTTTCTATAGGGTTCCACTAAATCCAGCCACGGGACGCCGGTAAGGCGTCTAAAGCCACGGGAGAAATCGGATAAGTTGCCTCTCGTCTCCAGAAGCAGCTGCTCCAGTTGCCCGACCCTGAGCACTACTTCGCCCGCCTGGTCGAACTCATTCCTGCAGATGCCTAACGATGGGTGATGTAGGAAGCGCTCTGAGTGTTCAGCAAAGCTATTGAGTTCGAAGGTTGCACTGGTCTTGGCCAAAGCTGAGACCAGGTCTGGGATTTGGTACTCAGGCAAATCCGCCTGGACGCGAATTTGAACTGTGTTTACCTCAAGTGGTTGACCATGGAAGGATCCGGACGCGCCAAACTCGGCCAAAATGCTATTGATTTGGCCCATCGCTTCGACGGGTGCGCTAAACACCCATAAATCGACGTTTGGCAATTTCCTCCGATCCAGATCCGTCTTCCCCTACGTTCTGAACCGGTTTAGGAACGATAAACCCAAAGCCTGAGAGTTGTCAAACAAAAGGCCTGAACTCTCCTAGGATTTCTAGCGATGAGCAAACTATATTTCCGCTACGGAGCGATGAATTCCGGCAAGAGCACAGCCCTGCTGCAGGCAGCATTCAACTATGAGGAGCGCTCTCAGCATGTCTTTTTAGCCAAGCCAGCTATCGACTCCAAAGGAGACCGCAGCATCGTCTCTCGCCTCGGAGTAACTCGGCAAGTTGATTTCCTGGTTGAGCCAAAGATGAACCTCAGGCACCTGCTCGCGGAACGCACTGCAGCTTTTGCGGCAGACACTGGGAACTCGATCGCTTGCCTGCTGATAGATGAGGCTCAGTTCCTGACCCGCGATCAGGTCGATCAGTGTCTCGAAATAGCGGTGTTGGATGGCATTCCAGTCTTGGCCTATGGAATCCGCACCGATTTTAGAACCGATGCTTTCCCGGGTTCACTGCGACTGTTGGAGATTGCACACTCGCTCGAGGAGCTCAAGACCATCTGCCGCTGCGGACGTAAGGCGATGTTCAACGCCAGGCTGGTAAATGGAAAGTTCACGTTCGATGGTGCTCAGGTGGCCATCGATGGCGATCAAGTGACCTATGAGTCGCTCTGCGCCAGCTGCTACCTAGCCAAAAAACCCTAAGGCCGAGACTTTCTAGCCTTCACAAAGCGAATCACTAGTTGAATTGCTATAAATGCGATTACCGCATAAACGATGTAATCAACCACTGAAGAGAACTGCTCCGCAACCTCCCAGTTTTCGCCAAGCACGAATCCTGCTGTAATCCAAGCGGTGTTCCAAATAGAGCTTCCAATGGCCGTGAATAGGAAGAACTTGTAGGGGTTCATCCGAGTTAGCCCAGCGGGGATGCTCACCAAGCTTCGCACTACCGGAATCAGCCGTCCGAACAGCACTATTTGAACTCCGTAGCGGTCAAAGAAGTCTGTGGCCTTATCGAAATCCTTGGCATGGAAGCCAACGTACTTGCCGTAACGATCTACAAGAGCTCGAATTCGTTCTTCACTTACCCACCAACCGATTAGGTAAAGGATTGCGGCTCCAACCAGCGAGCCCACGGTGGTTGCCAATACGGCGCCCCAGAAAGTCAAAGTGCCAAGACCAACATTTACGCCCGTTAGCAGTAGCACCAACTCGGATGGGATGGGAAGAATTATCACCTCAATGGCGATAAGTATGGCTGCCCCGAGTAATCCAATTGATTCAATGACCGATAGGGAGAATTCCAGCACACCTACTCCTTCGGTCAATGACTATGCCATGTGATGGTGGGGCGTGCGGGACTTGAACCCGCGACCGACGGATTATGAGTCCGCTGCTCTAACCGGCTGAGCTAACGCCCCCAGCCACCTAGAGTTTACCCACCA